>CAZHMM010000175.1:0-7363 GCA_964533585.1 uncultured Elioraea sp.
TATCGCCCTCTTTCCCCCACAACCCCACCCGTTCCGGCCCACCCGGACCCTGACCCGCCCCCTGGGCGCCGCCGCTCCGCGAAGGCTCGCGCAGCGGCGCAAATCCGTTTGGGCCCCCGGAACACTGAGGAGCAGACGATGTTCGACGCCCTCTCGGGCAAACTGACCGGGATCTTCGACAGGCTGAAGCGCCGCGGCGCGCTCTCGGAATCCGATGTCTCCGAGGCACTCCGCGAAGTCCGCATCGCCCTCCTCGAAGCCGACGTCGCCCTGCCCGTCGTCAAGGACTTCATCGCCAAGGTGCGCGAAGGCGCCATCGGCGAGGCCGTGCTCAAGTCGGTCACCCCCGGCCAGCAGGTCGTCAAGATCGTCAACGACGCCCTGGTCGAAATGCTCGGCCCGGCCGCACCCGGGCTCAACCTCGCCGCCTCGCCCCCCGTCATCGTGCTGATGCTCGGCCTCCAGGGCTCGGGCAAGACCACCACCGCCGGCAAGATCGCGCTCCGCCTGAAGAACCGCGACCGCAAGCGCGTGCTGCTCGCCTCGCTCGACACCCACCGCCCCGCCGCGATGGAGCAGCTCGCCACGCTGGCCGACCGCGCCGGCGTGATCAGCCTGCCGATCGTCGCCGGCCAGCGCCCGGTCGAGATCGCCCGCCGCGCGCTCGACGAAGCCCGCCGCGGCGGCTTCGACGTGCTGGTGCTCGACACCGCCGGCCGCCTCGCGATCGACGAGGCCCTGATGGCCGAAGTCGCCGAGGTCGCCGCCGTCGCCCGCCCGCACGAGAAGCTGCTGGTCGTCGATGCCATGACCGGCCAGGACGCCGTCACCGTCGCCAAATCGTTCCACGAGAAGGTCGGCGTCACCGGCATCGTCATGACGCGGATGGACGGCGATGCGCGCGGTGGTGCCGCGCTCTCCATGCGCGCGATCACCGGCGCGCCGATCCGCCTGGTCGGCGTCGGCGAGAAGCTCGACGCGCTCGAGGACTTCCACCCCGACCGCGTCGCCGGGCGCATCCTCGGCATGGGCGACGTCGTGTCGCTGGTCGAGAAGGCGGCCGCGACGATCGAGGCCGAGGATGCCGAGAAGCTCGCCGCGAAGATCCAGAAGGGCTCGTTCGACCTGGAGGATTTCCGCAAGCAGCTCGGCCAGATCTCGAAGATGGGCAGCCTTCAGGGCCTGCTCGGCATGTTGCCCGGGGTCGGCAAGATCAAGGCGCAGATGGCCGAGGCCAAGCTCGACGACAAGGTGATCAAGCGCCAGATCGCCATCATCGACAGCATGACGAAGGCGGAACGTCGCCGCCCCGACATCATCAAGGCCTCGCGCAAGAAGCGCATCGCCGCGGGGTCGGGCACGCGGGTCGAGGACGTCAACCGCCTGCTGAAGCAGTTCGACGACATGACGACGATGATGAAGCGCGTGCAGAAGATGGGCCAGAAGGGCCTGCTGCGGCAGGGCCTCGGCTCGTTGCTGCCCGGCGGCATGAGTTTTCCCGGCGGCGGTCGCCGCCCGTTCTGAACAGACATCGATCCCCGAAAGGACGGAACCCCGAATGAGCCTTAAGATCCGCCTGAGCCGCGCCGGCGCCAAGAAGCGCCCCTACTACCACATCGTGGTGGCCGACAGCCGCTCGCCGCGCGACGGCCGCTTCATCGAGAAGGTCGGCGCCTACGACCCGATGCTGCCCGCCGATCATGCCGATCGCGTGCGGCTGAAGGAGGACAAGATCCGCGAGTGGATCGGCAAGGGCGCGCAGGTGACCGAGCGGGTCGAGCGCTTCCTCGCCAAGGCCGGCATCGTCGCCGCCGAGGCGCGCCCGACCCAGACCAAGCAGCATTTGCCGAAGAAGAAGGCGCAGGAGCGCGCGGCCGCCGCCGCCGCCTGAGCCGGAGACGCGCGGAGCCGCCATGTCCCCCGACCGCATCCTGCTGGGCCGGATCGGACGCCCGCACGGCGTGCGGGGGCTCGTGCGCGTGCAGTCCTTCACCGCTGATCCGGCCGATATCGCCGCCTACGGCCCGGTCTCGGACGAGGCGGGCACGCGGACGTTCCGTCTGCGCGTGGTCCAGCCGGGCGAGATGCCGGTCGTGGCGGTCGAGGGAGTTTCGGACCGCGAGGCGGCGGCGAGGCTCACCGGCACCGCGCTCTATGTCGCGCGAGATCGTCTGCCCGCGCCGGACGAGGACGAGTTCTACCACGCCGACCTGATCGGGCTGGCGGTCGAGGACGCGTCGGGCCGGCGCATCGGCACGGTCGCCAGCGTGAACGACCACGGCGCCGGCGCCTTCCTCGAGATCGACACGGCGACCGCAGGAAAGGGGGCGCAACCGCTGCTGCTGCCCTTCACCCGCGCGGCGGTGCCGGTGGTCGATCTCGCGGGCCGCCGCGTGGTGATCGTCCCGCCCGCGGAGGTCGTCGTGCCGCCCTCGGCGGATCAGCCGGAAGGAGCGGCGGCATGAGCTTCCGCGCCCTCGTGCTGACCCTGTTCCCGGAGATGTTCCCGGGCCCGCTCGGCCACTCGCTGGCGGGGCGGGCGCTTGCGCGCGGCGATTGGTCGCTCGATGCGATCGACATCCGCGGCTTCGCCACCGACCGGCACCGCAGCGTGGACGACACGCCGTTCGGCGGCGGGCCCGGCATGGTGATGCGCGCGGATGTGGTCGACGCGGCGGTCGCCGAGGCGCTCGCACGCGGCCCGGACCTGCCGCTGATCGTCTTCACGCCGCGCGGGAGGCTGCTCACCCAGAAGCGCGTGCGCGCGCTCGCCGAGGGCCCGGGCGCGATCCTGCTCTGCGGCCGCTACGAGGGCATCGACGAGCGCGTGATCGCGCATCGCCGCATGGAGGAGCTCTCGATCGGCGACTACGTCCTTTCGGGCGGCGAGCCGGCGGCGATGGTGCTGCTCGATGCCTGTGTCCGGCTGCTGCCCGGCGTGATGGGTGCGGCCGAGAGCGGCGTCGAGGAGAGCTTCGCGTCCGGTTTGCTGGAGTATCCGCACTACACCCGCCCCGCCCTCTGGCAGGGCATGGCGGTGCCGGACGTGCTGGCGGGCGGCAACCACGCCGCGATCGCCGCCTGGCGCCGCGAAGAGGCCGAGCGCGTCACGCGCGACCGCCGCCCCGATCTCTGGGCCGCCTACCGGGCGCTGGCCGAGGCCGCGCCCACCGCCTGACATGCAAGCCATGACGCCGCGCCGGCTTGGCGCGGCAGCCAAAGAGTGAGAAGGAGCCTGACTATGAACATCGTCCAACAGATCGAGGCCGAGCAGGTCGCCAAGCGCGTCGCCGAGCGCGCCGTGCCGGAGTTCGGCCCCGGCGACACGCTGCGCATCTCCGTGCGCGTGGTCGAGGGCGAGCGCACGCGCTTGCAGGCCTTCGAGGGCGTGTGCATCGCGCGCAAGAACGCCGGCATCAACAGCTCGTTCACCGTGCGCAAGATCAGCTACGGCGAGGGGGTGGAGCGCGTCTTTCCGCTGCACTCGCCGAACGTCGCCGAGATCAAGGTGATGCGCCGGGGCGATGTGCGGCGGGCCAAGCTCTATTACCTGCGTGGCCGCACCGGCAAGGCCGCGCGCATCGCCGAGAAGATGGGGCTGAACCAGGCCGCGCAGGCCGAGAGTGCCGAGGCGCCCGAGGCGCAGGCGAACGGGGCCGAGCAGGCCTGAGACGGGGGAGACGGTCGAGATGGGTGAGGGGACGGCACCGCGCACGCTGTTCGACAAGATCTGGGACAGCCACGTCGTCGAGCGTCTGCCGGACGGCACCTGCATCCTCTACATCGACCGTCACCTCGTCCATGAGGTGACGAGCCCCCAGGCCTTCGAGGGGCTGCGCATGGCCGGCCGCCAGGTGCGCCGGCCGGACGCCACCTTCGCGGTCGCAGACCACAACGTGCCGACCTCCGACCGCTCCAAGGGCATCGACGAGCCGGAGAGCCGCATCCAGGTCGAGACGCTGGAGAAGAACGTCGCCGATTTCGGCGTGCCCTATTTCCCGCTGATGGATGCGCGCCAGGGCATCGTGCACATCGTCGGGCCGGAGCAGGGCATCAGCCAGCCCGGGCTGACCATCGTCTGCGGCGACAGCCACACCTCGACGCATGGCGCGCTCGGCGCGCTCGCCTTCGGCATCGGCACCTCCGAGGTCGAGCATGTGCTGGCCACGCAGACGCTGCTGCAGAAGCCGGCGAAGAACATGCTGATCGACGTGCAGGGCAAGCTGCCGTTCGGCTGCACCGCGAAGGACATCATCCTCGCGATCATCGGCCGGATCGGCACCGCCGGCGGCACCGGCCACGTCATCGAGTACGCGGGCGAGGCGATCCGCGACCTCGACATGGCCGGGCGCATGACGGTCTGCAACATGTCGATCGAGGCCGGCGCGCGGGCGGGGCTGGTCGCGCCCGACGAGAAGACCTTCGCCTATCTCAAGGGCCGCCCCTACGCGCCGAAGGGCGAGGCGTGGGACCGCGCGGTCGCCTACTGGAGCACGCTGCCGTCCGATCCCGGCGCGCGCTACGACACCACCGTGACGCTGAAGGCCGACGAGATCGTGCCGCTGGTCACCTGGGGCACGTCCCCGGAGGACGTGGTGCCGATCACTGGCGCGGTGCCGGACCCCGACACCGAGCCGACCGAGGCGAGGCGCGCCGCCAAGCGCCGCATGCTCGACTACATGGCGCTGACCCCCGGCACGAGGATGCAGGACGTGGCGGTCGACGTCGTGTTCATCGGCTCCTGCACCAACGGGCGGATCGAGGACCTGCGCGCCGCCGCCGCGGTGGCCAAGGGCCGCAAGGTGGCCGAGACCGTGCGCGCGATGGTGGTGCCCGGCTCCGGCCTGGTGAAGCAGCAGGCCGAGGCCGAGGGGCTGGACCGCATCTTCCGCGAGGCCGGGTTCGAGTGGCGCGAGGCGGGCTGCTCGATGTGCCTCGGCATGAACCCCGATCAGCTCAAGCCCGGCCAGCGGTCGGCCTCCACCTCCAACCGCAACTTCGAGGGCCGCCAGGGCCCCGGCGGGCGGACGCATCTGATGAGCCCGGCGATGGCCGCCGCCGCCGCGGTGACCGGCCGGCTCACCGATGTGCGCCAGCTCGTGAACTGAGGAGGGACCGTCATGCAGCCCTTCACCACGCTCACCGGCATCGCCGCCCCGCTGCCGATCCCGAACGTCGATACCGACAAGATCATCCCCGCGCGCTTCCTCAAGACCATCAAGCGTTCGGGGCTGGGCAAGAACCTGTTCGACGCGATGCGCTACCGCGCCGACGGCTCGGAGAACCCGGACTTCATCCTGAACCAGGAGCCGTACCGCAAGGCGGAGATCCTGGTCGGCGGACCGAATTTCGGCTGCGGAAGCTCGCGCGAGCACGCGCCCTGGGCGCTGCTCGATTTCGGCATCCGCTGCGTGATCGCGCCCGACTTCGCCGACATCTTCCACAACAACTGCTTCAAGAACGGCATCCTGCCGATCAGGCTGCCGCAGGAGATCTGCGACGCGCTGATGGAGGACGCCAAGCTCGGCGCGAATGCGCGGCTGACCGTCGATCTCGAGCGCCAGGTGGTGGTGCGGCCGAACGGCGAGGAGATCCGCTTCGAGATCGATCCGTTCCGCAAGCACTGCCTCTTGCACGGGCTCGACGACATCGGCCAGACCATGGCGCATGCGCCGAAGATCGACGCCTACGAGGCGAAGCGCCGGGCCGCCGAGCCCTGGGCCTTCGCGTGACGACCGTGCCGGGCGGCGGGGGGCGGCCCGGCGCCGGCTCAATGAGAGGGGGAGGCTGAGATGGCATCGAACAAGAAGCTGCTGGTGCTGCCGGGCGACGGCATCGGGCCCGAGGTGATGCGCGAGGTGCGCCGCATCATCGACTGGTTCGACCGCCGCCGCGCGGTGCGCTTCGAGCTCGACGAGGCGCTGGTCGGCGGTGCGGCGATCGACGCGCTCGGCACGCCGATCGCGCCGGCGACGGTCGAGAAGGCCAAGGCCGCCGACGCCGTGCTGTTCGGCTCGGTCGGCGGGCCGAAATGGGACAAGCTCGGCTTCGACATGCGGCCCGAGATCGCCATCCTGACGCTGCGCAAGGAGCTCGGCCTGTTCGCCAATCTCCGCCCCGCCCAGGTGCTCGATCCGCTGATCGATGCCTCGACGCTGAAGCCCGACGTGGTGCGCGGCCTCGACATCATGATCGTGCGCGAGAGCACGGGCGGCATCTATTTCGGCGAGCCGCGCGGCATCGACACGCTGCCCGACGGCACCAAGCGCGGCTACAACACCGAGGTCTACACCACGGCCGAGATCGAGCGGGTCGCGCGCGTCTCGTTCGAGCTCGCGCGCAAGCGGCAGAACCGGGTCTGCTCGGTCGAGAAGGCGAACGTGATGGAGTCCGGCCTGCTCTGGCGCCAGACCGTCACCGAGCTGCACGCGCGCGAGTTCGCCGATGTCGAGCTCAGCCACATGTACGCCGACAACTGCGCGATGCAGCTGGTGCGCAACCCGCGCCAGTTCGACGTGATCGTCACCACCAACCTGTTCGGCGACCTGCTGTCGGACCTCGCCTCGATGCTGACCGGCTCGCTCGGCATGCTGCCCTCGGCGACGATCGGCGCGGCCGGGGCGGACGGGTCGCGCCACGCGCTCTATGAACCGATCCACGGCTCCGCCCCCGACATCGCCGGCAAGGGCATCGCCAATCCGATGGCGCAGATCCTCTCCTTCGCCATGCTGCTGCGCCACAGCTTCGGGCTGGAGGAGGAGGCGAAGCTGGTCGAGCGGGCCTGCACCAATGTGCTGGGCTCGGGGCTGCGCACCGCCGACATCATGCAGCCCGGCCTCGCGCGCGTCTCGACCCAGGTGATGGGCGATGCGGTGGTGCGCGAGCTCGACAAGACCGGCGGCTGATCGGCCCTTGCTCCCTCGGGGGGCATCCGCTATCACGCCGCCCTCTGGCAAGCGCCCGTAGCTCAACTGGACAGAGCACCAGACTACGGATCTGGGGGTTGGGAGTTCGAATCTTCCCGGGCGCGCCAGTTTCCCGTCGCGGGCAGCCATGACAACACGCCTGACCGCGGCGCGGTCCTCCGAGGTTTCGCCACCCCGGCGCGCAATTGCTCCACCGTTCCGGAATAGGAATGGGGACTTGGTTGATCTCGACCGAGGCTCCGGCCGGCTGTCGGCCCGATCTGGAGATCGTACGCTGATCATGCCTTGGAGAAGTCCGTCGATCCGTCGGGGAGGATCAGGAATTCAAGGGTGAGCTCGTCGTGATCGGCTCCACGGGTGTCGTCCTTGATGCTGACGACCTTTGGAGACCTCTGCGAAACCCGCCTGATTGGCTGATGGAGGTGTGGCAGCGGCGT
>CAZHMM010000176.1:0-7344 GCA_964533585.1 uncultured Elioraea sp.
GCGCGACGCGGTGCGCGCGGCGGCGCGGCGCGTGCGCCTGCCGGCCGGCGCGGCGGCCTTCCGTCCCGGTCAGCCCTGCGGGCACTGGCTGATCGTCTGCGCCGGAAAGGTGCGAGTCTCGCGCGTCGCCGGGGATGGGCGCGAGATCGTGCTCTACCGGGTGCATCCGGGCGAGAGCTGCGTGCTCACCACGGCCGGACTGCTCGAAGGCGGGGACTACGATGCCGAGGCGATTTGCGAGACGGACGTGGAGGCGCTGCTGCTGCCGGCGGCCGAGTTCCTGCGCCTGATCGCCGAGCAGCCGTCGTTCCGCCGTTTCGCCTTCGCCGCCTATGCCAGCCGCATCGCGGCGCTGATGGAACTCGCGGAGGAACTGGCCTTCGACGAGGTCGGCACGCGGCTCGCGCGCCGCCTGCTGGCGCTGCGCGCGCCCGACGGCTCGGTGCCGACGACGCATGAGGCGCTGGCCGCCGAACTCGGCACCGCGCGCGAGGTGGTGAGCCGCCGGCTGAAGGCGTTCGAGCGCGCGGGCCATGTCGCGCTCGCGCGCGGGCGGATCGTCGTGGCCGATCCCGACGGCCTCGCGGCGGCCGCGCATGCCTCGGTGACCTAGGTCACGGAACGCGCGAAGCTGATCGGCTCTGCTGCGCCCGAGGCCACAGGCAACGGAGTGCGGACGATGACGAAGAACATGGGCATGGTGGATCGCGCGGTGCGCGCGGTGGTCGGCGTGGCGCTCGTGGCGCTGGCGGCGACCGGAACGATCGGCGTGTGGGGCTGGATCGGCGTGGTGCCGCTCGCCACCGCGGCGATCGGCTGGTGCCCGGCCTATCTGCCGTTCGGCATCAGCACCTGCCCGAGCAAGGCGTGAGGTGAGGGGGGCCGGCGGCAAGCCGGCCCCGTCACCGTTCAGCTTGCCGGACGGATCATCAGCGCGTTGAAGCGCCGTTCCGGCCGCGGGGTGATCGCCAGCGTCCGCCGCGACGCGTAATCCCAGGTCGGGTGGAACACCGGGATCAGCGCCTGATCCTCGAACGCCGCCTCGATCGCGGCCGCCACCTTGGCGATGCGCTTCTCCGGGTCCATCTCGCCCAGCGCATCGACGATCAGCGCATCGACGCGCGGGTTCGAATAGCGCACGCGGTTGGCCGCGCCGAGCCCCTTCTGCGCGTCATTCGTGTGCAGCACCGCGCGCGGACCCTCCGAGGCCTCGATCGTGCCGTACTGGGCGATGAAGGCGGAGAACTCCTGCCGCGTCGCGGCGCCGAAGAACACCTGGCCGGGCACGCCCTCAACCGCCACCTGAAGCCCGAGCCGCGTCCACATCTGGCCGATCGCCTGGGCGATCTGGCTGTCCTTCGGGTAGCGGTCGGTGGTGGTGTGCAGGGCGAGCCGGAAGCCGTTCGGCAGGCCCGCTTCGGTCAGCAGCGCGCGCGCCCGGTTGAGGTCGAGCGGATCGGGTTGCAGCCGCTGGCTGGTGCCCGGGAACGAGGGCGGCAGCATCTGCGAGGCCGGCGTGCAGCTTCCCTCCATCAGCCGCTCGCAGATCGCCGCGCGGTCGATCGCGAGCGACAGCGCGCGGCGCACGCGCGGGTCCATCAGCGGGTTGCGGGCAAGCGCGGGCTGGCCGTCCTTGGCGCCCACATGCGGGCTCTGCTCGCGTGCGGAGTCGAGCGCGATGTAGTGGATCACCGCGGCGGGCCCGCTCGCCAGGGCGAGCCGCTGGTCCTGCTGGATGCGCGCCTTGTCGGCCACCGGCACGAGGTCGATCGCGTCGAGCTCGCCGGCGAGCAGTGCCGCGACGCGCGACGGGTCGCGGGTGATCACGCGTTCGGTCACGCGCTCCCAGGTGGCGGGGCCGCGCCAGTGCCGGTCGAAGCGCTGGAGCACCAGCCGATCGGCGTTCACCCACTCGACGTGGCGATACGGCCCGGTGCCGTTCACCTTGCCGGCGTTGAACTCGCTGGTGGTCTGACCGGCATCGGCGGCGCGGATGATGAACACGCGGCTGAGGTCGAGCGGCAGCAGCGGGTTGGGCGTGGCGGTACGGATGCGGATCGTGTGGTCGTCGATCTTGTCGATCGCGGCGATCGCGCGCGTGAACACGGTGAACAGGGCGGGGCTGTTCGGCACGTTCGGCAGGCGCGCATAGGTCGCGATCACGTCGTCGGCGGTGAAGGGCGAGCCGTCGTGGAACACCACGCCGCGGCGCAGCTTGAACTCCCAGGTCAGGTCGTCGATCAGGCGCCAGGACTCGGCGAGCGCGGGCTCCAGTTGCTGCCGGTCGTTCTGGTAGGTCAGCCCGTCGAAGATCTGGCTGTGGCTGGAGGCCTGCGGGAAGCCGTTGAAGAAGTGCGGGTCGAGCGTATTGAGCTCAAGCTTGGTGCCGAGCGTCAGCGTCTGCGCTGAAGCGCCGCCGGCCGCCAGTGCCACCGCGGCCACGGCCGCGTACAGGATACGTCGCATCGAACCCTCCCTTCGTCTCCCTGCGCCATCATGCCGCGCCGGGGGCGTTGTGCAAAGCGGCCGGCCGTCGCAGTCTCCGCGCCCATGACGCGCACGACCCCCCGCATCGCCCTCGGCGGCTTCATGCTGGAGAGCAACGGCCACGCGCCACCCGCGCCGAAGGCCGAGTTCGAGGCGACCTACTGGCTGGAGGGCGCGCCGTTGCTGGCGGATCTGCGCTCGCCCGCGCCGCGCGCTTCGGCCTGCCTGTCGGGCTTCCTCGCCGGCATGGACCAGGGAGAGGCGTGGACGCCAGTGCCGCTGCTCGCGACCGGCGCCGGCGCCTCCGGTCCGGTCGAGCAGCCGGTGTTCGACGAGGTGGTGGCGCGCATCACTGCGGGCCTGCGCGCCGCCCTGCCGGTGGATGGCGTGTTCCTCGCGCTCCATGGCGCGGCCACCGCGACCGCGGAGCCTGATCCGGACGGCGTGCTGCTCGCCGCGGTGCGCGCGGTGGTGGGGCCCGACGTGCCGGTGATCGCCACGCTCGACCTGCACGCGAACGTCTCGCGGAAGATGGTGGATGAGGCGAGCATGCTGATCTCCTACCGGACCAATCCGCATGTGGACATGATCGAACGCGGCATGGATGCGGCCTTCGCGATGCGCGCCATGCTCGGCGGCATGCGGCCGAAGGCCGCGTTCGTGAAGCTGCCGATGATCACCCCGGCCGTGTCGATGAACACCGACCAGGGCCCCTATGCCGACATCATCGCCTACGGCCAGTCGCTGATCGACCACACGATCCTCGACGTGTCGGTGGTGGCGAACTTCTCGCTTGGGGACACGCCGAAGAACGGGCTCTCGGTGATCGTCACGGCGAAAGGCGACCAGGCGCGTGCGCAGGCGGTCGCGACCGACGTGGCGACGAGGCTCTGGGAGATGCGCGAGCGCTTCCGCATCACGCTGACGCCGCTCGATGCGGCGGTGGCGATGGCGCAGCAGGCCGGCGGCGAGCCGTCCCGCCAGGCGCTGCTCTTCGCCGATGTCGCCGACAATCCGGGCGGGGGCGGGCGCGGCAACACGACCTCCATCCTGCGTGCGTTTCATGCCGCCGGAGTGGACGGCGCCCTGTTCGGCATCCACAACGACCCGCCGCTCGCGGCGGAGGCGCACGCGCTGGGCGTGGGCGCACGCTTCACCGCGCGCTTCAACCGCGCCGAGCCGCACCCGATGAGCGAGCCCTTCGAGGCCGAGGCGGTGGTCGAGGCGCTGTCGGACGGCGAGTTCGTCGGCCGGCGCGGCATCTATGCCGGGCGGCGCGTCTCGCTCGGCCAGACCGCGCTGCTGCGTCTGGGCGGCATCCGCGTCATCGTGGTGACGCATCGGCGCCAGTTCGCCGAGCCCGCGATGGCCGAGCACCTGGGCATAGACCTTCGCGCTGTGCGGTCGCTGGTGGTGAAGTCGCGCGGGCATTTCCGCGCCGGGTTCGACGACATCTTCCCGCGCGAGGCGATCGTCGAGGTCGACGTGCCGGGGCTGACCTCGGTAGTGCTGGAGCGCGTGCCCTACCGCAACATCCCGCGCCCGATCTGGCCGCTCGACCCCGATGCCACCTGGTCGCCCGCGCATGGCTGACGATATCCGCCCCGTCGAGACGGGCCGCATCGGCGCACCGGTGCGCCGCGTCGAGGACCGCCGACTGCTGCGCGGCCTCGGCCGCTACACCGACGACCTCGCCATCCCCGGGGTCGCGCACATGGCGATCGTGCGCAGCCCGCACGCGCACGCCGCGATCCGCGCGATCGACACGGAGGCGGCGCGCGCCGCACCCGGCGTGCTCGCGGTGCTGACCGGGGCGGATGCGGAGGCCGATGGTCTCGGCACGCTCCAGACCGTGGTACAGCGCCACCGCCCTGACGGCAGCCCGATGCCGCGCCCGCCCTATCGCGTGCTCGCGACGGACGCAGCGAAGTTCGTCGGCGATCCGGTCGCGGTGGTGGTGGCGGAGACGCGCAACGCGGCCAAGGACGCGGCCGAGCTGTTGGCGGTCGAGTGGGAGCCGCTGTCGGCCGTGACCGATGGCGTGGCCGCACTCGCGCCCGGCGCGCCCGCCGTCTGGCCCGGCCTCTGCGACGACAATCTCTGCTTCCTGTTCGGCCTCGGCGACGCGGCCGCGGTGGATGCGGCCTTCGCGCGTGCGACGCATGTCGTCTCGCTCGACTTCCGTGTGACGCGCGTCTCGGCCAATCCGCTCGAGCCGCGCGCCGCGGTGGGCGCCTGGGACGTGGCGGAGCAACGCTACACGCTCTGGTCGGGCGTGCAGGCGCCGCACAAGATCCGCTCGGAGCTTGCCGAGACCGTGCTGCGCGTGCCGCATCACGCGTTGCGGTTGGTATCGCCCGACATGGGCGGCGCGTTCGGCATGCGCGGCTCGCCGACGCAGGAGCACGCGCTGGTGCTGTGGGCGGCGCGTCGGGTCGGCCGGCCGGTGAAGTGGGTGGCCGACCGGACGGAGTCGTTCCTGTCCGACTTCCACGCGCGCGACAACGTCTCGACGGTCGAACTCGCGCTGGACGGCGAGGGGATCTTCCTCGCCCTGCGCATCCGCACCGTGGCCGGGCTTGGCGCGTATCTCGCGTTCAACACGCCGCATTCGCCGACCAACAACCTTGGCGGCCTCGCGGGCGTCTATCGCACGCCGGCGATCCGCGCCGAGGTGCGCGGCGCCTTCACCAACGCCCAGCCGACAGCGCCCTATCGCGGCGCCGGCCGGCCCGAGGCGACCTACGCGATCGAGCGGGTGATCGATGTCGCCGCCGAGCGTCTCGGCATCGATCCGGTCGCGCTGCGCCGGCGCAACCTGATCGCCCCGGATCAGATGCCGTTCCGCACCGGGCTCGTGTTCACCTATGACAGCGGCGACTTCGCGGCCGGGATGCGGCTGGCGATGGAGGCCGCCGACTGGGACGGGTTCGACGCCCGCCGCGCCGCCTCGGAGGCGCGCGGCATGCTGCGCGGCCGGGGCATCGCCAACGCGATCGAGATCGCCGCCGGGCCGCAGCGCGCGCCGAACGAGGAGGGGGTGGAGATCCGCTTCGATCCGGGCGGCGACGCGACCCTGCTGCTCGGCACGCACAATCACGGCCAGGGCCACGAGACCGCGTTCCGCCAGATGGCGATGTCGATGCTCGGCCTGCCGTTCGAGCGCGTGCGCATCCTCGCCGGCGACACCGACGCGGTGACGCATGGCCGCGGCACCTTCGGCAGCCGTTCGGTGATCGCCGGCGGGTTCGCGCTGCGCCAGGCCGCGGACGCGATCATCGCGCGCGGCAAGCGGATCGCGGCGCATCTGCTGGAAGCGGCGGAACGCGATATCGAGTTCGATGCCGGCTCGTTCCGGGTCGCCGGCACCGACCGCGCGCTGCGCATCGAGGAGATCGCGCGCGCCTCCTACCGGCTCGGCGCGCTGCCGAAGGGCGAGCCCATGGGCCTCGCGGCTCTCGCCGTCACCACCACCGACGAGGCGACCTTCCCGAACGGCTGCCATGTCTGCGAGGTCGAGGTCGATCCCGAGACCGGCGTGGTGCGGATCGACCGCTATGTCGTGTGCGACGATGTCGGCGCGGTGGTGAACCCGCTGCTGCTGAAGGGCCAGATCCATGGCGGCATCGCCCAGGGCGCGGGCCAGGCGCTCGGCGAGGCGATCGCCTATGACGAGACCGGACAGATCCTGACCGCGAGCTTCATGGACTACCGCATGCCGCGTGCATCCGACCTGCCGGATTTCGAGGTGATCGGCAACCATGTGCCGACGCCGAACAACCCGTTCGGCATCAAGGGCGCGGGCGAGGCGGGCACGGTCGGCGCGCTGCCGGTGGTGATCAGCGCGATCGTCGATGCGCTGCGCCCGTTCGGCGTGACGCATCTCGACATGCCGGCGACGCCGGAGCGCGTCTGGCGCGCGATCCGCGCGGCGCGGTCGTGATCCGCCGACGGCTGCCTATGGCATCAGCAGCCCGCCGTTCACCTCGATCACCTGGCCGGTGACATAGCTGCTCATGGCCGGCGAGCAGAGGAACAGGAACGCGCCGACGCAGTCCTCGGCCGTGCCGACCCGGCGCATCGGAATCTGCGCGACCGCGGCGGCGAGCATCTCGGGCGGTGTGGTACGCTCCTGCAACGGCGTCGCGATCACGCCGGGCGCGACCGCGTTGACGCGGATGCCCTCCGCCGCGACCTCCTTGGCGATCGCGCGGGTGAAGGTGGCGACGAAGGCCTTGGCGCCGGCATAGAGCGCGGAGCCGCCGCCGCCGCCCGTGCGCGCCGCGATCGAGCTGACAGTGACGATCGCGCCGCCCCCGCCCTGGCGGCGGAACTGCGCGACTGCGGCACGACAGCCGGCCAGCACGGGATGGATGTTCACCGCCACCTGCCGGTCGAGCAGGGCGTCGGGCGTCTCGACCAGCGGGCGGCGCTCGATCAGGTCGCCGGCATTGTTGATCAGCACGTCGAGCCGGCCGAACCGCGCCACCGTCTCCGCGACCAGGCGCTCGACCGTGCCGGGCTCGGCGACGTCGCCGGCGAGCACGATCGCCTCGCCGCCGGCGTGGGTGATGTCCTCGGCGACGGCGCGGGCCTCCGCCGCCGCCGAGCGGTAGTGCACGGCCACGCGCGCGCCGGAAGCACCGAGCCCGCGCGCGACGGCCGCGCCGATGCCGCGGCTCGAACCGGTGACGAGGCAGACCTTGCCGGCGAGATCGTCGATGCGCATGGCGGCGTGTCCTTCGCGTTGCGGGGCGGGAATGGCCGATCGCGGGCGGGTGGGCAAGCGGGCAAGTGCGGCGGCTTGCGCCAAATGGCTCCGAACAAGTCCCCGACGCCATGCGGCGCAACGCCCAC
>CAZHMM010000177.1:0-7306 GCA_964533585.1 uncultured Elioraea sp.
CTGCCGCTACACTCCAAACGTCCAAAGCAGACCCGATAGCTAGGTCAGCCCCTATTCCTTTACGCGCGCTCCGTGCGGGGTGTCCGGGCGCGGGCGGCGGGATGGGGAGAGTAGCCGGCGGGTGCGTCAGGTCCGGTCGTAGGTCGTGCAGGGGGTGTGGGGGACCAGCGTGGTCCCCCACTGGTTTCCTTTCGGACGCGCGGAGCGCGCTGCCGATTGGTCAAACCGGTTTGGCCAAAATTGGCGGGTGGCGGTAACGTGCGCGCATGAGCAAGGTGCTGTCCGCGGCCGAGGCCAAGGCGAAGCTCTCGGAGCTGCTGGATCGGGCGGCGCGGGGTGAGGAGATCACGATCACGCGGCATGGCAAGCCGGTGGCGCGGATCGTGCCGGCGGCGCCGGAGACGCCGGCTGAGCGCAAGCCAGGCGCCTGGAAGGGGCTCGTCACCTACGATCCGGACGTGTTCTTCGAACCGCCGACCGAGCAGGACCTGAAGGACTGGGAGGGCGACCTCGACGAGTTCCTGGCGATGCCGATGCCCAACCACTCCGGGAAGGTCGAGGCGCCGCCGCGCGTGAGCCTGCTGCTCGACAGCCACGCGCTGCTGTGGTGGCTGACCGATGATCCGCGGCTTTCGGAAGCGGCGCGCGCCGCCCTCCGCCCGAAGGTGGTTCCGGTCTGGGTCAGTGCGGTGACGGGCTACGAGCTGCGGCAGAAGCAGCGTCTCGGCAAGCTGCATGGCGTGCCGGACGATCTCGCGGCGACGCTGGACCGTCAGGGCTTCACACCGCTTGCCGTCTCACTCGCGCATGCCGCCCTGGCGGCGACGCTTCCGCTGGTGCATCGCGATCCGTGGGACCGGCTGCTGATCGCGCAGGCGCGGCTGGAGGGGCTGTCGCTCGTTTCGGCGGACCCGGTGTTCGCGGCGTATCGGGTGGAGGTGGTGTGGTAACGTACTGACGCGAATCGTCGGACGGACATGAACGCGCCACGTCTCATCCCCGCAGACCTCACGGAACGGTACGAGTTCCACGAGTGGCGGAACGCCATCGCGGTCCTGTCAGGTGCATATCCGCAGGAGTGGCAGGATATCCTGACCGTGCTTCGAGGATTCCGGATCCTGAGATCGGATATCGGCGAGGTTGGTGTGAAGGGCGGTGGCAAGAGCAAGGTTGCCATCCGCATGGATAAGATGTTTCGCGATCTTGGTTGGAAGCCTCGCGAGTTCGATACCAGGATCCGCGTCGATGACACTGAGCGCGCGAGCCCGACCCATGAGGTCGACTGCTTCAAGGCGCGAGTGGCCGTCGAACTGGAGTGGAACAACAAGACCGAATTCTACGACCGGGATCTGAATAACTTTCGTCTGCTTTTCGAGCTTCGCGTCGCTGATGTTGGAATCATCATTACGAGATCCGATGAGTTGCAGAGTATCTTCGACGCGATGGGCAAGGGCACGAGCTATGGGCCGACCACCACGATCCTCAGTAAGCTTGTCCGCAAGCTTGAGGGAGGAGCCGGAGGAGGCTGCCCGGTCTTGGCCGTCGGAATGAGGAAACCCCTGTTCATCGACGACATTGAGGATCCAGCGGCGGCAGCCGGATTTGCGCCCATCGAACGGTTGAATCGGAACAGGCGGAGAGCGACGTGAGCGATCCAGGGCACGATCTTCTGGGATGGGCGCAAGGGCGGACGTTCGCGACGCTGCTGGCGGATCCGCCGTGGCGGTTCATCAATCGGACCGGCAAGGTCGCGCCGGAACATCGCCGTCTTTCACGGTACGGCACCATGTCCACGGAGGAAGTCTGCCGGCTTCCGATCGCCCAGCTGGTTGCCTCGACTGCGCACCTTTACCTCTGGGTGCCCAATGCCCTTCTGCCTGACGGTCTGGCCGTCATGGCAGCCTGGGGCTTTACGTACAAATCCAACATCATCTGGCACAAGGTCCGCAAGGATGGAGGGTCGGATGGGCGTGGGGTCGGGTTTTATTTTCGCAACGTAACGGAAGTGCTCCTGTTCGGTACGCGTGGCCCGAATGCGCGAACTCTCCCGCCGGGACGACGGCAGGTGAATCTCATCGCGGCTCGCAAGCGCGAGCACTCGCGGAAGCCGGATGAGCAGTACCAAGTGATCGAGGCGTGCAGCCCTGGTCCCAGGGCCGAGCTGTTCTCACGTGGCGTAAGGCCCGGATGGGAAAGCTGGGGAGATCAGGCCGATGCAGACTATGCGCCGGATTGGCGCACGTACCGCTTCAACTCGACCACAGAGAGGCTCCCGCTCGTCGACGGCGGTGACTGATCCCTACTCCACCGCCTCCGGCGCGCGCTCCTCGTCGCCCTCGCCCGCATCACCCTCGGGCTTCGGCAGCGCGGCCACCGGCACCTCGATGTAGGTGAAGGTCAGCGCCTTGCTCTCGTCATCGACGCCGACGCGCACCGCGCCACCCTTGGCGAGCTTGCCGAACAGCAGCTCCTCGGCGAGCGGCTTCTTGATGTGCTCCTGGATCACGCGCGCGAGCGGCCGCGCGCCGTAGAGCGGGTCATAGCCCTTCTCGGCGAGCCAGTGCCGCGCGGCGTCCGTCAGCTCGATCGTGACGTTGCGGTCGGCCAGCTGCGCCTCGAGCTGCATCACGAACTTGTCCACCACCCGGCCGACGATCTCCGGCGTCAGCCCGGCGAAGGCGATGGTCGCATCGAGACGGTTGCGGAACTCGGGCGTGAACAGCCGCTTGATCGCGTCCTCGTCCTCGCCCACGCGCGTCACCCGCTCGAAGCCGATGACAGGCTTGGCCATGTCGGAGGCGCCCGCATTCGTCGTCATGATCAGGATGACGTTGCGGAAATCGACCTGCTTGCCGTTGTGGTCGGTCAGCTTGCCGTGATCCATCACCTGCAACAGGATGTTGAACAGATCCGGGTGCGCCTTCTCGATCTCGTCGAGCAGCAGCACGCAATGCGGGTTCTGGTCGATCGCGTCCGTGAGCAGCCCGCCCTGATCGAAGCCGACATAACCCGGCGGCGCACCGATCAGGCGGGACACGCTGTGCCGCTCCATGTACTCGGACATGTCGAAGCGCGTCAGCGCAATGCCGAGCGTCTTGGAGAGCTGCTTCGCCACCTCGGTCTTGCCCACGCCGGTCGGGCCCGAGAACAGATAGCAGCCGATCGGCTTCTCGCCGTCGCGCAGCCCCGCACGCGCGAGCTTGATCGCGGCCGCGAGCGCCTCGATCGCGGTGTCCTGGCCGAACACCATCGCCTTGAGGTCGCGCTCGAGGTTCTTCAGCGTCTCCTTGTCGTCGGTCGAGACCGACTTGGGCGGGATGCGCGCGATCTTGGCGACGATCTCCTCGACATCCTTCACGGTGACGGTCTTGCGCCGCTTGTTCTCGGGCAGCAGCATGCGCGAGGCGCCGACCTCGTCGATCACGTCGATCGCCTTGTCGGGCAGCTTGCGGTCGTGGATGTAGCGCGCCGAGAGCTCGACCGCGGCCTTGATCGCGTCGTCGGTGTAGCGGACGCGGTGATGCTTCTCGTAGTTCGACTTCAGCCCCTTGAGGATCTTGATCGAGTCGTCGAGCGTGGGTTCGGCCACGTCGATCTTCTGGAACCGGCGCACCAGCGCGCGGTCCTTCTCGAAGTAGTTGCGGTACTCCTTGTACGTCGTCGAGCCGATGCAGCGCAGCGTGCCCGAGGCGAGCGCGGGCTTGAGCAGGTTCGAGGCGTCCATCGCCCCGCCCGATGTCGCGCCGGCGCCGATCACGGTGTGGATCTCGTCGATGAACAGGATCGCGCCGGGCTGCGCCTCGAGCTCGGACACCACCGCCTTCAGCCGCTCCTCGAAGTCGCCGCGATAGCGCGTGCCGGCGAGCAAGGCGCCCATGTCGAGCGCGTAGATGGTGCAGCGGGCGAGCACGTCGGGCACGTCGCCCTCGACGATGCGCTTGGCCAGCCCCTCGGCGATCGCGGTCTTGCCGACGCCCGGATCGCCGACATAGAGCGGGTTGTTCTTGGTGCGGCGGCAGAGGATCTGGATGGTGCGCTCGACCTCCATCTCGCGGCCGATCAGCGGGTCGATCTTGCCCTGCGCGGCCTTGCGGTTGAGGTTGATGCAGTAGTTCGCCAGCGCCTCCTGGCCGCGGCGGGACTGCTTCTCCTCGCGCCCGCCTTCGCCGCCCTCCTCGCCGCCCTGGGGATTGCCCTGGACGGGGCGCTTCTCGGCCCGGCCCGGCACCTTGGCGATGCCATGGCTGATGTAGTTCACGGCATCCAGCCGGCTCATGTCCTGCTGCTGGAGGAAGTAGACGGCGTGGCTCTCGCGCTCGCTGAACAGCGCCACCAGCACGTTGGCGCCGGTGACCTCGTCGCGGCCGGAGGACTGGACGTGGATGGCGGCGCGCTGGACCACGCGCTGGAAGCCGGCGGTGGGCTTGGGGTCGCCCGCCCGGTCGGTCACCAGGCCGGCGAGATCCTTGTCGAGGAACTCGGTGAGCTCGCGGCGGAGCTTCTCGACATCGACGGCACAGGCCTTCAGCACCCCGGCGGCGTCGCCGTCCTCCGCCAGGCTGAGCAGGAGGTGCTCGAGCGTGGCGTATTCGTGCCGACGCTCGGACGCCAGCCCCAAAGCACGGTGCAGCGTCTGCTCAAGGTTGCGGGACAGCATTCGTCCACCCTCCTTCCGCGGGCACCGTGCCGGCCCGAGGCGGCCGGCGGCGGGACTCCCGCGCTGCGGCATCATGCCGCATCATGAGTAAGGAAATGGTATGGCTTCGTGCGCCCAGAAGGATCACTCCTTCTCGATGGTGCACTGGAGCGGGTGCTGGTGCTGGCGGGCGAGGTCCATCACCTGGGTCACCTTGGTCTCGGCGACCTCGTAGGTGTAGACGCCGCAGACGCCGACGCCGCGGCGATGCACGTGCAGCATGATGCGGGTGGCTTCCTCGCGCGATTTGTTGAAGAAGCGTTCCAGCACGTGCACGACGAACTCCATCGGCGTGTAGTCGTCGTTCAGCATCAGCACCTTGTACATGCTGGGCTTGCGGGTCTTCGGCCGGGCCTTGATGACGACGCCCGTGGTCGGGTTTTCCCCGTTGTTGCCGCGCTTGTCGTTCTCGCTCATCGCCCCGCAGATGCTGTCCTGATGCGCCGCACCGCGGCGCTGCCCTCGCGCATGATATCGGAAGCCGGTCGGCGGCGGAAAGGCCCGCGCTTGTGTGTCGCGCGCAGGACACGCAGACGCGAAGGGCCCGGCTGCTCGCGCAACCGGGCCCTTGCCTCACACGCGCCGCCCCGAGGGGCGGGCGGCGCGCCATGGTCTGTCGGCGTGATCAGGCGGCGAGCGGCTTGCCGAACTGCGCGACCGTCACGTTGACGCGCTCGGCGACCGGCTCGAAGGCGCGCTCGGCGAGCTTGGTGCCCTGCTCGGAGAACTTCGTCGTCTCGGCGACGAACTTCTCGAACGCGGTCTTGGCGAAGCCGGTCTGCAGCTCGACGGCCTCGCGCACGCTCTTGACGCCGGCGAGCGCCCGGGCGTTGGCGATGCCCTCCTCGAAGGCGGCCTGGTTGGCGGCGAAGGCGGCCTTGGCGATCTCCTGGATGCCCTCGGCGAGGATGGTCGAGCTCTTGATCATCGCCTCGAAGTTGCCCTTGCCGAGCTCGATCACCTGCTCGATGCCCTTCTGGGCAGCGGCGGCCTGCTTGGTCGCCTCGTCCATCTGCGCCTTGAAGGCGGCCTGGGCCTGCTCGAAGCCCTTCTGCGCGGCCTCGGCGGTGGTGTCGACAACGGCGGCGGTCTTGGTCTTGGTGCTCATGGGGAGTGTCCTTGTTCGCATCGTCGGGGAAACGGGATGCTGCGATGCAGCATAAACGCTAGATGGGACAGGCGAGGCGATGCGTCAAGCGGAATATTGCAGTGCAGCATGACGGCCTGGGAGGGGGTTGGCCCGGAAATCGGCGGATTTCCCTAAGGGAGCGTTTACAACCCCTTGGCTTTGCGCGATTTCTTGTGGACAGGGGGTCGCCCCCCGCCTACGCTCGTCACGCACGGCTGGGCTGCGACTCGGCCGCAACGAAGGATGGCCGATGCTGTGCCCGCTTGCCGCCGCCCGAGCCCGATGCGCCGCCTGAGCCTGCGCGCCGCCGCACTCGGCCTGCTGGCGCTGCTCGCCGCCAGCCTCGCCGCCCCGGCCACGGCGCAGATCGGCTCCAGCCGCTACGCCGCGATCGTGGTCGAGGCCGGCTCGGGCCGGGTGCTGTTCGCGCGCGACGCCGACGCGCCGCGCCACCCCGCCAGCCTCACCAAGATGATGACCGCGTATATGGTGTTCGAGGCGGTGCAGGCCAACCGGGCGCGCTGGTCAACGCCGGTGGTGATGTCGGCGCATGCCGCGGCGCGGCCGCCCTCCAAGCTCGGCCTGCCGGCGGGCAGCCGGATCACGCTCGAACAGGCGCTGCTCGCCATCATCACCCGCTCGGCCAATGACGCGGCGGCGGCGATCGCCGAGACGCTCGGCGGCACCGAGGACAACTTCGCCCGGCTGATGACGCTGCGCGCCCGCCAGCTCGGCATGCGCGACACCGTGTTCCGCAACGCGTCGGGCCTGCCCGACCCGGCACAGATCACCACCGCGCGCGACATGGCGACGCTGGGGCTGCGCCTGCTCGCCGACTTCCCGGCCGAGTACCGCTACTTCGCCACCGAGTCGTTCAGCCTGCGCGGCCGGGTGCACCGCAACCACAACCGGATGCTCGCGAGCTACGACGGCGCCGACGGCATCAAGACCGGCTATATCCGCGCTTCGGGCTTCAACTTGGTCTCCTCGGCCACGCGCAACGGCCGCCGCCTGGTCGGCGTCGTGCTGGGCGGCGCCTCGGCGGCCGAGCGCGACCAGCACATGGCCGACCTGCTCGATCAGGGCTTCGGCGGGCCGATCCGCACGGCCTCGGTCGCGCCGCCGATCCGGCTGGTCGCGCGCGCCCAGGCGGCCGCGGCGCCGGCGCGCGACTGTGCGGTGCAGGTCGGCGCCTTCCGCGACCGCGGCGGCGCGCTCGCCGCCGCCCGCGTGGCCGCCCGCCAGATCGGCGGCGGTGCCGCCAAGGTCGAGCAGGCCCAGTCGCGCAACCGCACCGTCTGGCGGGCGCAGGTGGCGGGGCTCTCCGAGGGGCAGGCGCGCCAGGCCTGCGCCGATCGCCAGCGCCGTCGCCAGGACTGCGCCGTGCTCGCCCCCGCCGCCGGCACGCGGCAGGCCGCATCGGCGACGCGCGGCTGGGCGGTCCGGCTCGGCGCGTATCGCGACCGGGGCGGCGCGGTGGC
>CAZHMM010000178.1:0-7275 GCA_964533585.1 uncultured Elioraea sp.
GCGCGGCCTATAGTGCGCGACCTCCGGCGGCCCTCCGGGTCGGCCGCCGTTGTCGTTTGTGCTGAAGGAACCCTGCCGCCACGGCCCTTGGCCGGCGGGGTCGGGCGCGCCGCCCGGAGGCGCGTGGACGGGCCAGGACGTGGAGCGGGGACGTGGCGCGCATCGCCGGCGTGAACATTCCGACCAACAAGCGGGTGACGATCTCGCTGCGCTACATCTACGGCATCGGGCCGGCGAAGGCGCAGGAGATCTGCCAGGCCCTGAACATCCCCGACGACCGCCGGGTGAACCAGCTGACGGACGAGGAAATCCTTCGCATCCGCGAGTTGATCGACCGCACCTACCGCGTCGAGGGCGACCTCCGGCGCGAGGTCGCGATGAACATCAAGCGGCTGATGGATCTCGGCTGCTACCGCGGTCTGCGCCACCGGCGCGGCCTGCCGGTGCGCGGCCAGCGCACCCACACCAACGCCCGCACCCGCAAGGGCAAGGCCGTGCCGATCGCCGGCAAGAAGAAGGTGACGAAGTAGCCGTTCGGGCTACCCACCCGCCGGGACCAGAGACCAAGGACAGACAGAACCCATGGCGAAGCCTGCCGCGCGCCCGCGCAAGAAGGAGCGGAAGAACATCACGTCGGGGGTTGCCCACGTGAACGCCTCCTTCAACAACACGATGATCACGATCACCGACGCGCAGGGGAATGCGATCTCCTGGTCCTCGGCCGGAATGATGGGCTTCAAGGGCAGCCGCAAGTCCACCCCCTACGCCGCGCAGGTCGCGGCCGAGGATGCGGGCCGCAAGGCGCGCGACCACGGGATGGAGGTGCTGGAGGTCGAGGTCTCGGGCCCCGGCTCCGGCCGCGAGAGTGCGCTCCGCGCCCTGCAGGCGGTTGGCTTCCAGATCACCGCGATCAAGGACGTCACCCCGATTCCGCACAATGGCTGCCGGCCGCGCAAGCGCCGGCGGGTCTGAGACGCGCATTCATGCGGGGTGCGGCGGGATGCCGCGCCCCGTCCCCGTGAGGCGGTTCCGCGCGGGGAGAAGGACACGCCGCACCGAGCGAGGTGCGGCCGACGGGCCGCAGGACTAGGGCGAGAGGGTCACCCGTGCTGCAGAAGAATTGGCAGGCTCTGATCAAGCCGAGCAAGCTCGAGATCGATCCCGGGCACGACCCGCACCGTGTCGCGACCGTGATCGCCGAGCCGCTGGAGCGCGGCTTCGGCATGACGCTCGGCAATGCGCTGCGCCGGGTGCTGCTGTCCTCGCTGCAGGGTGCTGCGGTGACGGCGGTGCAGATCGACGGCGTGCTGCACGAGTTCAGCTCGATCCCCGGCGTGCGCGAGGACGTCACCGACATCGTGCTGAACATCAAGCAACTCGCGATCCGGATGCACTCGGACGGCCCGCGGCGGATGACGCTGTCGGCGACCGGCCCGGGCGAGGTGCGCGCCGGCCAGATCGAGGCCGGGCACGACATCGAGATCCTGAACCCCGAGCTCGTGCTGTGCACGCTCGATGACGGGGTGAAGCTCGGGATGGAGTTCACCGTCAACACCGGCAAGGGCTATGTGCCGGCGGCCGAGAACCGCGCCGAGGATGCGCCGATCGGGCTGATCCCGGTCGATGCGATCTACTCGCCGGTGCGCCGTGTCGCCTATCGGGTCGAGCCGACCCGTGTCGGCCAGGTGACGAACTTCGACCGGCTGCTGCTGACGGTCGAGACGAACGGCACGATCGGCGCCGAGGATGCGGTGGCGCTCGCCGCGCGCATCATCCAGGACCAGCTCCAGCTCTTCATCAATTTCGAGGAGCCGCGCCTGATCTCGGCCGAGGAGCACCGCGAGGACCTGCCGTTCAACCGCAACCTGCTGCGCAAGGTGGACGAGCTCGAGCTGTCGGTGCGGTCGGCGAACTGCCTGAAGAACGACAACATCGTCTATATCGGCGACCTCGTGCAGAAGACCGAGCAGGAGATGCTGCGCACGCCGAATTTCGGGCGGAAGTCGCTGAACGAGATCAAGGAAGTGCTGGCCGCGATGGGGCTCGGGCTCGGCATGACGGTGCCGGGCTGGCCGCCCGAGAACATCGAGGATCTGGCGAAGAAGCTCGAGGAGCCCTATTGAGGGCCGCCTGAGGAAGAAGGGTAGACGACCATGCGCCACCGTGTCGGCGGCACCAAGCTCAGCGTCACCAGCACGCATCGCGCGGCGATGTTCCGCAATCTCGCGGCCGCGCTGATCAAGCACGAGCAGATCACCACCACCTTGCCGAAGGCGAAGGCGCTGCGGCCGGTCGCCGAGAAGCTGATCACGCTCGGCAAGCGGGGCGGGCTGCATGCGCGCCGCCAGGCCTATGCGCAGCTGCGCGACGACGCGATCGTGGCGAAGCTGTTCGGCCCCTTGGCGGAGCGCTACCAGGCGCGTCCGGGCGGTTACTGCCGGGTGTTGAAGGCAGGTTTCCGCTACGGTGACATGGCGGCGATGGCGGTGATCGAGCTGGTGGAGCGCGACCGTGACGCGAAGGGCCAGGACAGCGGTCCGAAGCCCGAGCCGAAGGAAGAGGCCGAGGAGCAGCAGCCAGCCTGATCCTCGTTCCCGGGGGATGCGCGAAGGGGGCCTTGCGGCCCCCTTCGCTGTCTTTTGGCGTTCAGCCGGGCGTGATGTTGGCCGCCTTGACCGCCGGCGCCCAGCGTTCCTTGTCGGACGCGATCAGCGCCGCGAACCGCGCCGCATCGCCGGTCCAGACCTGCCCGCCCATGCGGGTGATCTGCGCGGCGACCTCCGTGCTCTCGGTGATCGCGACGATCTCGCGCGAGAGCCTGTCCCGCATCGGCGCAGGGATCCCCGCAGGCGCGATCACGCCGAACCAGATCATCATCTCGAAGCCGGGCACGCCGGCCTCCTCCATCGTCGGCACGTCGGGCAGCGACGGGTGCCGCTCACGCGCGGACACCGCGAGCGGCTTCGCCTTGCCGGCCTGGATATGCGGCACCATCGTGCCCACGCCCTCGAAGATGATCGGCACCTCGCCGCCGAGGAAGGCGGTCATCACCGGCGCCGAGCCGCGATACGGGATCGCGACGATGTCCGTGCCGGTCTGCAGCTTGAACGTCTCGAACATCAGGTGCACCGAGCTGCCCACACCGGGCATGCCGTAGTTGAGCTGACCCGGCTTCGATTTCGCGAGCGCAATCAGCTCCCGCACCGAATTGACGCCGAGCTCGGGATTGACGGTCAGCACCGTCATGATGCGGGCGCAGAGCGCGATCGGTGTCAGATCCCGCAGCGGGTCGCCCGCTGTCGGATAGACGGTCGGATTGACGGCCAGCGTCGCGGTGTTGCCGATGCCGAGCGTGCGGCCATCCGGTCGCGCCTGGATCACCTCGCGCGTGCCGATTGAGCCGCCAGCGCCGGGCTTGTTGTCCACCACGCAGGAGTGGCCGATCACGGGGGCGAGGCGTTCGGCGATCAGCCGGGCGAAGGCGTCGTTGAAGGCGCCGGGCGGGGCGGGGACGACGATGCGGGTCGGGCCGTCGGGCAGGTCGGTGGCGCGTGCGGTGCCGGCGAGCGTCAGTCCGCCGACCGTGCCGGCGAGCATGCCGCGCCTGGAGATGGTCATCTCGGTTCCTCCTGGTTCGTTCTTGGCGACGATGAGAGGGCCGCTCCAGGGAGCGGTCAAGGCCGCATCGCGGCGATGCCATCGAGCGCGACGCCGAGGCCGAAGCCCGGCGCATCGGAGGGGACGAGCCTGCCGTCCACCGGCACCGCCATGCCCGGAAACAGCCGCGTCTCGGCGAGCGGCACGCCGGGCGGGGTGCCGATGAACATCTCGCCCATCGGCGCGCCCGGCGCGGCGATGCCGAAATGCTGGCCATAGGGCGTGTTCATGCCCGCATGCGGAACGACCGCGATGCCGGCGGCATCCGCGATCGCGGCGATGCGCAATGTGGCGGTGAGCCCACCCACCCAGGCGATATCCGGTTGCAGCACGTCGGCGAGCCGGTGCGCGGCAGCGTGCAGGAAGGGCTGGGTCATGTACCAGTGCTCGCCGGTGGCGTAGCCCATCCAGGGCAGGCGCCGGCGCAGTGCGGCGTGTCCGTCGAGGTCCTCGGGCGTGAGGCAGTCCTCGATCCAGCGCAGGCCATAGGGTCGCAGCCGTTCCGCGATCCGCACGGTGTATTCGAGGTCGAACGCCATCCAGCAATCCAGCATCAGCTCGACCTCGCGCCCGATCAGCGCGCGCGTGCGCGCCACGAGCGCCTCGTTGGCGTCGAGCCCGGCGAGCCCGTCGGTGGGCCCGTGCGGGCAGGCGAGCTTGGTGGCGCGGAAGCCGAGCTCCATGTGCCAGTCGGTGTCGTTGCCGGTGGCGTAGCAGTCGATGTGAGGGCGTGACGGCCCGCCGATCAGGCTCCAGACCGGCGCGTTGAGCACCTTCCCCTTGAGGTCCCAGAGCGCCAGGTCGATCGCGCTGATCGCGTAGGCCGCGAGCCCCGCCGGCGAGTAGGGCGAGGCCATACGCGCCATCATGTCCCAGCACCGCTCGGTCGCCAGCGCGGGCTCGCCGACCAGCAGCGGGCCGAGGTGGGTGTTGATGGTCGCGATCACCGGATCGGCGTAGCGGCTGATGCCGAAGCCCCAGGAGCCGTCCGAGGCGGTGACGAGGCAGCCGACGCCGGGCCAGGCGGGCCGCCACGCCGCGCGCAGCCGCTTGTAGCGCGGGTGGCGCGACATCGGGCCTGCGACTTCCGCCTCCGCCGTCCAGGGAGGGCGGCGCGGCGGCGTGGTGCCGGGGCCGCCGACCAGGTCGGAGCGAATGGCAAAGGCCTCGACGCGTTCGATCGTGATCATGGCGGTCCATCGATCCCCAACTTGACGCGCGCGACAAGACCCCGGCCTTGCCCCGCGGCGGCGGCCTGCGCATCCTCGCCACGGAGGATCGCCGCCGCATGCTGTTCGACGCGCATTTCCACGTCTTCGACCCGGCTTATCCGCTGGTCGCGAACCAGGGCTTCGTGCCGGCGCAGTTCACCGCGGCGCAGTACCGCGCGCGCGTCGCCGCGCTCGGCGTGGTGGGCGGCGTGGTGGTCGCCGCCTCGCCGCAGGGCACCGATCCCGCACCGCTGCTGGCGGCGGCGCGCACGCTCGGCCCGCGCTTCGTCGTGGTCGCGGCGGCCGATGCCGCGCGCGACGATGCCGCCCTGGCGAATCTCGCCGCATCGGGTGTGCGCGGCCTCCGCTTCAACCTCTACCGCAGCACTGGCTGGACGATCGAGACGATGCTCGAGCATGCGCGCCGAGCGGCCGCGCACGGGCTTCATGCCGAGATCTACACCGATGCGGCCACGCTCGCTCCGCATGTCGCGGCGCTCGGTGCGTTACGGATCGTCATCGACCATCTCGGCATGACCGAAGCCGGGCTGCCCGTGACCTGCGACCTCGCGCGGGCCGGCGCCAAGGTGAAGGCGACCGGGTTTGGCCGTGTGCGGCTCGACCCGGCTGCCGCGCTGGAGGCGATCGCGCGCGCCGCGCCGCGTGCGCTGATGGCCGCGACCGACCTGCCCTCGATGCGCGCCGACCGCCCCTTCGCGGACGCCGACATCGCGCTGATCGAGAGCGTGCTCGGGCCCGAGCTCGCGCGCGCCGCGCTGCACGACACGGCGGCCACGTTCTACCGCGCCTGATCCCCCTTGCGGGCCTGCCGCGCGCGCAGCGTTTGCGGCGCGCGGCGTCACCCGTTCAGGCGATTCCGCCCGAGCGGGATCTGCGCTAGCGTCCGAGCCGCAGCATTCAGGAGGAGACGGCGCGATGCGGCTTCAGGGCAAGGTGGCGGTGGTGACGGGCGCGGCCTCGGGCTTCGGCGAGGGAATCGCGCGCGCCTATGCGGCCGAGGGCTGCAAGGTGGTGGTGGCCGACCTGAACCTCGACGGGGCGCAGCGTGTCGCCGGCGAGCTCGGCAATCTCGCGGTGGCAATCGGCGGCGACGTCTCCAAGGGTCCCGACTGCCAGGCGATGGTGGACCGCGCGCTGGATGCCTTCGGCAGCCTCGACATCGTCGTCAACAATGCCGGCACGACGCACAAGAACAAGCCGATCCTCGACGTCAGCGAGGCGGAGTTCGACCGCGTCTACGCCGTGAACGTGAAGTCGATCTACTGGATGACGCAGGCTGCGGTGCCGACGCTGCGCAAGCAGGGCAACGGCGGCTCGATCATCAACATCTCGTCCACCGCCGGCATCCGCCCGCGCCCCGGCCTCACCTGGTACAACGGCACGAAGGGCGCGGTGAACACCATCACCCAGGCGATGGCGCAGGAGCTCGCCAAGGACAACATCCGGGTGAACGCGATCTGCCCGGTGATGGGCGCCACCGCGCTGCTGACCGAGTTCATGGGCATGGAGGATACGCCCGAGAACCGCGCGAAGTTCGTCGCCACCATCCCGATCGGGCGGATGAGTCAGCCGAGCGACATCGCCAATGCCGCGGTGTGGCTCGCCGATCCGGCCTCCAGCTTCATCACGGGGATCCTGCTTCCGGTGGACGGCGGCCGGACGGCGTAGCGGGCGCGCGCCGCATCACCGCCTTCTCGATCTCGACCACGCCGAACACCACGACGGCGGCAAGAAGCGCGAGCAGCCAGCCGGAGAGATCGGGTGGGGCGACACCGAACAGGGTCTGCATCGGCGGCGCGTACAGGAACAGCCCCTGGAGGACGACGATCAGGCCGATCGCGATCAGCACGGCGCGGTTGCCGGTCAGCGCGTCGAACGAGAGGCTGGAGCGGCGGAAGAAGCGCGCGTTGAACAGATAGGCGGCCTGACCCGCGATCAGCGCGGTGACGGCCGCGCCCCGCGTGGTCTCGATCGGCTTGCCCGCCATATACTCGGCGAGGAAGGCGGCGATCGTGGCGGCGGTGAGCAGTGCCGAGACCAGGGCCACGCGCCAGAGCAGCAGCGCTGAGAGGATCGGCTCGTCGGGCATGCGCGGCGGCCGGCTCATGACGTCTGGCTCGGCCGGCTCGAACGCGAGCGCGAGCGCGAGCGTCACGGCCACCACCAGGTTCACCCAAAGGATCTGCACCGGGGTGACCGGCAGCACCGAGAGGCCGAGCAGCACCGCCGCGACCACCGTCATCGCCTGGCCGCCATTGGTCGGCAGGATGAACAGCAGCGTCTTCTTCAGGTTGTCGTAGACCGTGCGGCCCTCGCGCACGGCCGCGGCGATGGTGGCGAAGTTGTCGTCGGCGAGCACGATCTCGGCCGCCTCCTTCGCCGCCTC
>CAZHMM010000179.1:0-7167 GCA_964533585.1 uncultured Elioraea sp.
CGGTGGAGAGGTCGTCGAGCACGCGCACGGTATCGCCGCGCGCGATCAGGGCGGCCGAGAGATGCGAGCCGATGAAGCCGCAGCCGCCAGTGACGAGGTGAAGGGGCATGGGGCCTCGCTGAGTCGATCAGCCGACCTGCGGTCGGGGAGCGCGGGTGATGATGGCGGCGATCCGGCCAAGCCGGCCAGGCAGACGGTTAAGAAGCGCCGTCTCCGACCCCTGTGGCCGGCCGGCGAGCCACCAGGCGAGGCCGAGAGCAGCTCCGTAGACCGACCCGCCTACGGCGACTTTGATCGCGGCATCCGCGATGGTCGGGAGGCCAGGCGGAAGCGGCAACGCGAGCAGGGCCGCGGTCATGGCGAGCCCGGCGAGCACTGGGCGGGCAGAGAACTGCAGCACCGCCGCCGGGCGGCCGAGTCGCGCGAAGATCACCAGATAGTCGGCCAGAGTGAGCAGCACTGAGGCGACAGCGAAGGCGATCGCGACCGCCATCGCGCCCCCCTGCCCGACTGCGAACTGGGCAGCGGCGAACAGCACAACCGCCCTGACGAGCCACAGCGCGGCTGACCATTGGGGGACGCCGAGGGCGAACAGGATGGAGCGGTGCAGCCCGGCGAGTGTTTGCGCTGCGACCCCGATCGCGAGCCAGACCAGGAACGGCGCCGCATCGTGCCATTGCCGGCCGAGCAGGAGGGCAATCGCTTCGGCCGCGGTGGCCGAGACGCCCAGCCCCGCGCCGACCGCGACGATTGCTGCCGCGCCAACAGCCTGGATCGCCGCGCCGGTGAAGCGTCTGCGTTCACCCTGCAGTCGCGCCAGTCCCGGCAGCAGGGCCGCGGCCGCCGGCGCGACGAGTTCGGAGACCAGCACCCGCGAGAGGTCACGACTGATGTGGTAGAGACCGAAGACCTGCGTGGAGGAAGCGCGCCGGACCACGACCTCGTCAGCGACTATGGCGAGATAGTTCGCGAGGCTCAGCGCGATCGCCCAGGTGGAGAAGCCGAGCAGGGCTCCGGCGCCGCGCAGCACCAGCCGTGGACGGAACGGAAAGGCAATGTGGGTGTAGGCGAGGAACATCAGCCGGCTGGCAATACCACCGTAGATCACGCCCCAGTATGTGCGTAGTACGAGGCAGCCGACGATCACACAGGTGACGTCGATCATCTTCTGGATGACGCGGAGGCGAAAATCCCGCCCGAACTGCATCTCGCGCATGAACAGTACCGGCACGGGGCTGGCGAGGGCAGCGAGCAGCGGCATCAACGCCGAGACGCGCAACACCTGGGCAAGGGCCGGCTCGTTTAGGAAGGTGGCCCCCGGGATGGCGGCGGCTGCGATCCCGGCCGCGACCAAAGCGTTAAAGCCGAGATTGACGCTCCAGGCCCTGGCGAGATCGTCTGAGCCGAGGCTGGGTTTGCGGACGACCCAGTCGAAGATGCCGTTGTTCTGCAGCACGGCGAACAGGCCGGTCACGAGGCTTGCGCTGCCGATTACGCCGAAATCGGTGGGGGTGAGCACCCGCGCGGTGACCGAGATCGACACCAAGCCGAGCAGGCGCATGAGCAAGCGCAGTGCCACCTGAAGCAGGGCGCCGCGGAACACGACGCCGGCGAGCGAGGGCGTGGGCGCCATGCTCATCGGTGCCGTAGATGGCGTGTGTCTGTCACCGGGGCTCGGCTCTGGCTTAGCCCATCCACTGGACGTTCGAAAAACGGTCCTTCATGGAGTGCTCATAGACTGCGCGGCATTTATAGTAATTATTCGAATAGAATTTCACAGACTTTCCAAGAACGGCAGATGAAATGGCGATGTGTAGACGGTTGGTGTGGATCTCGTCGAACTGGCTGAGCGTCGAGAGTAACCAAGACGCGGCATGGTTCGCCACTGCTTCTGGCCCGACGCCATAGGAGAATACAGCCGAGAGATCGACGTTGTGTGTCGGTAGCGCGATGTCGGTCCGCTCGCCGTCGAGACGGAAGACGTGCAGCACTGGGCCGATGTCGGCGCGGTTGGGCACCGTTCCACGCGGCCGGCCGAGCAGAATCCTGGCCAGGTTCCTGGGGCTCGTCCGCCCATGTCCCCTGAGTACGGCCTCGGCGTAGCGGGCGAGTACGACGCCGCGGCTGGGGCGGCCGGCAGTGCCCAGCAGCGGCGCCGGATCGAGGCTGAAAGCCATGTCGTGCGCGAGCAGAGTCGTGTAGGGGCCGCTGAAGGACCGCACATAGTCGTAGGAGACGCGCTCGCGGCAGATGATGGTGACATTGGCGCCGAAGGCGCGCAGCAGGTCGTCGACATCTTTGACGGTGTGGGGAAGGATGACAAAGCGTGCGGCATCTTTGTGGAACCGCGCGACCTGTGCGTAGGCATAGGTGCTGGTGCCGATCAGATTGCCACCGCCGCCATAGAACACGGTCTTGCCCGCAGCCGAGAAGCGTGGCGGAAAGGGGATGGTGTGGCTGATGCCGAGACGGTGCAGGCACTGATAGGTCGCCGTGGCGATGATGGAATCGCCCGCGTTCCCTGGATTTGGCAAGTAATGGACGTGCTGCGCGGCGAAGCCGCGCAGATAGCTCTTGATCTCGACCTCCGCCGCTGACACATCTCCGGGCGCCGCCTGGCTCATGATGGTTGGGTTCCTCGTGCCCTCATCCTGGGGCAGCAACAAGGTTGTGGCGGACGAATAGCTCGTGGAACTTCGGCGAATAGCGGCCGAGGGGTAGAAGATCCCCGTTTAGACAGATCCGCGACAGCGCATACCCCCCCAGGACCTCGAAGAAGTCCCGCATCGTCACCCGGCGGACGATGTTCGAGCCGATGAACTCGAAGTGGATCAGGCCGATCCGACGTTCCGCCAACAGCGAGGCGGCGCCCTTCAGCACATTCAGGTCGAAGCCCTCGGTGTCGATCTTGAGGAGATCTATACGGTCGAGGTCCCGCTCCTGCGCGAAGGCGTCGAGCGTGGTGCAGGTGACTTGGTGCGCGACCGGCGCCATGCCGCCATGAAGGGCGATGACGCCCGGATCGAGGCTGGCCTGGGTTGAGCCGTCCGCATCCGGGAAGTCGTACAGGGTGACGCTGCCGACGGAATCGGAGACGGCCGCATTGACCGCCTCGAACCGGTGCGCGGTGGCCGCGGCGGCAAGCTTCGCGAAGGTCCGGGGATGCGGCTCGAAGGCAATGATCCGTGCCTTGGGTGCTAGGTGCCGGACGTGCCGTGCATAGTCCCCGGCATTTGCTCCGACATCGAGTACGGTAGCGGTGCGGAGACCGCCAGCCACGCGCCGGAGGAAACGCTCTTCGCCGCGAGCGAGACCCGACGGCCCTGTGGCGTTGTTGCCGATGCCGTTGCAACGCAGCGCGAACTCGAACAGCAGCCGGCTGATCGGGGCGAGGCTGGGCCGATTCAGAAGATAGACCGCCGGGGTCGCAAGACTCTCCATGGCCGCGCGTAGGCGCGACGGTCTCCAGCGATCTAGGGTTATCATGAGGCGGCCTCCGCTTGGAGGAAGACGGGTACCTTTATCGCCGGAACTCCATGACGCGGACGTAAATCGGTCAGCGGTCACGTCTGACCGTCACTACCGCAGGACGGTCCATCCCGGCGGGTGGTGATTAGCCCGAGGGCGCGGCCGCGGTCCAGCAGCCGCTTGAGCGAGGAGGGCGCCCAGGCCGCGCCGCCGCGCGGGGGGCGCACGCCGAGACGCAGCAGGGCGGCACCGAGCTCGGTCAGCGTCGCGTCCGGTCGGCCGCGCAGATAGGCCGCAGCCAGTTCGATCGTCCGGGTGGTCTGGCTTGCCGCGCGGCCGCGCCGGCCCGTCCATCGCGCGGCCGGCTGTGCCCCCGCCTCCCCATGGGGAGGCGCTGCACCCTCTCGCCCACGGATTTCTCCTCCCAACCCCACCGCAGAGTCCCTCCCCACCCCTAAGCCAATTCCGAGAACGCCTGGCTCGAGCAGCCCTGCGCGCGCGAACAGCCGGACAAGGCGCTTCAGCCGCGCCGGGGAGAAAGGCGCGGTGCCGGCGCCGAGTCCCGCGTTCACTGCTCGGACAACCTCGGGCCAGGGCGCGGCGGGCCGCAGTCGGCGCACCGGGCCGATCCAGGCTTCGGCAGCCGGCAAGGCGCGCGCGAGCCGGGCCTCCTCCCGCGCCTGCGCGAGCCGGACGATTGTCGCGGGATCGCGCGCCCTGAGCCCTGGATTGCCCCCTCGCCGCCCCCGCGCCCGAGCCGCGGCCAAGCCTGCCCGGGTACGCTCGCGGATGAGCGCGCGCTCGAACTCGGCAACTGCGCCGAGAATCTGCAGCACCAGAGTGCCCGAGGGGCCGGCGGTGTCGATCGGGTCGGCGAGCGAGCGGAATCCAGCCTTCCTGGCCTGCAGCCGGTCCAGCACGGCGAGCAGATGGGCGAGTGACCGGGCCAGCCGGTCGAGCCGGGCGACCACCAGGGTGTCGCCGGGGCGAATCCGGGCAAGCACGCGGGCCAGCTCGGGTCGCGCAGCGGCGGCGCCAGAGGCGGTTTCCTCGACGATCTCGGCGCAGCCGGCGGCGGCGAGGGCCGCCCGCTGTGCGGCAAGATCCTGTTCGGCGGTCGAGACCCGGGCATAGCCAATCAGCGCCATCCGGCGTTCATAATCGATAACACGACTCCAAACGATCGTTTGAAAAAAGCTGGTGGAAGGAAACGGCGGCGGGTGGCGCCGGGCTGTGGCGCATCCGCCACGATCCCGGTTCCGCGCTTGGAAGATTTCGTGATTTCCGGAAAACCGGCTTGCCGGCGCTCCGGAAAACGCGGTGTCCTGGTTTCCGGTTTTCCGGCCGAGTCGGAGGAGAACGGGATGGCGATCATCACCTTCGCCCAGGTGAAGGGCGGCAGCGGCAAGACCACGCTCGCGAAATGCACGATCGCGGAGTTCGTCGCCCGCGGCCGTTCGGTCGCGGCGATGGATCTCGATCCAAACCGCCCGCTCGGACGGTTCTTCGCGCGCATTCCCGAACTCGCCGGGATCGAGGTGGCTGTACCGGATGGCGAACGACGCGTCTCCGTGCTGACCCGCGAGCTCGCCGCGCGCCACGACACGGTGGTGATCGACCTGATGGGGGCGGCGACCAACGACACGCAGGTCGCGATGGCGCTGTCGGATCTCGTGATTGTGCCCTCGCAGATGAGCGAGGACGATTTCCGCGGCGGGATCGAGACCTGGCGCCAGATCGAGGAGGCCGAGGCGGTCGCGCGGCGTCCGATCGCGCGCGGCGTGCTGATGGTGCGCACCTCCGCCGGTGCGGTGCGCCCGCGCGTCGAGGGCTTCCTGCGCGAGGCCTATGGGAAGGCGGGCGCGCGTGTGTTCACGGCGAGTTTCGGGGAACGGACCGTCTGGAAGGAGATGAGCTACGCGCACTGGGTACCGCCGCTGCACGACCGTGACAGCCATGCCGCGCAGAACTTCGCTGCGATCTTTGACGAGATGCTTGGGCTGCTCGGCGCGCGGCCGGCGGATGCCGCGGCCTGAGGGGAGGGGAGGGATGAGCCAGACAACGCGCCGCCCGGGGCTTCAGCCGCCGGTGCTCGACCCCGCACCGAATGCGCGCGTTGCTGTCGACGACCCGCGCTTCGCGGTCGCCGAGAGCCTTGAGCGGCCGGAGGTGATCCGCGAGGCGGTCGCAACCGGGCGGGTGCGGGCGATCAACACCGAGACCGCGACCGGGCTGATCGCGCCGCCGGCGGCGCGCGTCTCGCGCCGCACTGCGCCGGAAGTGGCGTTGTCGACGAAGGTGCCGGACTATGTGCTGCGTCAGCTCCGTCGCCGCTATGCCGAGAGCGGCGTGACGATCCGCAACCAGATCCTGTTCGCGCTCCGCCTCGCCGGGATCGAGGTGCGCGATACAGACATCACGGACGAGCGCAAGCGTGGACGGTAGAGAAGAGACGGAAAGCACGAAAAACAGATAACCGGAAAACCGGAAAGCCGGAAAACACGATAGCCGTCTAGACAGAAAGCGCCGACCGACCACACCCTGCACACGTATCGACGTGATTTGACCGACGCCGGATCGAGGCCGTCAGAGGGTGCGACGTCCGCGGCGCCGGCGGGCTCCCGCGCGGCGATGCCGCGAGCGAATCACGCAGCCCAGACGCGTTCAATCCCGGCTCAGTGACCGTTTGAGAATGGCTTGGCCCGACGCGGGCGGGGGTGATTCAAGCTCGGGATGTGGACCCGAGAGACCCGAGGCCGGATGGCCGAGCTTGGCCGGAAGACGAAGCGCTACCCGTCCGACCTGACCGACGAGGAATGGGCGCGGATCGAGCCGCTGCTGCCGAAGCCGTCACGGCGGGGCAGGAAGCCGGAAGTCGATCTGCGCGAGGTGCTGAACGCCATCCGCTACATGGCGCGCAGCGCGGGCGGCTGGCGGATGCTACCGGTGCATTTCGGCCCATGGCAGACGATCTATTGGTGGTTCCGCCGCTTCGTCCGGCGCCTGCTGTTCCGCACCATCCACGATGTGGCGCTGATGCTCGACCGCGAGGCGGCCGGGCGCGAGGCCAGTCCGACGGGTGGCGTGCTCGACAGCCAGACGGTGAAGGCGCCGTTCGCCGAGGTGCGCGGCTTCGATGGGGGGAAGAGGATCGTCGGCCGCAAGCGCCATGTCGCCGTGGACACGGACGGACGGCTGCTGATGGTGAACCTCACCCCCGCCGACGTGTCGGACAGCGCGGGCGCGCAAGCAATCCTCGCCGCGATCCGCAAGCGCTGGCCGTGGCTGAAGCACCTGTTCGCCGACGCGGGCTACGACCGCACGAAGCTCATGGACAAGGCCGCCTTCCTCGACTTCGTCGTCGAGATCGTGCGCCGCTCCGACGCGGCGACGGGCTTCGAGGTCATCCCGCGCAGATGGGTCGTCGAGCGTACCTTCGGCTGGATGATCCGCTGGCGTCGCCTCGTCCGCGACTACGAGAAGCGCCTCGACGTGTCCGAGGCCATGATCCACGTCGCCATGGGCGCCCTGCTGCTCCGCCGCGTCGCCCATCGCTGATTTTCAAACGGACTCTCAGCTGTTCAAGATTTCGGCCGGGCTCGCCTCGCCTCGCCTGGCAATCGCGAATATGGACACCTCCGATAACTAGAGCGTTTTCCGATCAGTCTGGTTCATATCCTGCTGCGGCGAAGTAGTTGG
>CAZHMM010000180.1:0-7132 GCA_964533585.1 uncultured Elioraea sp.
GCGCCGACGGGATCGCGCGTGCTGATCACCGGCCCCGCCGGCGCGGGCAAGGAGGTCGTGGCGCGCATGATCCACGCGCGCTCGCGCCGCGCCGACGGGCCGTTCATGGTGCTGAACTGCGCGACGCTCAATCCCGGGCGGCTGGAGGACGAGCTGTTCGGCGTCGAGGCCGGCCCCGATCCGTTGGCGCAGCCGCGGCGCGCCGGCACGCTCGAACACGCCCATGGCGGCACGCTGCTGCTCGACGAAGTGGCCGACATGCCGATCGAGACCCAGGGCAAGATCGTCCGCGTGCTGCAGGACCAGTCCTTCGAGCGGATCGGCGGGGCGACGCGGGTGAAGGTGGATGTGCGCGTGATCGCCACCACCAATCGCGACCTCGCGGCCGAGATCACCGCCGGCCGCTTCCGCGAGGACCTGTTCTACCGTCTCAATGTCGTGCCGCTGCGCGTCCCCTCGCTGCGGGAACGCCGCGACGACATCCCCCCGCTCGCACGCCACTTCCTCGCCCGCTCCGCCGAGACCTCGGGCCTGCCGTTGCGCGACCTCGCCGAGGACGCGCTCGCGGTGCTCCAGGCCTATGACTGGCCGGGCAATGTGCGCCAACTGCGCAATCTGATGGACTGGCTCCTGATCATGGCGCCGGGCGAGGCGAAGGAGCCGATCCGTGCCGAGCATCTGCCGCCGGATATCGGCGCGGCCGCCCCCCCTGTGCTGCGCCCGGATCGTTCGGGTGAGATCATGGCGCTGCCATTGCGCGAGGCGCGCGAGCTGTTCGAGAAGCAGTACCTGCTCGCCCAGCTCAACCGCTTCGGCGGCAATATCAGCCGCACCGCCAACTTCGTCGGCATGGAGCGCAGCGCGCTGCACCGCAAGCTCAAGAGCCTCGGTGTGAATGCCGAGGACAGGGTCGCGGCCAACGGCGGATGAAGGAGGCGGACGAGGGGGGCTCGGTCGGGCGGGTGCGCGCGGCGCTGCGCGCAGCCGGGCATGCCGACACGATCTCGATGTTTCCCGCTGGCACCCGCACCTCGGAGGATGCGGCGCGCGCGGTCGGCTGCGCGGTCGCGCAGATCGCCAAGAGCCTGGTGTTCCGCGCCAAAGGATCGGGCCGTCCGGTGCTGGTGATCGCCTCCGGCGCGAACCGGGTCGATCTGGTGAAGGTCGCGGCAGCGGTGGGTACGCCGATCGAACGGGCGGACGGCCGCTGGGTGCGCGAGACCACCGGCTTCGCGATCGGCGGCGTGGCGCCGGTCGGGCACGAGGTGACGCCGATCGTGCTGATCGACGCGGAACTGATGGCGCTCGACCGCGTCTGGGCGGCGGCCGGCTCGCCGATGCACGTGTTCGCAACCACGCCGGCAGAGCTCGTGCGCATCAGCGGGGGGCGGGTGATCGCGCTGGCGGAGGCGCCCGCCGTCTGACGCGGCCTTGCGGCGTCCCCGTTGGCCAGCCTAGCCTGTTGTCAGATAGGAATATCGGAAGGTTCGCCTGCCCATGGCTCCGAGCTATGCGCCGTTCTTCCTGCTGGTCGTGTTCGGAGCGCTGGTCATCGTTGCCCTCATCATCTGGGACAACGTGCAGCGGCGCACCGAGCTGCCGGGCCCGAAGATGTTCCTCACCGTGCTGGGCGCGTTGGCGGTCGGCGGTCTGATCGGCTTCGGCGCCAAGGAGGGGATCGGGCTGACCGGCACGATCCCCGCCGAGGGGCCGGCGTTGCTCATGCTGTTTCCCGCCCTCGGCGGCCTGGCGGCGATCGCGGCGGCGCACCGCGACAAGGACCGCGGCTTCGTCTGGCCGCATCGGCTCGACCCGCAGCGCCCGGTCTACGACATCGGCTTTCTCGGCGATTTCCTGGTCGGATGTTTCGGCGCCATCGCGATCATGCTGATCGTCCCCGGCGCGCCGAGCTTCTTCACGACGTGGGACAAGATGCGCGCGCTCGCACTCGCCGTGATCGGCGGCTACGGCGCTCGCGCGGTATTGGACGCGGCCCTCAAGACGCGGCTCGCCCAGGCCGAGAAGACGGCCGCCACGGCGCGTGAGGAAGCCGCGGAGCTGGCGCGTCGTCGGGCCCGCGCCGATGCCGCCAAGCGCGCGGTGCAGAGCCACCTGGAAGGCACGGAACGCCGAACCGAGGCTGAGTTCGAGGCGCTGTTCAGGGATCTCCCCGCCGACGGGCCGGGCGAACTGTTCCGCCTGGCCGACGAGAAGCGCAGCGGCTGGCGTCGGGTCGGCCGAAGCGATGAGATCGCGGCTGTCCTGCCCGTGTTCATCGCCCTCGAACGGATCGACACCACGATCCCGCCGGCCGAGCTTCAGGCGGCGATCGCGATGACCTATTTCGACAAGACACCGCCCGAGTTCGACAAGGCGCTCGCGCGGATCGACCGGGCGATCGCGCTGGCGAAGGAGACGCCGCGGAAGTACCTGATCATCCGCGCCGTCAGCCTTGCCTTGCTCGCAGCCGAGGGCAAGGCCGAGGTCGGCGAGGCGGCGGCTGCCCTCAAGGAGCTGAGCGCTGTCGGCGGCTGGATCGAGAACGCGGAGTACCGCAAGAAGGTCAACGCCTTCGCCGATGCCCACAAGCTCGGCATCAGCATCCCGGACAAGCGTCCGGGCTAGCGTTTTCCGCCCCGTTCCGCTTCACTCCGGCCGCCAGCCAGGAGCCCGCCCATGTCGCGCATCGCCTATGTCAACGGCCGCTATGTCCCGCACCGCGAGGCGGCGGTGCATGTCGAGGATCGCGGCTACCAGTTCGCCGACGCCGTCTACGAGGTCGTGCACGTCCATGACGGCCGCTTCGTCGACGAGGGCCCGCATCTCGATCGGCTCGAGCGATCGCTCCGCGAGATCCGCATCCCCATGCCCATGACGCGTGCGGCGCTGGCGCGCGTGCTGCGTGAAGTGGTGCGACGCAATCGCATCACCGAGGGCATCGTCTATTTCCAGATCAGCCGCGGCGTCGCCCGGCGCGATCACGCCTTCCCGACGAGCGCGATCGCGCCGGCGCTCGTCGTCACCGCCAAGCGGCTGAAGCCGTTCCCGGCGAAGATCGACGGCTGGAAGGGCACGGCGATCACCCAGCCCGACCTCCGCTGGGCGCGCTGCGACATCAAGACCGTCGGCCTGCTGCCGAACGTGCTCGCGCGCCAGGCCGCGGTCGAGAAGGGCGCCACCGAGGCGATCATGATCGCGCCCGACGGCATGGTCACCGAGGGCGCCTCGACCAGCGTCTGGATCGTCGATCAGCAGGGGCGGCTGCGCACGCGCGATCTCGGCGGCAACATCCTGCCCGGCTGCACGCGCCAGGTGCTGATGGGGCTGATGCGCGATCAAGGCATCGCGTTCGTCGAGGGCCCGTTCAGCGAGAGCGAGCTCCGCGCCGCGCGCGAGGCCTTCATCACCTCGGCGAGTTCCTTCGTGAAGCCGATCCTGGCGATCGACGGCGCGAAGGTCGGCGACGGCACGCCGGGGCCGATCACGCGGCGGCTGTTCGACATCTTCGCCCGCCACGTGAGCGGCATGCGCAACGTGCCGCGCGCGGCGTGAGTGAGCATCGTCCCGCCGCGCTCGTCTTCGACTGGGACAACACGCTGGTCGATGCCTGGCCGGGCATCGCCTCGGCGCTGAACGCGGCACTCACCGCCTTCGGCCATCCTCCCTGGTCGCTCGCCGAGGTGCGCGGCCGCGTCCGCCAGTCGCTGCGCGACAGCTTCCCCGGCCTGTTCGGCGAGGCGTGGGAGCGCGCGCGCGATGTGTTCTACGAGGCGCTGGAGCGGACGCATCTGCAGCACGTCACGCCGCTGCCCGGCGCGGCCGAGACGCTTCAGCACGCGCGCGCGCTCGGCCTGACGCTCGCGGTGGTGTCGAACAAGACGGGCCGCTATCTCCGCCGCGAGGCCAAGATGCTCGGCTGGAGTGGGCACTTCGTCGCGCTGATCGGCGCCGGCGACGCCGAGGCCGACAAGCCGCACCCGGCGCCGATTCGCATGGCACTCGGCGCCCTCGGCCTCGGCGCGGGGCCGCAGGTCTGGTATGTCGGCGACACCGCGCTCGACATGCAGGCCGCGCGCAATGCTGGCGTGCTTCCCGTGCTGATCGGCGATGCCGCGCACGATGGCGGGCCGGTTCGCGCCGCTCCGGCACTGCATCTCGCCGACCACACCGCGCTGCAGGATCGGCTCGCCCGGCTTGCCGGCGCCTGACCCGGTGCTATATCCCGCCACGGGGCGTCGCGGAGACGAGTGCCGCGCCGGCTTTTTCCCGGACTGAATGCGACCCGTAACGACAAGCAGAAGAAGGCTCTGGCCATGGCTGAGAAGTCGCAGAACGTGCAGGACGTGTTCCTGAACCACGTCCGCAAGAACAAGACGCCGGTGACGATCTTCCTGGTGAACGGCGTGAAGCTTCAGGGCATCATCACCTGGTTCGACAATTTCTCGGTACTGCTCCGGCGCGACGGGCATACCCAGCTCGTCTACAAGCACGCGATTTCGACGGTGATGCCGGGTGCCCCGGTGGTGCTGTTCGATGCGACCAAGGCGGCGGCCGAGACGGCCGCGAAGGAGCCTGCCCCTGCGCAAGCGTCTTCCGTCGACTGACCCCCCGCCCAAGCGGCGCGGGCGCCGCGCCGCGCCGGCCGAGGCCACGCCCGATCCGCGCGCGGCGGCCGTGGTGTTGCCGTGGTCCGGGCGGTCCGGAGCGGAGGAGGACAGCGAGGCGGCGCTGCGCCCTGCCGAAGCGCGGCTGGAGGAGGCCTCGGCGCTGGCGGTCTCGATCGGTCTGCACGTCCGCTGGCGGACCATCCTGCCGCTGCGCGCGCCGCGCCCCTCGACCCTGCTCGGCGGTGGCCAGGTCGAGCAGGTCGCGCAGGAGGTCAAGCTGCACGGCATTGCCGTTGCGGTGGTGGACGCTCAGCTCTCGCCCGTGCAGCAGCGCAACCTGGAGCGCGCCTGGGGCTGCAAGGTGATCGACCGCACCGGGCTGATCCTCGAGATTTTCGGCGAGCGCGCGCGCACGCGCGAGGGGGCGTTGCAGGTCGAGCTCGCGCATCTCGACTATCAGCGCACGCGTCTGGTGCGGTCCTGGACCCACCTGGAGCGCCAGCGCGGCGGCTTCGGCTTCCTCGGCGGCCCGGGCGAGAGCCAGATCGAGATCGACCGACGGCTGATCGGCGACCGCATGGCGAAGATCCGCCGCGAACTCGAGGAGGTCCGCCGTACACGCGGGCTGCATCGCGGCGCGCGCAAGCGCGTGCCCTATCCGGTGATCGCGCTGGTCGGCTACACGAACGCGGGCAAGTCGACGCTGTTCAACGCGCTCACCGGCGCGGATGTCTATGCGCAGCACCAGCTCTTCGCGACCCTCGATCCGACCATGCGCGGGCTGAAGCTGCCCTCGGGGCGCAGCATCATCCTCTCCGACACGGTCGGCTTCATCAGCGACCTGCCGCACGAGCTGGTCGAGGCGTTCCGCGCGACGCTCGAGGAGGTGGCGGAGGCGGACATCATCCTGCACGTGCGCGACATTGCCCACCCCGACAGCGCGGCCCAGCGTGCCGACGTGATCAGCGTGCTCGACGGCATGGTGAAGGACGGCACGCTTGACGAGGCCTGGCCCGATCGCGCGATCGAGGTGCTGAACAAGGCCGATCTGCTGGACGAGGCGGCGCGTGGCGAACTCGCTGTGCTCGGCGACCGGGCACTGCTGGTCTCGGCGCTGACCGGCGCCGGGCTTGACCGGCTGCGGACGGCGCTGGATGCCAAGCTGTCGGCCGGACTGCCGGTGCACCGGATCGCGCTCACCCCGGCCGAAGGTGCGGCGCTGGCTTGGCTCTACGCGCATGGCGAGGTGCTGGAGCGGCGCGACAGCGGGGAGGCGATCCACCTCGCCGTGCGGCTCTCGCCCGAGGACCGCGCGCGCTTCGACAGCCGCCGCGCGCGCGCGGCGGGCGTACACGATTGACGCCAACCCGCGGCGCTGCTGCGATGCGCGCCCGCATCACCCAGGGAGACTCAGGATGCCGTTCAAGCCGCTCGGAGACCGTGTGCTGGTCGAGCCTGCCGTTGCCGAAACGAAGTCGAAGGGCGGGATCATCATTCCCGACACCGCCGGCGAGAAGCCGACGCGCGGCAAGGTGATCGCCGCCGGTCCGGGCAATCGCGCCGAGGACGGCCGGCTGCTGCCGCTCGACGTGAAGAAGGGCGACGTGGTGCTGTACGGCAAGTGGTCCGGCACCGAAGTGAAGATGGATGGCAAGGATTACGTGATCCTCAAGGAGTCCGACATCCTCGGGGTGGAGGGCTGAGCCCCCGGCTCGACACGGCGCGCGCGGCGGAGGTCGCGGCGATGCTCGCCGCGGCGGCCGCCGCCGAGATCTGGCCGCGCTTCCGCAACCTCGCCGCCGGCGAGGTGCGCACCAAGACCGGCCCGCACGACATGGTCACGGCCGCCGACGAGGCGGCCGAGCGTGCGATCGAAGCGGCGCTGGGTCGGATGTTCCCCGGCGTGCCGGTGGTGGGCGAGGAGGCGGCCGCTTCCGACCCGTCGCTGCTCGGCGGCGTCGGCAACGCCGAGGCCGTATTCGTCTGCGATCCCGTGGACGGCACGGCGAACTTCGCCGCCGGGCTGCCGCTGTTCGGCTCGATGCTGGCGCTGATCCGCAGGGGCGAGCCGGTGGCGGCCTGGATCCACGATCCGGTGCTGAAGGACACGGCGATCGCGCTGCGCGGCGAGGGGGCCTGGGTGCAGGGCGCGGACGGATCGCGCCACGATCTGCGCGTCGCCGAGCCGGCGCCGGTCGGGCGCATGGTGGCCGCGGTCAGCCATCGCTACCTGCCGCCGGACCGGGCCGCCATCGTGCGCGGCAATCTCGGCGCGCTCGGCGCCACCTGGGAACTGCGCTGCGCGGCGCATGAGTGGCGGCTTGCCGCCTCGGGCAAGCTGCACGGGCTGCTGTACTGGCGGCTCTATCCCTGGGACCACGCGCCCGGCGTGCTGCTGCACGCCGAGGCTGGCGGCTATGCGCGCCGGCTGGACGGGCAGCCCTATCACGCCGGCGTGCACACGGGTGGCTTGCTTGCCGCACCCGACCGCGCGGGGTGGGAGGCGCTGAAGGCGGCGCTGTTCG
>CAZHMM010000181.1:0-7008 GCA_964533585.1 uncultured Elioraea sp.
CTGCGCGCCAATTTCCGCTCCACCGAGAAGCTGGTGCTGCCGCAGAACTGCTTCGTGGTGAACACCGGCCGGCAGATGGTGCTGTTCGACACCGGCGTCGGCTACACGCGCCCGTTCGGCCCGCACACCGGCATGCTGCTCGCCAATCTGCGCGCGGCCGGGATCATGCCCGAGCAGATCGACGCGGTGGTGTGCAGCCACGCGCATATCGACCATGTCTGGGGCATCATCGGCGGCGACGGCAAGCCGAACTTCCCCAACGCACAGGTGTTCCTCAGCAAGGCCGATTTCGACTACTGGACCGACGAGGCGCGCAGCCGGGCGGATGGCTGGGTCGGCGAGTTCGCGCAGGGCGCGCGGCGCAATCTGCTGCCGGTGCGCGAGCGGCTCACCTTCGTCGAGGACGGCAAGGAGGTGGTGCCGGGCGTGACGGCGGTCTCCGCGCCGGGCCACACGGTCGGTCATACGGCCTTTGCCATCCAGTCCGGCAACGCGAAGGCGATGTTCATCGGCGACCTCGCGCATCACGAGGTCATCATGCTGCGCCGGCCGCAGATCGAGTTCGCCTTCGATACCGATCCGAGGCAGTCGGCGCAGAGCCGCCTGCGCCTTCTGCGCATGCTGGCGCAGGAGCGGATCGGCGTGCTGTCGTACCACTTCGCCTTCCCCGGCTTGGGCTACGTGGCGGCCGAGGGCGAGGGATTCGGCTGGTATTCGCTGCCCTGGGGCGTGAACCTCTGACGTCCGGCGCGGCCGGAGCGCGCCGCCGCGCTCCGGCCCGTTGCGGTCAGCGGAGGCGTCAGCGCCCCCAGGGACGCTGGCGGAACAGCTTGCGCACCGCCTGATCGGTATCGGCGATCATCGCGCGGTACTCGGCGCCGACCAGCAGCCTGAGCGGCAGGGTCGCGCGCGCGGAGTCGCGCAGGAAGTCGGGGTCAGCAAAGGTCGCGCGGAACGCCTCCTCCAGCCGCCGCACGATGCCCTCGGCGATGCCCGGCGGGCCGACGATGCCGCGCGAGGAGCCGCCGGTGATGTCGAAGCCCTGCTCGCGGAAGGTCGGCACGTCGGCCGCCTCGCTCCAGCGCTCGCCCGCCGCCTGGCCGAGGCTGTGCACGCGGCCGTCGCGCATCGCCGCGAGGATCTCCGAGACGTTGCCGACCGCGACCTGGATGTGCCCGCCGAGCACGTTCGACAGCATCGGCGCGAAGCCCTGGAACGGCACGTGCACCATCGGCTCGACGCGCGCGAGGTCCTCGAGCCAGAGCATCAGGATGTGATCGTCCGAGCCGATGCCGGTGGTGCCGTAATGCAGCTCGCCCGGCTTGGCCTTCGCCGCCTCGATCAGATCCTTGAGCGAGCGGAACGGCGAGTCGCGGCCGACGAAGATCGTGTTCGGGTCGTAGACCACGTTGGCGAGGAAGGTGAAATCCATCGGCCGGTAGCGCACCTGCCGCTCGACCGGAAAGGAATTGAGCGCCGGCACCGCGACCGCGCCGAGCGTGTAGCCGTCCGGTGCCGCGTTGAAGGCTGCCTCGAAGCCGACCTGCCCGCCCGCGCCGGCGCGGTTGGCGACGACGAAGCGCGCGCCCGGCAGGTGCTTGGCGACGAAGGGCAGGGTCAGCCGCGTCATCACATCCACCCCGCCGCCCGGCGGATAGGGCACGATGACCTCGATCGGCTTCTCGCCCGGCCAGCCGCTCTGGGCGCGCAGCACGGCCGGGGCGGCAAGCAACGCGCTTGCGGCCGCAAGGCCGCGACGGGTGATCATGACGTTCCTCCGTGGGGTCTCAGCCGGCGGAGGATGCGGGCGGTCCGCGTGAGCGTCAACGCGCGCTGGAGCCGTATCCGATCTGTCGGAAACGGCTCCAGGGCTCTGGTGCGCGCATCCGCGGCCGATCGGGTGAGTCCACCTGATCGGGCGCTGCGCTAGCGCATCATCACGTAGCGCCCGGGCGCATCGGCGAGCGGCGGATGGTCCGCGCCGCCCGGGGCGCGCGCCGGCACCATGCGGCCGTCCCGCGCGGCGAGCCACGCCGTCCAGGCCGGCCACCAGGAGCCCGCGCGCCGCTCGGCGGCCGCGAGCCACGCATCGGGATCGAGATGCGGCTCGCCCGGATGATGCGTGCGGATGCGATAGCGCCGGCGCGGATGGCCGATCGGCGAGACGATCCCGGCATTGTGCCCGCCGTTGGTGAGCAGGAACGTCACCTCGCCCTCGGTCAGGTGGTGGATCGCGAACACGCTGCGCCACGGGGCGACATGATCCGTCTCGGTGCCGACGGCGAAGATCGGCGGGCGGATGTCGTTGGGCGAGACCGGCCGGTCGCCGACGAGCCAGCGTCCGGCGGCGAAGTCGTTGTCGAGGAACAGGTGGCGCAGGTAGTCGCCATGCATGCGCGCCGGCATGCGCGTGGTGTCTGCGTTCCACGCCATCAGGTCGGTCATCTTCGCGCGCTCGCCGAGCAGGTACTCGCGCACCAGCCGCGACCAGATCAGGTCGTTCGAGCGCAAGAGCTGGAACGCGCCGGCCATCTGGCGCGCCTCCAGCGTGCCCTTCACCGCCATCATGTCCTCGAGCAGCGCGACCTCGCTCTCGTCGATGAACAGCGCGAGCTCGCCCGGCATCGAGAAGTCGGTCTGCGCGGCGAGCAGGGTCAGCGAGGCGAGCCGGTCATCGCGGTCGCGCCCCATCGCCGCGGCGGCGATCGCGAGCAGCGTGCCGCCGAGGCAGTAGCCGAGCGCGTGGATGCGCTCGCCGCAGATCGCGCCGATCGCATCGAGCGCCGCCATCACGCCGAGACGGCGGTACTCCTCCATCGTCAGGTCGCGGTCCTCGGGCCCAGGATTGCGCCAGGAGATGCAGAACACGGTGAAGCCCTGATCGACCAGATGCCTGACCAGGGAGTTCTCCGGACTCAGGTCGAGGATGTAATATTTCATGATCCAGGCGGGCACGATCAGCACCGGCTCGGCGCGCACCGAATCCGTGCTGGGCGCGTACTGGATCAGCTCGATCAGCCGGTTGCGCAGCACCACCTTGCCGGGCGTGCAGGCGACGGTCTCGCCGACCCGGAAGGCCTCCGCCCCGACCGGCGGCATCCCCGCGAGCGCGCGCGAGGCGTCCTCGACCGCATGCTGCCAGCCGCGCAGCAGGTTGAGCCCGCCCTCCTCCGCCGTCCGGCGCAGCACCTCCGGATTGGTCGGCAGCCAGTTCGCCGGCGAGACGATGTCGAGCAGCTGGCGGGCGACGAAGTTCACCACGTGCTCGTGATGCGCCGAGACCCCGCGCACCCCCGTGGTGGCGACGTGCCACCATTGCTGGGTCAGCAGGAAGGACTGCGCAAGCAGGCTGAACGGCGGCTGGCGCCAGGCCGGATCGTCGAACCGGCGGTCCTGCGGCAGCGGCTCGATGCAGGTGGCGTCGGCCTCGCCGATCGCGCAGCGCGCGGCGTAGTCGGCGAGGCGGGCGAGCTTGGTCGCGACCTTGGTCGCCAGCATCGCCTGCCGGCCGGGCAGCACCGCGAGATGCACCGCCCAGTCGGCGAAGGCGAGCGCGAGCGCCGCCGGCGAGATGCCGGCCGTCAGCCGCGCGCCCTGGCCACGCAGCACCCGGTCGAACGAATCGCCGAGCCGCTCCATCGCCGCCCCGAGCGTCTCGGGCGGCAAGGCGGTGGCCTCCGACAGGGCATCCGTCTGCGGCGAGCCGGCTGGCCGCACCGAGGGAAGGGTGAGCGCCGTCATGCGCTGTCTCCTTTGCGTCACTGCGGGCGGCACCATGGCACGCCGAGCCACCCGCGGCGTTGATCCAACTCAGCGGCGCCTCCGTTCTCGGGCCGCTGGTCCGGATCCTCGGCAGCCTGCTGATCGGCTCGGTTCGCTGCCGATGCAGGGAACGTCACGGCAGGACTCGCGAGCCGTTTCCGGCCCGTCTGAGCCGGCTCCGGGGCCTCCTTGCGCGCATCTTCACCTGATCGGGATCCGCGCTAGCCGGCGGCGACCTGCTCCGCGCTGGCCGCAAGCGCCGCGCAGGCCGCCTCGGCCGCACCGCCGAGCCCGGTGGCGACCTGACTGGCCTCATCGAGGTTTCCGGCCGCCGTCGCGGCCTCGATCCGCGAGGCCAGCTCGGCCAGCGCCGCCAGCCCGTAATTCGCCGCACCGCCGCGCAACGCGTGCGCCTCGCGGCGGAGCCGCGCCGCATCCGCCGCCGCCGCCGCGTCGCCGATCGCCTCGGTCCGCGCGCGCACGTCCTCGATGCAGGTCCGGATCAGCGAGCCGAGTGTGTCGGCGCTGAGGCCGCGGCCGAGGCGCGCCAGATGCTCGGTGTCGAGCACCGGTGGTGGCGGCTTGCCGCGCGGGGCGGCGCTGGCCGTCTCCGCCGCCGCATCCTCCTCCGCGGGCAGATGGCGCAGCAGCGCCTCGGCCAGGATCCGCCCCGTGACCGGCTTGGCGAGCACGCCGTTCATGCCGGCGGCGAGGAAGCGTTCGCGGTCGCCCGCCATCACGTTGGCGGTCAGGGCGACGATCGGCACGGCGCCCGCCGGCGGCGGCAGGCGCCGGATCGCCGCCGTTGCCGCCATGCCGTCCATCTCCGGCATGAACATGTCCATGAAGACGATGTCGTAGGGCCGCGCCCGGACCGCGTCGACCGCCTCGATCCCGTTCGCGACGACATCGACGTGGTGTCCGTCCTTGCGCAGCCAGGTCGCGGCGACGAGCTGGTTGGCGGGGCTGTCCTCCGCCAGCAGCACGCGCGCGCGCCGCGGGCGGCGTGCCGGCAGGACGGGCTCCGGCGCCGCCTCGGGGATGCGCTCGGCCGGCGCGAGCGGCAGGGTGAAGCGGAAGATCGATCCGCCGCCGACCCGATCCTCGATGCCGATCGTGCCGCCGAGCAGCTCGACGAGGCGGCGGCAGATCGCCAGCCCCAGCCCGGTGCCGCCGGTGCGCCGCGCATCGGGCGGCTCGAGCTGCGAGAAGGGCTGGAACAGCCGCCCCCGCTCCGCCTCGGGGATGCCGGGGCCGCGATCGGCGACCGCGAAGCGCAGCCGCGGCGCGAGCCCGACGCCGGGCGACGGCGCCGTCTCCGCCGAGACGAGGATGTCGCCGCCCTGGGAGAACTTGACGGCGTTCGAGATCAGGTTGAGCAGGATCTGCCGCAGCCGGCCGGCATCGCCACGCACATGGGGCGGCACCCCCTCGCCGATCTCGAGCCGGATGGTCGCGCCATGCATCTGCGCCGAGGGGCGGAACAGGTCGACCGCCCCCGCCAGCAGCGGCGCGAGCGCGAAGTCGGTGGTTTCGAGCGCCAGCCGGCCGGCCTCGATCTTCGACAGGTCGAGGATGTCGTTGATGATCGCCAGCAGGTGTTCGGCGCTCTCGTGCGCGGTCGCGACGTAGCGGCGCTGCTCCTCGTCGAGCTCGGTCTCGCCGAGCAGGCCGAGCGTGCCGATCACCGCGTTCATCGGCGTGCGGATCTCGTGGCTGACCACCGCGACGAAGCTCGACTTGGCGGCCGAAGCGGCCTCGGCGAGCTCGCGGGCGCGGCGCATCTGCTCCTCGGCGCGCCGGCGCGGCGTGACGTCGGTGTAGATCGTGACGAACCCGCCGCCGGGCAGGCCGGTGCGCTTCAGCTCCATCACCCGCCCATCGGGCCGGGTGCGCTCATAGACGCCGAAGCGTCCCGAGCGCACCACGTCGAGCCGTCGGCGCACCTCGGTCTCGATGTCGACCGTGCCGAATTCGCCGCCCCGCGCCTGGGCGCGGATGATGCCTTCGTAGGGCGCGCCCTCGTAGAGCACCTCGTCCGGCAGGCCGAGCAGATCCTGCAGCCGGTCGTTCCAGGTGATCAGGCGGAAATTGGCGTCGAACACGGTGACGCCGTCGGAGAGATTGGCAAGCGTGGTCTCGAGCAGCGCCGATTTCTCGTCGGCCTGCCGCTTGGCGCGCGCGATCGCGCGATTGGCCGCCTCGAGCGCGAGCCGGTCGGCATCGAGCTCGGCCTCGCGGCGGACCCCTCTGCGGGCTTCGAGCATGAGCGCGGCGATCAGCGCCGCGAGCGCGACCGTGACGGCGAGGGCGCCGAGCAGGGTCCGCCCCAGGCTTGCCGCCGCGCTCTGCTCCATGGTCGCGCGGGCAACGCCGATCACCGCCGCCCCGGGCAGGTCCGGCAGATGGCGGAAGGCGATCAGGCCGGGCGTCTGCTCGGCTGCCTCGCCCGGCACGATGGTGCCGGCGGCGCTGCCCCGGAGGGCCGCCGCCAGGATCGGATCCGACAGCACCTGGCCGGGTGCGGGCAGCGCCTCGCCGGTGCGGGCCAGCACCACCGCATCGGTGCTGACCAGGGCCGCGACCGCGTCGGCGCCGACGGCGTCCAGCCACTCGCCGCGCACGAGCCCGGCCGGGTCGAGGAAGGCCACGACCACGCCGCCGAACCCGCCGCCTGGGCGGGTGATCCGCCGCGACAGCGTCAGCGCCGCCCGCCCGGAGCCCGGCTCGACGGCGGGCCGGCCGAGGATCGGCCGCGCCGGATCGAAGGCGAGGTTGCCCCGCAGGTAGTCCCGATCGTCGGCGAGGACGACGCCGCGCAGCGGACCGAGCGTGCTCGCCACCACCCGGCCGCCCGGGTCGATGACGGCGATCGAGCTCAGCGTCGGATCGATCGCGCCGATCCGGACGGCGACCCCGGTGAGCACGACGGCGTCGGCCTGGCCGGCGGCCTCGCGCACCAGCCGCACCAGCTCCGCGTCGACGGCGGTGAACACGCGGCGCAGATGGGCCTCGAGCGCCAGCGCCGCGACGCCGGCGCGCTCGGCCGTCTCGGCCCCGGACCGCGCGCGATCGCGGCCGATCTGGCCGATCACGGCGACCCAGAGCACGAGGGCCGCCAGCAGGCCCACGAGCGGAAGTCCCAGACGGCGATCGAAACGCATCATGACGCCGGCCGATCCCATGGCCCCGGGTCACGCGGCGGCGGTGCGGCGCGGAGGGCGATCCGCATCACGGCATGGGCCG
>CAZHMM010000182.1:0-6969 GCA_964533585.1 uncultured Elioraea sp.
ATCGACAGCCGCCGCGGCCACATCTTCCTGATGCCCTTCACCGTCGCAGCCGGCCTGCCCCGCCCGACCGCAGCACCGACCGCCTGGCGCCCGGGCGAGCCCCTGCCCGACATCGCCCACATCGTCGGCGACGCCGCGCCGATGCTGTGTCCCCGCACCCCCGCCACGCTGCCCGACGCGCGCGACGTCGCCCGCGTCGCCCGCGCCCGGCTCGACGGCACGCTCGCGCCCCTCGACGCGACACCGCTCTACATCGACCCGCCGGCAGTGCGCCCGCCGCCCGCACTCCGCCCGGCGCCGGCGTGACCACCGCGATCGCGCCGGCCGGCCAGGACGCAGCGGCGCTGCTCGCCGCATTGCACGAAGCAGCCTTCCCTGCCGACCCCTGGGCCGACCGGGCGATGGCGCGTCTGCTCGCCATGCCGGGCGCCTTCGCGCTGATCGCCACGCTGGACGACGAACCGGCCGGGTTCGTGCTGGCCCGAGTCGCCGCCGACGAGGCCGAAATCGTCACGCTCGGCGTCGCGCCGGCGCGCAGACGGCAGGGCATCGGCCGGCACCTGCTCGCCGCGGCCGTCGCCGAGGCCGGCAGACGTGGCGCGATCCGCCTGTTCCTCGAAGTCGCGGAGACGAACCGCGCCGCCTACCACCTCTACGCCGCAAACGGCTTCCAGGAGGTGGGGCGGCGCCCGCACTACTACCCGGACGGGGCGGACGCGGTGGTGCTGACGCGCCCGCTCAGCCCGCCTTCCTCAGCGTGACGAGCCAGACATCGGAGGGTGCATCCCGCCCGGGCGCCTCCGGGGCGACCGAAACGACCGTGTGGCCGAGCGCCTGTGCCGAGCCCGGAACGTTGCCGAGCGGCTCCTTGCCGGTCAGCCGCACAGTGGCGGTGGCGCCGGGAGGCATGCGATCGAGCAGCAGACGCGTCCGCACGAACGTCATCGGACAAGTCTCGGTTGTGATGTCGAGAAAAAACCGCTCTGACTCGTTCTTCCGCACGTCTTGCACACCCCGATCCACGGAAAAAACCATCTCGCCCCGCAAGTTGTTGTTGCGGCTCGCAACATAGGTCTTTATACACCGCCGCGACTCGTCCCGAAAGGTGAAGGCAACGGCGATGCAGGATCAGCAGTCCGACTCGAATATCCTCGAACTGACCGCCGAGATCGTCTCGGCCCATGTCAGCAACAACAGCGTGCCTCTTTCGGAACTGCCTGGCCTGATCCAGGAGGTGTTCCGCACGCTCTCAGCGGTCGGCAAGGGCGCGGCGCCGGCCGAGAAGCCGCAGCCGGCGGTGCCGGTGAAGAAGTCGGTGCACCCCGACTACATCATCTGTCTTGAGGACGGCAAGAAGCTGAAGATGCTGAAGCGCCATCTCAAGACGGCGTACAACATGTCGCCCGAGCAGTACCGCGAGCGCTGGGGCCTGCCGCCCGACTATCCGATGGTGGCGCCGAACTACGCCAAGCACCGCTCGACGCTCGCCAAGAAGATCGGCCTCGGCACCAAGCCGCGCGCGGGCCGGCGCGGCTGACCTGCCGCCGCCGGCCCTGGGGGGACCGGCGCGTCGTCATCTGCTATACCGGGGCCGGCGATCGGCCGGGGGCGTGATATGCCCCTGCGGCCTGCCGGCGCGTTCCGGGTGCCGCGGGTGAGGAGGGCGGATGGAAAGCCGGATCGAACGCATGTGCGTCGAGCTGGGCCTGAAGATGACCGGGCAGCGCCGCGTCATCGCGCGCGTGCTGTCCGAAGCCACCGACCACCCGGATGTCGAGGAGTTGTACCGTCGCGCGGCGGCGATCGACCCGAAGGTGTCGATCGCCACGGTGTACCGCACCGTGCGGCTGCTGGAGGAGAAGGGCATTCTCGAGCGGCGCGATTTCGGCGAGGGCCGCGCCCGCTACGACCCGACCGATCGCGGGCATCACCACCATCTGATCGACGTCGACACCGGAAAGGTGATCGAATTCGCTGACGAGGGCTTCGAGCGCATGGCCCGCGAGATCGCCGAACGGCTCGGCTTCGCGCTCGCGTCCAGCCGGCTGCAGCTGTTCGGCCGGCGCATCGCCGCGGCGGCCGAGATCCCCGCGGCACGGGGCGGATCGGCGGTGCGCCGACCGGCCGACCCCGACCGACGCCCTGCTCCGCGGCCGCGTGCCCGGCACCAGGCCCCGAAACGAACCGGACCCGCATGACGAAGGACGTGAAGCCGCCCATGCAGTCAGTCGCTGCCATCGACGGCCCCGGCTTCGGCGAGCTCCGCGCCAACAATCTCGGCGTGCGCATCGCCGAGCGGCCGTGGGAGCTCGATGCCGCGCAGGCGCTGCGCTACCGCGTGTTCTACGACGAGATGGGCGCGCGCCCGGGCGTGGAGGTCGCCGCGCGGAAGCGCGACTTCGACGAATTCGACGCCATCGCCGACCACCTGCTGGTGATCGACCACGACCGCGGCGAGGGGCCGGAGGGTGTCGTCGGCACCTACCGGCTGATCCGACGGCCGGGCGCGGCGAAGATCGGTGGGTTCTACTCCGCGAGCGAGTACGATATCGCCCTGATCGAGGCCTTCCCCGGCGAGATCCTCGAACTCGGCCGCTCCTGCGTGGATGCCGCCTACCGCACGCGCCCGACGCTGCAACTGCTCTGGCGCGGCATTGCCGCCTACGTGTTCAAGCACCGGATCGACCTGATGTTCGGCTGCGCCTCGCTGCACGGCACCGACCCCGACGCGCTGGCCGCGCCGCTCACCTATCTCTGGCACAACCACCTTGCCCCGCCGGCGCTGCGCCCGCGCGCGCTGCCCGACCGCTATGTCGAGATGCGCCGGATGCCGCCCGAGGCGATCGACCTGAAGGCGACGCTCAACGAGCTGCCGCCGCTGATCAAGGGTTATCTCCGGCTCGGCGGCTTCGTGGGTGACGGCGCGGTCATCGATGAGCAGTTCAACACCACGGATGTGTGCGTGGTGGTGAAGACCGATCTGGTCACCGACAAGTACTACCGTCACTACGAGCGTCGCTTGCGGGACGCCTTGGATTCCGAAGGCCGCGCCCCGGCTGTGCCGGAGGCGTAGCGGGCGGCACCGCATACGCCGGCATGAATGTGCCGCGCCTCGGGCAACGTTACTTGACGCGGAAAGTTTTTTTGGTCGCCGCTTGTTCGTCAGGGCAATAACAACGCAACCCGGGGTTGGGATGCGGATGGGGGGACTGCGGGCCGGCACGATGTGGCGGCTTGCCTTGCTGGCCGGGACGGCCGCGATCGCCAGTCCGGCGGGGGCGGCGACGATCTCGTGGAACACGGGAGCGGGCGACTGGTTCACGGCGACCAACTGGTCGCCGGCGCAGGTTCCGGGCGCCAACGACACGGCCATCATCACCAATGGCGGGACAGCCCAGGCCGCCGCGGACGTGACGGTGTCCACGCTGGCCGCGGGCTCGACGTCCGCTGCCGGTCAGAGCGTCAGCGGAACGGCTGCGTTCGGCGGCAAGCTGACCCTCACCGACGAACTGATCGTCGGCAGGACGTTCTTCGCACCCGGGGCGACGGCAGTGGGCACCGTGACGGCGGGCACGCTCGCGACCCAGGCGCCGCAGTTTCCTCCAGGCTTCGCGTTCTGGAGCATCGGTGTCGGGTTCGACGGCAGCGCCACCGGCACGGTGACCGCGGCGTCGGTCGATACCTCGGCCCAGGCCCTCAGAGCCCTGAATGTTGGCGTTGCCAGCCAGGGCGGGACCGGTATCGGCAGCCTGAGCCTGGGTAGCGGCGCTCTGGCCGTGGCCGCCAATGTCTTGGTCGGCGTGGCGAACGGGCAGGGCGGCGCAACGGCGGACGGCACGCTCGCCCTCGGCGGCACGTTGAACGCCCAGGGCACCAACCGCTTTCTGTAGATCGGCAGAGTTACCGGTAACTTCCTCAACTCCGGAGCGGGAGACGCCGCAGGGTCGATCGAGGTGGACGGGATTGCGGGCTTCCGCTTCGTCACCATCGGCACGGGCAGTCTCCACGACGCGATCGGTGCTCCGCCGATCACCGCCACCGGTACCGCAACGGTCGGGGCGGGCGGGATCGTCAACACGACCGATCCCGGCGGGTTGCTGCAGATCGGCGTCGCCACGGGGCAGGCCGTCAACAACGCCGTCATCGGCCCGGGCGCCGCGGTCACCGGCAGCGCGGCCGTGGGCGGAGACATCACGGGCTACGCGACCGTCGATATCGGCCGGGTCGTGAACACCGGCCAAGCGAGCGGCAGCCTCGATCTCGCAAACGGAACCCTGACCACCGAAACGCTCCGGATCGGCACGGTGCAGGGCAGCAACGGCGCCTTCACGATCGCCGATGGCGCGGCGGCCGCCGACGGGCGGCTGTCGGTGGCCGACGGCGCGGTCGTGATCGCGCAACCCCTGCCGCAGTTCCTGGGCACGGCGACGGTCGGCGGCATCGCGACACCCGACCCGACGGTCGCTGCCACCGCCCGCGGGCAGCTCGACCTGACGCGATCGAGCCTGACCGGCGGTCTCCTGACCGCCGGCCTCCGGACCGACGGCCTCCTGGCCCTCGGTACCCTTGGCGGCGACGGGATCGTGACGGCGCAGGACGCGTCCACGATCGACGTCAACGTCCTGCGCGTCGGCGTGAACAGTGGCGTCGGCGCGAACGACGGCAGCGGCGTGGTCACGGCGACGGACAGCAGCCTGACCATCGAGACCGCCCTGCGCATCGCCCAGGGCTCGAACGGCGCCACGCCCAGCCTCGGCCGGGTGGCGCTGGCCGACAGCACGCTCGGCGTCGGCGGGTTCGTCAGCATCGGCTCTTTCGGCACTGAGAGCCGCGGCGAGCTGTCGCTGGTGAACAGCACCGCGACGGTCGGAAACGTCCTCCGTCTCGGCGCGAGCGCGAACAATGGCGAGCTCTGCGGCGAAGCGATGCTGGAGCTGCGCTCGAGCCTGCTGACGATCGGCGGGGAACTGTTCATGGACGCGTTCGCGGCGCCCGGGATCGAGACGATCTTCGGCATCGACGGGCTCGCGCGCGGCCTTGGCGGCTACGGCGCGATCGATGCCGAGACGGCCACGCTCGCCGGACTGGTGACGGTGGATTTCGCCGGGCTCGGCACGCCGCCGGGCGTGGGCGACTGGGTGTTCGACCTGATCGTCACCGGCACCGGCATCTTCCGCGATTTCGACGACGTGCAGTTCCTCGGCCTGGCGGACGGGTACTCCGTGAGCTTCTACGGCATCGTCGAGCAGAGCGAGGGCGCGATCTGTCGCGTCATCCTGACGCAGGTCGATCCGAATCAGGTTCCCGAGCCGGCGACGATCGCGCTGCTGCTGTTCGGGTTGGCCGGGCTCGCGCTCGCGCGACGGCGCGTCTGACCTACCCGCCGACGCCGAGCGCCATCTTCTCGGCGACCACGCGCGGATCGTCCGGCAGCAGTTCGGCCGCGCGGTCGAGCGCCGCGCGCGCATCCGCCGCGCGGCCCATCACGCGATAGGCGCGCGCAAGCCGCAGCCAGCCCTCGGCGTCGTTCGGGGTCTCGCGCAGCCGCTCGGCCAGCCGCGCAACCATCCCCTCGATCATCGCCGCGCGCTCGGCGGGCGGCAGGTCGGCCACGGCCTCCATCTGCTCGCGCGTCGGCCCGGGCGCGGCCTGCGTGCGCGCGCGCGTCTCGGCCTCGGCGATCCGCTCGGCGAGCATCGGCCGCCATGACGCATCCGGCGGGCTCATCCGCTCGACCGCGCGGAAGCCGGCGATCGCGGCGTCCGTGTCGCCGGCCTGGAGGTCGGCGAGGGCGAGGTAGTAGCGCGGGCGCACGTCGTCCGGCGCCGCGGCGCGCGCGCGTTCGAGCAGCCGTCGCGCCTCGGGCGTGACCTGGCCGTCGGCGGCGATCGCCAGCGTCTCGGCGAGATCGATCGCGAGCGCCGGCTCGAAGCGGATCGCGAGCGCGCGCCGCGCCGCCTCGACCGCGCCCGGAACGTTGCCGCGCCGCCGTTCGACGCCGGCGATCAGCGCCCAGCCGCGGCGCGCGTCCTCGCTGTCCGGCGGCAGGGTGGCGATGCGCTCGCGCACCTGGGCGAGCAGCGCATCGGTCTCGGCGCGTTCGGCCTGGCGCACCGCGTGCACCTCGGCGAACGGGAAGGCCGGCATGCCGGGCATGCCGCGCGGCAGGTAGATCGCGAGGGCAAGTGCGGGCAGGGCGGCGGCGATGCCACCGATCAGCCAGCGCGCGGCGGCGGGGGTTTCGGCCTTGGCCGCGGCTTCGGGCGGGGCCTGGACGGCCGCGAGCAGGCGGCGCTGCACTTCGAGCACGGCGTCGCGGTGTTCACGGTCCGACAGCCGGCCTTCGGCGCGGTCGCGGTCGAGCTCGGCGAGCTGGGCGCGGTACAGCACCGCGTCGTGCGCCTCGCGCGGCGGCGGTGGGCGGACACCGCGGATCGCCGGCCAGAGGATCAGGAGCACGGCGGCGAAGGTGGCCGTACCGAGGACGATCCAGTCGATCATTCGGCGGTCAGCTGCTGGAGCCGCGCGCGTTCCTCCGCCGAGAGCGGCGAGGCTTCGGGCGGGGTGGCGCGGCGGCGGCGGCGGAGGTAGGCGAGCGCGCCGGCGCCGCCGGCGAGCAGGATCAGCGCGGGTGCGATCCAGAGGCCGAGCGTGACGGCGTTCAGCGGCGGGCGCAGCAGCACGTAGTCGCCGTAGCGGTCGGTGACGAAGGCGACGACCTCGGCGTCGCTGTCGCCGGCGGTGATGCGTTCGCGGACGATGCGGCGGAGGTCGCGCGCCAGGTCGGCGTTGGAGTCGTCGATCGACTGGTTCTGGCAGACGAGGCAGCGCAGACCGCGGCCGATGTCGCGGGCGCGCTCTTCCTGGGCGGGATCGGGCAGCATCTCGCGCGGGTCGAGGACCGCGTGCGCTGGCGCGCAGAGGAGCGCGAACAAAAGGAAGAAAGCGGGGGACCACGCTGGTCCCCCG
>CAZHMM010000183.1:0-6941 GCA_964533585.1 uncultured Elioraea sp.
GCGACAGCGCCTTGGTGTACTCGGCCTCATCGATCAGCACATCGGGGATCGTCGCCTGGAAGGTCGGCGTGAACGCGGCCGAGCAGGATTGCAGCAGGCCGATCAGCAGGTAGATCTGCCAGACCTCGCCGACCCAGGGCAGCGCCAATGCGATCGCAGCGCGCACCAGATCGAGCAGCACAAGCAGCGTCCGCCGCGGCAGCAGGTGCACGAAGGCGCCGGCCACCGGCGCGATGCCGACATACGCGACCATCTTGATCGCAAGAGCCGTCCCTAGCACTGCACCGGCATCGGCACCGGCAAGACCGAAGGCAAGCAGGCCGAGGGCAACGGTCAGCAGTCCTGTGCCGAGCAGCGACAGCACCTGCGCCGCGAACAGGTGGCGGTAAGTCCGATCGGCGAGAGGGCTGAGCATGAGGTCGGTCCCGATCCAGTCGGCGGCTACAGGTAGCGCGCGATCGCCTTGGCCTCGGCGATCAACGCCCGGCGCTCGGCCGCGGTGTCGCCGGTCGTGTCGAGGCAGTGGTCGAGATGATCCCGGATCAGCGTGCGCTTCGCCTCCACGAGCGCGCGCTCGATCGCATGGAGCTGCTGGGTGATGTCCAGGCATGGCCGCCCGCTCTCGATCATGGCGAGCACGCTGCGCAGATGTCCCTCGACGCGCCTCAGGCGCTTCACCACTGCCGGGTGAGAGGCGTGCCTCCTGGTATCCATCATATGATGCTATCCCCGGGGTAGGGATATGCCAAGCGGCCGCCTGCGGCGGCGTTGGCCGACCGTTGGTTGGCACAAGCCTTCACGCTCTGCCATGCGGTGGTTGCAGGAACCGGGGTCTTGCACCTCCAGCCACTGGAGGTCCCATGACTTCGGCCGCGACAAGGAGCGGCGGGCATGGGTTCGGCGAACAGGCTGCACTGGCGGGTCGAGGGCATGGATTGCGCCAGTTGCGTCGCCAAGGTGACCAAGGCAATCGAGCGGCTGCCCGGCGTCTCGGATGTCGAGGTGAACCTGATGGCCGAGCGGCTGTCGCTGTCGCTCGCGGATCGCGCGACGGCAGCGGCAGTCGAGCAACAGGTCGCGGCGCTGGGCTACACGGCAATCCCGCAGTCGGCGGTGAATCCCGGAAGCCCGGCGGACAAGCACGAGCCTGGACGGGCGTGTGCCGGCGATCATGATCTCGCAACGGCCGGCCCCCCTTCCGGGTCAGCGGCGTCGGCCCATGCCGGCCATGGCCACGACCACGACGATCCAAAGGACAACGGCGAGTCCTGGTGGCGGACTGGCAAGGCGCAGCTTGTCTGGCTGCTCGCGGGGCTGGTCGGCAGCGCCTACGCGCTGTCATTCGCCCTGCCGGAGCGGCTGACCTATCCGCTGTTCCTGGCCGCGACGCTGGTGGCGCTGATCCCCTTCGGCCGGCGCGCGATCGCGCTCGCCCGCGCGGGCAGCCCCTTCAGCATCGAGACGCTGATGTGCACGGCCGCGATCGGCGCCGCGATCATCGGCGCGGCCGAGGAGGCAGCGATCGTGGTGCTGCTGTTCGCGATCGGCGAGTTGCTGGAGAACGTCGCCGCCGGGCGTGCCCGGGACGGCATCCGGGCGCTTGCGGATCTCATGCCGCGTGCGGCGCTGCGCCTGCGCGACGACGGTACGACCGAGCAGGTGAAGCCCGAGGGACTGCGCGTCGGCGATCTCGTGCTGGTCCGGCCTGGCGACCGCGTGCCATGCGACGGAGTGATCGAGGAGGGACACTCGGCGCTCGACGAGAGCCCGGTGACCGGCGAGAGCATGCCGGTCGCGCGCGGCCCGGACGATGCCGTGGTGGCTGGCAGCATCAGCAGCGACGGCGCGCTCCGCGTGCGCGTCACACGCGCCGCCGCCGACAACACGATCGCGCGGATCATCCGCATGGTGGAGGACGCGGCGGCGTCGCGCGCGCCGACCCAGCGCTTCATCGAACGCTTCGCCGCATGGTGGACGCCGGGGGCGATGGTCGTCTCGGCGTTCGTGATCGTGGTGCCACCCTTGGTGTTCGGCTGGGACTGGTGGACCAGCGTCTATCGCGGCCTCGCGGTGCTGCTGATCGCCTGCCCCTGCGCGCTGGTGATCTCCGTGCCGGCCGCCATGGCCTCGGGCCTGTCCGCCGGCGCGCGGCGCGGGCTGCTGATCAAGGGCGGCGCCGCGCTCGAGGCGATCGGGGCTGCGCGTACGGTCGCCTTCGACAAGACCGGCACGCTGACCGAGGGCCGACCCAGGGTGACCGACCTGGTGCCGGCCGACGGCGTGGCCGAGCACCACCTCCTGGCGCAGGCAGCGGCGGTGGAACAGGGCAGTGCGCACCCGCTCGCCAAGGCAATCCTGGCCGAGGCGGCCGCGCGGAGCCTCGCCGTGCCGACGGTCGAGGCACAGGTGGCAATCCCGGGCAAGGCGGTGGCGGCGAGCATCGGCGGCAACCGCGTCAGCGTCGGCAGCCCGCGCCACGCCGAGGAGCGCGGGGTTGATCTCGGCTCCCTGGCCGAGGTGGCGGTGCGTCGCGAGGACGAAGGCAAGACGGTCGCCGTCGTGCTGGTCGGGCGCCGGCCACTCGGGCTGATCGCGCTGCGCGATGAGCCGCGCGCCGACGCCGCCGACGGCGTGGCGCGGTTGGCCGCGCTCGGCGTCCGCAGCGTGATGCTGACCGGCGACAATGCGCGCACCGGCGCGGCGATCGCGAGCAGCCTCGGCCTCGAAGTCAAGGCCCAGCTCCTGCCCGACGACAAGCTGCGCGAGATCGGTGCCCTGCGCGTGCAGGGCAGCGTCGTGATGGTCGGCGACGGAATCAACGACGCACCCGCGCTCGCCGCCGCTTCGGTCGGCGTGGCGATGGGCGGCGGCACGGACGTCGCGCTGGAAACCGCCGACGCCGCTGTGTTGAAGGATCGCGTGACCGGTGTCGCCGAACTGGTCGCCCTCTCACGCGCGACACTCGCCAACGTGAAGCAGAACGTCGCGATCGCGATCGGCCTGAAGGTCGTGTTCCTGATCACCACGATGCTGGGTATCACCGGTCTGTGGCTCGCGATCCTGGCCGACACCGGCGCCACAGTGCTGGTGACGCTCAACGCGCTCCGGCTGCTGCGCTGGCGGCCCGCAGCATGACACGAGACGAATCGTGCCCGCCCTCGACTGCCGACGCGATCGCATCCATCGGGCGTCGCTTCCGACTCATCGACAGGCTCCTCCTCGCGGCCATCCTTGCGGTTGCCGCAGGTCCGTCCCCAGCGGGGCGCTCGACGGGTGAGGTGGCAGAGCGATGAGGCGTTGGGGTCTCCCCGCCGCCCTGCTGGCGGCGTTGCTGGATCAGATCACCAAGGCCTGGGCGCTGTGGGCGCTCTGGCCGCCCTACAGCGACGGCATCGCACTGCTGCCGGTGCTCAATCTCAGGCTCGGCTTCAACACCGGCGTCACCTTCGGGATGTTCCGTGAGAGTGCCGCGGACGCCGTCTGGGCGCTGGTCGCCGTGAAACTGGCCGTCGTCAGCCTGCTTGCCTGGTGGCTGTGGCGCGCCGTGTCGCGCGTGGAGGCGCTGGGCATCGGGCTCGTCATCGGCGGAGCCGCCGGCAACATCATCGACCGCGTCGTGCGCGGCGCGGTCACCGACTTCATCGACACCCACTACAGCGGCTGGCACTGGCCAACGTTCAACATGGCCGACGTCGCTATCGTCTGCGGCGTTGGACTCCTGCTGTTCGCCAGCCCCCGCGCGGCCGCCGCCAGCCCGATCGACGTCCACAAGGGAGGAGGGTCCGCATGACCGCGATGTCCACACGCCGCGCTGCGCTGTCGGGGCTGTCGGCCAGCGCCATCGCGATGTTCCCGCTCACCCTGAAGGCGCAATCGGTGACGCCGGGACCGGCGCCCGATCCTGACACGCCCCGTCCCCTGCCGGGCGAGCGGTCCATCGGCCGCGACAATGCGCCTGTAACGGTGATCGAATTCCACTCCCTGACCTGCGGCAACTGCGCCCGCTTCCACACGGAGGTGCTGCCGCGCATCAAGGCCGAGTTCATCGATACCGGCCTCGTGCGCCTGGTGCTGCGAGACTATCCGCTGGACCGGGTCGCACTCGAGGCTGCTGCGATGGTTCACTGCGCAGGTCCGAATCAGTTCCAACCACTGATCGGCCTACTCTACAGCCAGAAGGAAGCGTGGGCCCATTCCCCGGACTACCGGACGTGGCTGCGGCGCGCGGGGGTACTGGCCGGTGCGCCGCCTGCACGGATCGAGGCCTGCTGGTCGGATCCCGCCTTCCTGGCACCGATCGCACAATCACGCCTGGACGCTGAGCGCGAGTTCGGCGTCAACGCGACACCCTCATTCGTGATTGGCGGTCGCGTGTATCGCGGCGTTCTGAGCTTCGATCGCTTCTCGGCGCTGATCCGGCCGCTGCTGCCCCCGACACAGCCGGGCTGATATTGCCCGCCGGGTGCTCGCGCAGACGGCAAGATGATGAAGGCGCCTGCCGCGCACACACTGCGCATCGCGTGAGGCGGTTCTCACGCGATCAGAACTGCGTGACCGGCATGGACCCGCCAATGGTGCGGGCATAGCTTGCGGCATGCCGCGCCTGCGACGCTTCGTGATCGCACTCGCCGGGCTGGCGTTTCTGGCCAGCACGGTCGTCCAGTCCGCGCATGCAGCTGCGGCCGGCGGGCCGGCGGCGATCGGTGCAGCTGTCACCGCAGTCTCGGACTTGGACTGCGGCCATGGCGACGACGGCGGCAATCGACCGATGCGCGGCATGACACCGTGCAAGGCGATCTGTGCCCCCATGCCAATGGTGTTGCCGCCCGCCCCGGCGGCAATCCCGCGCATGCCAAGACAGGCGGTGGCTCGGCCCGCGGTCGTCTCGGTGCTTTCAGGTCAGACCGGAACTCCCGATCCTCCGCCGCCACGACCGACCGCCATCGACTGACGACCGACCGCCGGTGGCGGTTATCCGCGCGCGACATCGCGCGGGTCTCGCCACCAACCATCGATGGCGATCCAGGGATGGCGCTGATGGCAGCCACACCGTGTCCTCCCGTTCTCGGACGACGAGTTCTGCTGCACGCAGCAGCGGTAGGTCCGCTGCTGGCCGCGGCGACCACCGCCGTTGCGAGTGGGGCGGTCGGGCCTGCTACGACAATCCACCTGAGGGCTCAGCCTGGCCGGACACCGCTGGTCGGCGCGCCTTATCCCGCCACGGGCGTCTGGTGTTATGGCGGCAGTGTACCAGGCCCGGAGATCCGGGTTCGCCAGGGGTCAAGGCTGCGCGCCGAATTCGAGAACCGCCTCCCCCAGGAGACGACGATCCACTGGCATGGCGTGCGCGTGCCGAACGCCATGGACGGCGTGCCGCATCTCACTCAGCCCCCTGTGCCACCCGGCGGAACCTTCCTCTACGAGTTCGATGTGCCGGACGCTGGCACCTTCTGGTACCACCCGCATGTTCGAAGCGCCGAGCAGATCGGCCGCGGGCTATATGGAGCGCTGATCGTCGAAGAGGACGATCCAGATGCGTTGCCGTGCGATCGCGATGTGACATGGGTGCTCGACGATTGGCGCCTGATGTCCGATGCGTCGATCAGTGAGGACTTCGGCAACCTTCGTGACGTCTCCCATGGCGGGCGCCTCGGCAACACGGTCACCGTGAATGGCCAGGTGACTGAGACCTTCGCGGTCCGGTCGGGTGAACGCCTGCGGCTTCGGCTTATCAACGTCGCGAACGCGCGGATCTTCGGTCTCGTGTTCGAGGAACACGAACCGGTGGTCGTCGCGATCGACGGGCACCCAACGGAGCCGCACAAGCCGGACGGTGGCCGCATCGTGCTCGGTCCCGGGATGCGCGTCGATCTCGTGCTCGATCTGAATGGCGCGCCGGGAATCCAGACTCGCGTCATCGATACGTACTACGAGCGCGCCGCATATCGGCTGCTGGACCTTGCCTATGCGCCTGCCCCGCTGCGCGATCGAGCGTTGGAGGCGCCTCCGGTCGCGCTGCCGCCGAATCCGCTCCCGGAGCCCAATCTCGCTGCTGCGGAACACCATGAAGTAGTGCTCGGAGGCGGGATGATGGGTCGCATGACGCATGCCGTGGTCGATGGGCGGCAGATCGAAGCGCGGGAGCTGTTCCGCCGTGGCATGGCCTGGTCGATCAACGGAGTTGCAGTCCCTCAAGACCGGCACGTGCACGAGTCCTTGGCAACCTTGCGTCGCTTTGCGTCCTACGTGCTGACGATCCGCAACGACACGGCCTGGCCGCACCCGATGCATCTGCATGGTCACGCGTTCCGTGTCATCGCGCGGAATGGCCGGCCGACACCGCGCCGTGAATGGCAGGATACGGTCCTCGTGCCACCTTGGAGCAGCGCTGATATCGCCTTCGTTGCGGACAATCCGGGAGATTGGATGTTCCACTGCCACATTCTGGAGCATCAGGCCGCCGGGATGATGGCGACGCTTCGCGTGTCATGAGTGCTCCGGTGACCGGGACGACACTCCGCGCGTTTGCGGGCTCACTGCCGGCACCGCGCAGTTGCCGTCCCCGGCGATGAGACCTGCCGTTCACATCGCACTCGCCGTCATGCTCGGCCTCGCACCCGCAGGTCTGATCGGAGGCTATCTCATGCTCGCGCCCGCGGGCGATGAGGCAGGTTCGCGGATTGATCGTGCGACCGCCGCCCCGGAAAGGATGGATGGTGCTCGCCTCTATGCGGAGTTTTGTGCAGCCTGCCACGGCGCTCGGCTGGAAGGACAGCCAAACTGGCAGCAGCGAAAGCCGGACGGACGCCTACCGGCACCGCCGCATGATGCGACCGGCCACACCTGGCACCACGGCGACGAAGTCCTGTTCCGCATCACCAAGTTTGGGCCGGCCGCGATCGTGGAGGGGTACAAGAGCGACATGCCGGGCTTCGAGAACG
>CAZHMM010000184.1:0-6917 GCA_964533585.1 uncultured Elioraea sp.
GGTGGGTGCGGCCCGACCCTGCCTCGGTGCCGTTCGCTCTGGTTGTGGTGGTGCTCGCCACGCTCGCCTTCGAGCTCGGCACGGTGTTCTACAACGCCATGCTGGTGGACGTCGCACCGCGGCCGATGATGGGGCGCGTCTCCGGCTGGGGCTGGGGGGCGGGCTATGTCGGCGGGCTGTTCTGCCTCGTGCTCTGCCTCGTGCTGCTGATCCAGCCCGACCCGCCGCTGTTCCCGCTCGACCGGGCCGAGGCCGAGCATGTGCGCGCGACCAACCTGCTGGTCGCGGCCTGGTACGGGGTGTTCTGCTGGCCGCTGTTCCTGCTCGTGCCCGATGCGCCGCGACGCGCGCCGATCCGCGCGGCGATCCGGAGCGGCATGGCGGCGATGGCGCGCCTGATCCCGGAACTCCGCCGCCGCCCGGCCGTTTCGCGCTTCCTGCTCGCGCGGCTGCTCTACACCGACGGGCTGAACACCCTGTTCAATTTCGGTGCGATCTACGCCGCCGGCACCTTCGGCATGGACACCGACGAGATCATCCTCCTCGGCATCGCGATGAACATCACGGCCGGCATCGGTGCCGGGCTGTTCGCCTTCGTCGACGACGCGATCGGCCCGAAGCGCACGGTGCTGCTGTCGCTCGGCGCGCTCGCCGCGATCGGCGGCGCGCTGCTGCTGGTCGAGGGCAAGCTCTGGTTCTGGGCGCTCGCCCTGCCGCTCGGCGTCTTCTTCGGCCCCGCCCAGGCGGCGAGCCGCACGCTGATGGCCCGGCTTGCGCCGGCGGCGCAGGCCTCGGAGTATTTCGGTCTGTTCGCGCTCTCGGGCCGGATCACGGCCTTTGCCGGGCCGGCGGCGCTGGCCGCGGCGACCGCCGCCTTCGACAGCCAGCGCGCCGGCATGGCGACGATCCTGGTGTTCCTGCTCGGCGGAGCCGCGATTCTGACGACCGTGCGCGAGCCGCCGGGGGGCACGGCGGCCGCGCCCCCCGACTGAACGTCACGAATAGACGTAGAGCGGGCCGATCACCATGTGGTCCTCGACGCGCTTCACGCCGGCCACACCTTCCGCCAGCACGCGCAGCGCCCTGCGGTACTCGTCGGTGCCGCAATAGCCGTAGAACTCCACCACGCCGTCCTTGACCACCACGGTGGTGTAGAAGGTGCTGGCCCAGGGCTGCTTCTTCATCTCGGCCATGATGGCGCGGTAGATGCCCTCGTCGGAGGTGTCGCCGGCGGCGGCCTGCGGCGGCGACACCAGGGCGCGCAGCAGGTCCGCCCGCGACACGACGCCGACCAGCCGCCCGTCGCGTGTCACGAAGACGCGGCGGATATGCTCCTTGTCGAGCAGCTCGGCGATGTCGCCCGCCGGCGTGTCCTCCGTGACGGTCAGCGGGCTGGGCGTCATGATGTCGGCGGCGTTGCGGCCGTGGCTCTTGACGTACTGCTCGGCCATCCGGGCCGGATCGGCGAACAGGCTCTTGAAGAAGCCCGGGCTCTCGTCGCTGCGGCCGGAGACCTGCTTGATCAGGTCACCCTCGCTGACCACGCCCAGGATCTTGCGGTCGGCGTCGGTGACGGGCACCCCGCTGATATGCCGTTCGGCCAGCAGCCGTGCCACGCCCATGACGGGTGTGTTGGGCGCCACCGTCACGACATCGGGCGTCATCAGGTCTCGGGCTTTCATCGCAGTCCCTCCGGGCGTTCCTGTGCTGGCGGCGCAAGACTAGGGCCGTCCCGTCCGCCGCGCGAGAGTATCTATGCGCCGGGCAGCCGGAAATACCTTGCCTTATGTCAACCGTGCCCTGCACGGAACGGCTGGTCTGTTTCGCCCACGTCCTGTAGCGTTTGCGCATCGGGCCCGGAGACCGGCAGCCAGCCGGCCACCCGGGGCCAGGGGAGGAGCCTGCTACCGATGCACATCCGTGTTTCCCGCCGCGCTGTCCTGGGCGGCTTTACAGCCGGTGCCGCTGTCCTGGCATCGCCGGCGGTCCTGCGTGCGCAGGCGGCGCAGCAGCTTGCCATCGCCACGGGAACCACTGGCGGGGTGTACTACCCGCTGGGCGGGGGCATGGCGGCGATCTTCAGCCGCAACATCCCCGGCATGAGCGCCACCGTCGAAGTGACGGGCGGCAGCGTCGCCAACCTGCAGCTGCTCGGCGCCAACCGGGTCGGCATGATCCTGACCCAGGTCGATGCGGCGGTGGACGCCGTGAACGGCCGTGACCGGTTCAGCACCCGCCCGGTCGCCGCGCGGGCGATCTTCGTCATGTACACGAACCGCATGCAGGTGGTGACGGTCGCCTCCACCGGCATCACCACCATGGCCGGCCTCAAGGGCAAGCGCGTCTCGACCGGCGCGCCCGGCTCGGCGACCGAGGTGATGGCGTTCCGGCTGATCGAGGGCGCCGGGCTCGACCGCGAGCGCGACTTCCGCGCGCGTGAGCGGCTCAGCCCCGCCGAGAGCACCAACGCGATCAAGGACGGCAAGCTCGACGCCTATTTCTTCGTCTCAGGCGTGCCGACCGCGGCGATCACCGATCTCGGCGCCACGCCCGGCGTGCAGCTCCGCCTGATTGACCATGCCGAGTTCGTGCCGAAGATCGTCGAGAAGTACGGCCCGGTCTACTTCGCCGAGGAGATCCCGGCGGGCACCTATCCCGGCCAGACCGTGCCGAACAAGCAGATGTCGGTCGGCAACATCATCGCCGTTCGCGCCGACATGCCCGACGCCCTGGTCACCCAGCTGGTCAGGAACATCTGGGAGGGACGCGAGGAGCTCACCCGTGTCCATGCCGAGGCGCGCAACTTCAAGCTCGAGAACCAGAAATCGGCGGCTGCCGGCATCCCGTGGCACCCGGCGGCCGAAGCCTTCTGGAAGGCGCAGGGCGCCACCTTGGGTTGACTGCTGATGCAGGGGGGACCCGCCCCGTGAGGGGTGGGTCCTCGTGCGTGACGGGAATGGTCGTGTGACGACAGCGAGCCACCTGGAGGAGCATCACCTGCCGCCCGAGGCAGCCGCGCTCGACGACGAGACCGCCCACAAGGTCGAGGAACTCATCGAGCAGGAGGAGGGGGCACTCAACCGCTATCGCGGCCCGCTGCTCTGGCTCGTCACCGCGCTGGCGCTGGCGATGAGCGCATTCCACCTCTACGCCGCGATCGACATCGTGCCGACGATGTATCTCCGCTACATCCATGTCGGCTTCGTGCTGACGCTCACCTTCCTGATGTATCCGATGGCGCGCCGGTTCCGGCACCGGCTGATGCCGTGGGACATCGCGCTCGCTGGCCTTGCGCTCTACGTCCTCTCCTACCTCATCGCCGGCGGCGACGAGCTGACCGACCGCTACGTCTTCCCCGAGCCGATGGACCTGGTGGTCGGCTGGATGCTGCTCGTGCTCACCCTGGAAGCGGCACGGCGCACCACTGGGCCGATCATGCCGGGGATCAGCATCGTCTTCATGCTCTACGCGTATTTCGGCAACCATCTGCCGGCGCCCTGGACGCACCAGGGCTACGACTCCGAGCGCCTGGTGCCGCATCTGACGATCACGCTCGAGGGCATCTTCGGCACCGCGGTCGATGTCTCCTCGACCCTGATCATCCTGTTCACCATCTTCGGCGCGGTGCTCCAGGTGACCGGCGCCGGCAAGTTCTTCGTCGACTTCTCCTTCGCGCTGATGGGCGGCAAGGCGACGAGCGCCGGCCGCACCGTGGTGCTGTCGTCGTTCCTGCTCGGTGGGCCCTCGGGCTCCGGCGTCGCGACCACGGTCACGCTCGGCTCGGTCGCCTGGCCGATGATGAAGCGCGTCGGCTATGCGCCGCACGACGCGGGGGGCCTGCTCGCTGCCGGCGGGCTCGGCGCGATCATCTCGCCGCCGGTGCTCGGCGCGGCCGCGTTCCTGATCGCCGAGTTCCTGAAGATCTCCTACCTGCAGGTCATCGAGATGGCGATCATCCCGACCTGCCTCTATTACGCGTCCCTGCTGTTCATGGTGGAACTCGACCAGCGCCGCATCGGTGTCGACGCCGCCGCCAACGAGGCCGGCTACCAAACCGAGAGCGCGGGCGCGCTGCTGCGCAAGTACGGCTTCCACCTCACCTCGCTGGTCTCGATTGTCGGCTTCCTGCTCTGGGGCTACTCCGCCACGCTTTCGGTGGTGTACGCGAGCGGCGTCGCAGCGCTGCTGTCGTGGCTGCGGCGCGAATGCGCGATGACGCCGGCGAAGCTGATCATGGCGCTGCGCGAGGGCTCGGTGCAGGTGCTGAACGTCGCCGCGACCTGCGCCTGCGCCGGCGTCATCGTCGGCGTGGTGACGCTGACCGGGCTCGGCCTCAAGTTCAGCGAGATCGCGATCCGCTATGCCGGCGGCTCGCTCGCGCTGACGGCGGTGTATACCGGGCTGATCGTCTGGGTGATCGGCCTCGCCGTGCCGGTGACCGCGTCCTACATCATCTCGGCGGTGATCGCGGCGCCGGCGCTGATCAAGCTTGGCGTGCCCGATTTCGCCGCGCACATGTTCATCTTCTACTACGCCGTGCTGAGTGAGGTCTCGCCGCCGACCGCGCTCTCGCCCTTCGCCGCCGCCGCGATCACCGGCGCGGGGCCCTACCGCACCACGCTGATGGCGTGGAAATACACGCTGCCGGCCTTCCTGCTGCCCTTCGTGTTCGTCACCGACCCGCTCGGTGTCGGCCTGCTGCTGCAACGCTCGCCCGGCATGAGCTGGGGCGATGTCGCCTGGATCACCGCGCTCGCGACCTTCGGGCTTGGCCTGCTCGCCGCCGCCGCGCAGGGCTTCGGGCTGCGCGTGATGGCGGGCTGGGAGCGCTGCGCGACCATGCTCGCGGGACTGCTGCTGATCTTCCCGAGCGCCGTCGATGGGCTGCTCGAATGGATGACGGGAATGTCGATCGCCTCGCCGCACTGGGCGGGGATCGCGCTTGGCGCTGCGCTGCTGGCCGCCCAGGCCGTGCGCCCGCGGGCGGCGCCGGCGGGCTGACCGGCGGGCGTTGATCCAGGTCAGCGTGGCGACGCGCGATTGGGCGCACATGCCAGAGGCAACCGCCGCTCGGACCGCCCATGCGCCGCCACCGTCTCCTGCCCTGGTCTCTGGCTGGCCGCGGTGATCGTTGAGGGGGGGGGTAGACGACGCAGCGCTTGCGCGCCGTGCCGGTGGCTCAGATCGCGCGCGCTCGCCAAGCGGCCGGGGATCATCCTCGCCGACGAGCCGACCGGAGCGTTCGTCTCCGAGCGCGCCCGCGTGGCGACGGACCTGCTACGCCCTGGAGCGCAGGACCAGCAGGCGGCGATCCTGGTGGTGACGCACGACGAGAAGATCTTCGACCGCTTCGACCGCATGGTGGCGCTGCGCGACGGCCGGATCGAGCAGGACTGGCGGCGCGCGGCGTGAACGGACGTTCCAGCAGGCGGGCTTTTCTGATATGAATCGCGCGGGCCCGGCCCCCTTGGCCATGGGCGGAGTTGACCCATGCACAGGCGTTCCATCCTGCTCGGCGCGGCGGCCTCGGCCCTCGCGCTCCCCACGCTCACCCGGGCCTCGGCGCTGCCGACGGGCCTCGTCTTCGTGCTCGACAGCCGGGATGCGACGGTCAGCCTGATCGACGCCGCGCGCGGCGAGGTGGTGCGCCGCACCCCCGCGCTGCGTGAGCCGCACCACCTCGTCTATTCGCCCGACCGCTCCGAGATCATCGTCGGCGATTCCGCCGGCAACGAGTTCCTGTTCCTCGAGCCCGACACCGGCGCGATCCGCCGCACCCTCAGGATCAGCAACCCCTATCACCTGCTGTACAGCCCGGATGCGCAGTGGCTGACGGTCGCGAGCCTCAGGCGCAATCAGATCGACCTCTACCGCGCCGATGACCTCACGCTCGTGCATCGCCTCGCCATGCCGCGCCTGCCGAGCCACATCGCCTGGTCGGCCGACAGCCGCGTCACCTATGTCACGCTTCAGAACAGCCACGCCCTGGTCGCGGTCGAGGCGGAGAGCGCGCGCGTGCTCTGGCGCCAACCGACCGGCGACACCCCGGCCGGGGTCGTGATGAGCCGCGCGGGCGAACTGCTGGTCGCCAACATGGGCGAGGACACCGTCAGCGTGATCGATCCTGAGACGGGCCAGACGATCCGCAAGGTGCAGACGGGGGCGGGCGCGCACAACCTGTTCCCCTCTCGCGACGGGCTGTTCTTCTACGTCACCAACCGTGTGGCCGGCACGATCACGGCGCTGGACGCCGAGACGCTCACCGCGCTCGAGCATTTCCGCGCTCCCGGCGCACCCGACTGCCTCGACTTCTCGCCCGACGGACGGCAGCTCTGGTTCACCCAGCGCGTCGGCAACCGGGTCGGCGTGATCGACGTCGAGACCGGGGCCCTGCTCGCGCAGATCCGCGTCGGCCGGAGCCCGCACGGCATCCTGTTCCATGCGATGGGTTAGACTGCTCGCCGTCCTTCTCGTTTTCGCGGTCCCCGCACGCGCCGAGACCTGCCGCGGCACGGTGTACCTGACGATCGACACCGGCTGGATGGATCGCGCCGAGCAGATCGCCGAGGTGATGCGTCGGCACGACGTGAAGGCGACGCTGTTCCTGGCCGACGAACGGACCTGGCGCGGCGACACATCGCTCGCCGACTCCTGGGCCGGGTTCTGGCGCGCGCGTGCGGCCGAAGGCCACGCCTTCGGCAGCCACACGCTGCGCCACTGGTACTTCCGCGGCGATGTCGGAACGGACCGTGTCCGCTATGTGCCCTGGGGCGCGCGCGAGGGCACGACGCTGGATGCGGCGCAGATGTGTGCCGAACTCCGCGCCGTCGATGACCGGCTGCGCGCGATGACCGGACGAGGGCTCGATCCGATCTGGCGTGCGCCGGGCGGCCGCACCACGCCGAACGCGCTGCGCT
>CAZHMM010000185.1:0-6875 GCA_964533585.1 uncultured Elioraea sp.
GACGCTCGGGGCGGTCACCATCGGCGAATGGCGGGGTTCGGGCAAGCTGGCGGAGAGGGTGTCCGCCCGATCATTAGGTAAATGGCTGCCTTTAGGCGGGTCGCCGCCCTGCATCCCCTAATCAATCCCCCAATGGAACGCTGTCCAAGGCGCCCGCCGTGTCGCGAGGGGCGGCTTGGCATCCTGTCTTAACACGCTGTCCACGTGGCGCGGTATCGCGCCGCAATCTCCCCTCGCACCCGGATTCCGGCCTGGCTAGCATCCACGCCATGACCGCCACGCCCGAGCCGATGAACTGGCAACACCGCCTCTACCAGCCCGCCGTGATCGGCGGATGGTCGGTAGAGGTATGGAACCCGATGACCAAGGCGTGGCAGCGAAGCGGCTCCGATCCGCATTGGCCGGCGGACTACGAAGCCGCCGCCCGCGAGTGGGTGGAACTGGCGAACGAAGACCAGCGCGAGCGCAACGCCGCCGTCGCCGCTGCGCTGGCCGCCTGACGATCCCGCCTCACTCTCCGTTCATGCTGTCCGCGTAGCTGCCCCGCTGGCATGATTGCCAGCGAATCGCAGGAAGGTCGGATGGCACGAACTGGCGCAGCACGGCACCGGAAGGCAGAGGCGCCGAGCGCCGCCCTGCTGTCACGCCAGCGTGCCCTTTCCGCCGTCGCCCACGCGGCCAGCGCGGAAGCTGCGCGCGCGGTCGCCCATGCGGCGGCCGTGGCGTGGTGGCAAGCTAGCGGGGAGGCCCATGGCGCCGCGAGGCTCGCCCCTGCCGCCCTGCCTGACGGGCTGGCACTCGCCGAGCTATCCGACTTCACGCTTGCCGACGCTGCGGCCTTCGGGCGCGATCTAGCCCGCCTGCCGGTCGCCGATGCCGTCGCCGCGCTCGGCCGGCTCTATACGCAAGCCCTACCGCCCGCGCATCGTGCCGAGCACGGCATCTTCTACACGCCGCCAGCCCTCGCCGGGCGACTGCTCGATAAGGCCGAGCGCGCCGGGCACGACTGGCGCACCGGCCGCGCCATAGACCCGTCATGCGGCGGGGGCGCGTTCCTTGTGGAAGCCGCCGCGCGCATGCTGGCCGCGATGGAAGGCGCCGAGCCTGCCATCGCCCTCGCCGCGCTCGGCTCGCGGCTGCGCGGATGGGACATGGACCCCTTCGCGGTATGGCTGGCGAACCTGGCAGTTGAGGCCGTCGCGCTGCCCCTGGTGGCAGCGTCGGGCCGCCGCCTTGGACCCGTGGCAGAGGTGCGGGATGCGCTCGGCCCATTCGAGGATGCGGCCGGGCAGTTCGGCCTTGTGATGGGCAATCCGCCGTTCGGGAAGGTGAAGGACAACCCCGCGATCCGCACACGGTTCGCGCGCAGCCTACACGGGCACCCGAACCTGTATGGGCTGTTCACTGATCTTGCGGTGCACCTCGCCAAGCGCGACGGCGGGATCATCGCCTATCTCACGCCCGCCAGCTTCCTCGCCGGGCACTACTTCAAGGCGCTGCGCCGGACGCTGCACAAGCATGCCCCGCCAGTGACGCTAGACCTTGTGGAAAGCCGCAAGGATGTCTTCGCGGACGTGCTGCAAGAGGTGGCGCTGTCCACCTACCGGCGCGGGAGCAAGCGGCGGCAGGCCGAGTGCGCCGTCGTGCACGCCGAGCGCGATGGGTTGCAGGTGCAACCGACAGGAACCTTGATCCTGCCGCGTGATCCCGATGCGCCATGGACGTTGCCGCGCAGCGCCGCCGACGGTGAACTTGTTAGCCGCATGCGCGAGATGCCGGCGCGCCTTGCCGATTGGGGCTATGCCGTCTCGACAGGTCCGCTTGTGTGGAACCGCCACAAGCCCCGGCTGCACACCTCGCCCGGCAAGAACCGTGTCCCCGTGGTGTGGGCAGAGGCCGTGACGCAGGATGGCCGCTTCGTCTATCGCGCGACGAAGAAGAACCACGCGCCATGGTTCGAGCCTCGCGGCGAGGATGATCCGAACATCGTCACGCGAGCTTGCGTGCTGGTGCAGCGGACCACCGCGAAGGAACAGCATCGCCGCTTGATCGCGGCCGAGATGCCCGCCGAGTTCGTGGCGCAGCACGGCCGCGTCACGGTCGAAAACCACCTCAACATGGTGCTGCCCATCGTCGCCAAGCCGAAGGTGCCCGTGTCCGCCGTGGCCGCGTTCCTCGCCACGATAACGGCGGATCGTGTGCTCCGCTGCATCAACGCATCGGTCGCGGTGAGCGCATCGGAGCTTGAAGCGATGCCGCTACCGGCGCCGGGTGACGTGCTCGCCGCGCTCGCTTCGCCTGATCCCGAGAAGGCCGTCGCGCGGCTGTATGGTGCGGCCGAATGACGCTGCCTGCCCTGATACCTTGGCAGGACGTGCACGCGCGGCTGTTGGTGATCTTCCCCGAAGGCACGCCGGATCGCGCTTACCTCATCCGCGAGATGACAGCGCGGACGATCTTCACCGCGCTCTATGTCGGCGCTGTTGCTGGCGCCGATCTGTGGATTGCACCGCGCCATGTCGTCAGAATGAGCGACGCGCAGGCGGCGCAGCAAGGCGAGGATGCGCGCACCGCCTACTACGCGGTGATGAGTGCGGCGAACTCGCCTTCACCGGACGGCCGCTGGTATGCAGAGAATACGCGCGAGCCATTGCGCGATGAGGTGATCCGCAACGGCTTGGTGCCGGTCAACGCGATGGTGGAACGCGCGGGCGTGGCGACCACCTCGCCGAAGGGACGGTATGCGCTGCAAGCCGACTTCGCGGCGCTGTTCCTTCCCGGCCTGGCAGGCGCCGCGCTCGAAACCGCCGCTGCCGAGTGGCGCAAGCGCAACCTCTCCCCTGCCGCGCTGGCGCGCGCAGCCTTGGTCCGCGCGAGCGCCAGCACGTCCAGCGCCAACATCACGGTGCAATGCCCCGGCGGCCCTTCGGTGATCCTGCCGCCGGGTCCAAGCCCGCTCATCACAAAGGCTGTAGTCGAGGTGTTCGCCCCGGCATTCCTTGGCAATCCGCGCGTCGTGTGGATCAGTGACAGCGCCAGCAAGGCACCCTTCCGGGATGCTCCGCTTGAAAAGGCACTCGGGATCAGCCTGGACGCGGCCACGCTGTTGCCTGACGTGGTGCTTGTGGACCTTGATCCGCCCGGCCGCGCCGGAGAGGTGCTGATCGTCTTCGTTGAAGTGGTCGCATCGGATGGGCCAGTGACGGAACAGCGCCAGCGCGCGCTACTGGACCTGATCGCGTCGGCACCGCGAGCCTACCGGCCGGAAGATGCGGCCTTCGTCACCGCCTACATGGACCGTGGCGCCGATCCCGCGCGGCGCACGATGCCGGCGCTGGCATGGCGTTCCTTCGCGTGGTTCGTCTCCGAACCGGACAAGCTGGTGCAGATGCACGATGGCAGCACGGCCGCGCGCAAGCTGGCCGCGCTGCTGTAGAGGCTGGCGATGGACCTGCATCGCGTCGTCGCCTTCGTTCGCGCCGCGCTGGAATGCTCGATCTATCTCGCGCCCACCGAGCCGGGCTTGACGCATGCCGAGCTTGTCGAGATCGGCCGGCGTCTCGGCTACCAAGTCGGCGAACTCAACGACGCGCTCGCGCAGGTCAACACGCATGAGCACCACGGGCCGCGCAACCACCTTATGCCGGACCACGCTGCGCTGGTTGTGGCGATGTGGTTCAACGAGACGCAGCATCCGGAGTATCGCAACCGGGACGCGGCAGACTTTGTGTTCTCACAGATGGACGAAGCCGCGCGCCTCGCCGGGCGGGACAGGGCGGCGCTTGAACGAAGTGTCCTTGTTGAACGTGCGGTGCAGAGCGGGCTTCCCCGTCTCGATTGCGAAGCTGCGATCACGCTGTTGCACCTATACGGCATCTTCCGCTGCGAAGGCGGCATCCTGACGTTCCCGCCCGGTCGTAGTCGTCACGCATCGCCGAGCGAACAGCGGCGGGACAGCCGTCGTGGCGAGGTGAGACAGCGGCCCGAACTGGCGAAGGTGTATCCCGTCGTGAAGGACGTTGTGGCGCGTCGTGCCGATGGACGGCCGCCGTCATCGGAACCTTTCGAGGCGTTCGCCGCCGAGATGCAGGCGCTTGGCTACGGCGCGTTCCGCATGTGGTGGACGCAAGCGGTCGCGGAGCTTCGCCAGTGTGACGCGCAGACTGCGCCGCTGGCCGCTACCGTGCTCGCCGCGGCACTGGTCGAAGGCGCGCTTACCTTCGTGGTGAAGCATGCCGTCGCGCTCGGCTTGGGCACGATGGGTTCGAAGGATTTTGAGAAGCCGCCGCAGACGTGGAGGATTGACGATCTTATCGCCAGCGCCGCGCGCGGGGGACCGGATGCGATCTTGGATAACGCGGCACGGCAGCGCGCCGAGACGCTGATCCGCACTCGCCAACGCATCCATGCCGGGCGCATGCTGGCGGACTTTCCCGGCGGGCCGCCTGATCTCCGGCCGGAGGAAGCACGCGACGCCAAGGCGACGGCGGAACTCGTCGTGCGGCGCATCTTGGACTGGTTGCAGCGTTTCCCGCCGGGTGCGGCGCGCGGCAGCTAGGGCACGCCGGCTTTCGCGCTCACCGGCCGCCACGCGACCTGCGTGTTCCCCTTGTGCTGCGCGATGCCAAGGTCAAAGGTGCCGTGGCAGCCCTCGCAAGAGAAGCGGATGAGCAGCCCGTCTCGGCGGCTGCTCGGCGTGCCGCTCCCCGCGCGCTGCATCGTCGTCACCTTCGTGACGGATGCTTCCTCGCGCGATGCCGCGCTCACCTCCGTGACGGTCGTCTCTTCCTGATCTTCGTAGTTGCTGAACACTGTCACGGTGCCGTGGTGCAGATAGTTCGACCCGCACGCGGGACACAGAAGCTCGGCGTCGCCGCTGGCGGTGTCGAACCGGGGGTGCATCTCCAAAGCCATTCGCGCTTCTCCTACTGCGGCGCCACCCAGGGCGCGCCGCGTGCGTTGTCGTTGCCAGGATAGCACGCTCGGCGGAGTGCCGGTTGAGCAAGATGGCCGCGGGTTCTGGCGAGGTGCACGCCTCGCGCGGATCGGCGACGCGGCGACGTGCCAGGTCGTCAGGCGGGATAGGATACTGCCCTCACGCGCAGCGCGATTTTTCAGGAAGGACGGGGTGGGGCTGGCGTGCGGGATGCGCGACAAGGACGGCTTGGACGCGGTGACACGTGACCAGGATACAGGTCCCGAGTTCTCACACTTTCGTCTCGGGGGTGTGCAGGAGCGCGACGGGGGGTGTCGGCGGCCCTACCCCCCGCCCTGACGGCCGATCCGGTCGCATCGCCCGGCGCCAGGTCGCTCCCCGCAGCGCCACGCCACCCCGGCACCGCTTCGAGGCGAACGGGCCGGCTTGGCGTGGCCAGCCTTCACGGTTTCCAGCGTGCGGGAGAGGCGTGGAAGGCGCGGCCGGGGTCGCACTACCCCGCCGCGCGTGCCGGTCTGTAGCGCCAGCGGAGCGGCCCGGCGCGCGGTAGGGCGGGACGACGCTACCGACCGCGCCGAGCCGCAGCGCGATGCAGGGCTTTCAGGAACGCGGCGCTGTTGTCGAGGCCGAGCTTCCGCACCTCATCCGCCACGGCCGGGTGCTTCTGCGCAACGCCCTTGAAGAACGCCCGCACGCTGGCAAGGCGCGCCTCATAGTTCCCCTTCCACGCCTCGCGAAGCTCGCGCTCGGCTTCGTCCGCCGTGGTAATCCGCGCATCGGGCCGCGCCGCCGCAACGGCGATGCCCCACAGTTCGGCCGTCTCTTCCTTGCTGGCGCCAGCCGTTAGGAACGCCGAGCGCACATCCGCCCTCGCCTGCTTGCCAGCCTCGCCCATGTCGAAATGCTCGGCGGCATCATCCGGGATCGGCGTGGCCGCAACGGCTTCCTGCATGTCGCGCATCGGCGAGCCGTAGATGGCGGCGGCCGGGTCGCGTGGCGGATCGGGCTGCGCAGTCTTCGCAGGCTGCGGCGTGGTGCCAGGCGCAGCCGTCGCGGCCGTGCCAGGCGGCGCGGCGCCCGGCGCCTGCCACGTCCCCTTGCCGGACTGCGCGGCAGGTGCCGGTGCGGCCGTCGCGGGCGAGGTGGCAACGGGCTTCGTCGTGCCCGTGCTCGCCTTCGGCGCGACGCTGGCGGGCGAGGTGGCAGGCGTGGCCGCCGTCGCGTCGGGCTTGATCGTGCTCGGATACAACGCGCCAAGCGCGCGGCCGGGATCGTCGCTCATGCCGCGGCGCCCGCCCATGCGTCGGCGCAGTCGCCCGCCGTCCCGAGAAGCTTCTTCACCTCTTCCAGCCCGCGCGCCATGCCGTTGAGAAGCGCAGTCAGGTCGGCATCTTCGCCGCCAAGACCGGGTGTGATGCGCCACGCCTTGGCCGCGCCGGTCATCATCTTGTGCGCCTTCGTCAGTTCGCGAAGGCGCGTGTGCAGCCGGAGGAAGTCGGCCGCCCATGTCGTCTTCCACGTCAGGGTGCGATGGACCTTCAACGGCCGTTCAACCGCCCTGACGCTACGCTCGGTGAAGCTCTCCGCTTCGACCAGCAGCGCGCAGATTTCCACCACGTTCGGTGCCAGGGCTTCGGCCAGCCGTTCGGCCGCCGTGGCGGGTTCGTGCGGCTGGCCTTGGGCGGCGGGGATCAGGTCGGCAAGGTCCATCTCGCGGTAGATGTCTTCCACGGCGGGATCAACGCGCCGGGAGACTTCCTCGCGCGCGAACCTGTTGGGCGGGTAGAGGATGTTCGTCGGGTCCATGCTGCACCTCATCTCGGGTTGACGTGATGACGAAAGGGGCGGGCCGCCGGATCAGGGGAGAAGTGCCGGCGGCCGCCGAGCTAGTCGCCCGTGAAGAAGTCGATTTCAGCGGGCGGCGAGCTGTGGTGATGGC
>CAZHMM010000186.1:0-6859 GCA_964533585.1 uncultured Elioraea sp.
GCGAAGGAGGAGGCGGCCGGCCACTTCACCTACGCCGAGCTCGAGGAGAACGACGTCGATCTGAAGAAGCTCCAGGGCTGGCTCGGCAAGATCCGCAAGCTCGACTTCTACGGCGCGCCTCTGCGCACCGAGGCCGAGCAGCGCCTCAAGGCGTGCGAGGCGGTCCTCGACGCCTACGCGCAACGCGTGTTCGACGCGCATGACGAGAACCGGTGAGGGACGGGGCCATGGCGGTCACACTTGATCCCGGCCGGTCGGGCCAAGCAGCGGTTTCGACGGCCGGCGTGCTCGCGCGGCGATTTGCACCGATGCCCCCGGTTCAGCCCCGGCCGAGCCTCCTCACGCGCGTCGTGCGCTGGCTGCGGCGCCAGGAGCAGCGCGGGCAGCTGGCCGGATTGGACGATCGGCTGCTTTCGGATATCGGCGTTTCGCGGGCGGACGCGGTCCGCGAAAGCCGCCGCTGGACGTGACGCGGAGCCGGCGTGAGGAGGTGTCGATGACAGCGCCGGCAAGCGATCAGCCGACGCCGGCCGTCTGGCGCCGCATCCCGTCGGGTGTCTGGGCGCTCGGCTTCGTCTCGCTGCTGATGGACACCTCCTCCGAGATGATCCATGCCCTGCTGCCGGTCTACCTGGTGGTCGGGCTCGGGGCGACGGCGCTCACCGTCGGCATCATCGAGGGCATCGCCGAGGCCACCGCCGCGATCACCAAGATCTTCTCCGGCGCGCTCAGCGACCGGATCGGCCGGCGCAAGGAGCTCGCCGCGCTCGGCTACGGGCTCGCCGCCTTCACCAAGCCGATCTTTCCGCTCGCGCCGACGATCGGCTGGCTTGTCGCGGCGCGTTTCATCGACCGCGTCGGCAAGGGCATCCGCGGCGCGCCGCGCGACGCGCTGGTGGCCGACATCAGCCCGCCCGAGCTGCGTGGTGCCAGCTTCGGGTTGCGCCAGGCGCTCGACACCGTCGGCGCGTTCGTGGGCCCGTTGCTCGCGATTGGGCTGATGGCGTTGTTCGCCGACGACTTCGTCGCGGTGTTCTGGGTCGCCGTGCTCCCGGCCTTCCTCGCCTTCGGGCTGATCGTCTTCGCGGTGCACGAGCCGGCGCGGGCACCTGCCGTGCGGCAGGTGCGCAATCCCCTGAGCCGGGCCGAACTGGCGCTGCTCGGGCCCGCCTATTGGTGGGTGGTCGCGGTGGCTTCCGCGTTCACGCTCGCGCGGTTCAGCGAGGCCTTCCTGATCCTGCGCGCGGAGGCGGCCGGGCTGCCGCTGATGCTCGTGCCGGCCGTGCTGGTGGTGATGAACGTTGCCTATGCGGCCTCGGCCTATCCGGTCGGCGCGCTCTCCGACCGGGTGGACCGGGTCGGGCTGCTGCTGATCGGGCTCGGGCTGCTGATCGCCGCCGATCTGGTCCTGGCGCTCGCGCCGGGACTGGTCGCGATCGCCGCCGGCGTGGTGCTCTGGGGGCTGCACATGGGCTTCACCCAGGGGCTGCTCGCGGCGCTGGTTGCCGACGCCGCCCCGGCCGAACTGCGCGGCACGGCCTACGGCATGTTCAACCTGGTCACGGGGCTCGCGATGCTGGCGGCAAGCGTGATCGCCGGCGCGCTCTGGGACAGTCTGGGGCCGACCTGGACCTTCCTCGCCGGCGCCGGCTTCGCGGTCGCGACGATCGCCGGCTTGGTGCCGGTGCGGCGGCGGCTCGTCGGGCAGGCAGCCCGGCGCTAGCCCTTTGGCTCACCCGGCGAGCGCAGCCACCCCCGGCAGGGTCTTCCCCTCCATCCACTCCAGGAACGCCCCGCCCGCGGCCGAGACATAGGTGAGCTCCTCGGCCACCCCGGCATGACGCAGCGCGGCGACCGTATCGCCGCCGCCCGCGACCGACAGCAGCGTGCCGGCCTTGGTCAGCCCAGCGACGCCCTTGGCGACCCGCACGGTCGCGACGTCGAAGGGCGGGGTCTCGAAGGCGCCGAGCGGGCCGTTCCACACCAGCGTCCGGCAGTCCGAGAGGCAGTCGAGGATGCTCGCGGCGGTGAGCGGGCCGACATCCAGGATCAGCGCGTCATCCGGCACCGCGTCCACCGTCACGGTCTCGGACGGCGCGCCGGCGCGGAACTCCCGCGCCACCACCGCGTCGACCGGCAGCAGGATGTCGCACCCGGCCGACTTGGCCTTCGCCTCGATCTCGCGCGCGGTGGCGTGCAGCTCAGCCTCCTGGAGGCTCTTGCCGACCCGGAAGCCGCGCGCGGCGAGGAAGGTGTTTGCCATCGCCCCGCCGATGATCAGGTGGTCCACCCGACCGACCAGGTTGCCGAGCAGGTCGAGCTTGGTGCTGACCTTCGCCCCGCCGACGATCGCCGCGACCGGGCGCGCCGGCGAGCCGAGCGCCTTCTCCAGCGCCTCCAGCTCCGCCTGCATCAGTCGTCCGGCATAGGCGGGCAGCCGATGCGCCAGCGCCTCGGTGGTGGCATGCGCGCGGTGCGCGGCCGAGAAGGCGTCGTTGACATAGGCGTCGCCGAGGGCGGCGATCGCGTCCGCCAGCGCCGGGTCGTTCTTCTCCTCGCCGGCGTGGAAGCGGGTGTTCTCCAGCACCACGACGTCGCCCGGCTGCATCGCACCGACCGCGGCCTCGGCCGGCGGCCCGATGCAGTCCTCGGCGAAGCCCACCGGGCGCCCCAGCACGCGGCCGAGCGCCTCGGCCACGGGCCTGAGCGACATCGAGGGCACCCGCTTGCCCTTGGGGCGGTCGAAGTGGCTCAGCACCACCACCTTGGCACCCTTCTCGGCAAGCTCACGGATGGTGGGAGACAACCGCTCCAACCGTGTGAGATCAGTAACTTTTCCGTCCTGCATCGGCACGTTGAGATCGGCGCGCAGCAGCACACGCTGGCCGCGCGCCTCCAGCGCATCGAGGGTGCGGAAGCCCGGCATCAGAGCTTGCCCAGCAGCGCCGCCGTGTCGCTCATGCGGTTCGAGAAGCCCCACTCGTTGTCGTACCAGCCCATCACGCGGACGAGGCTCCCTTCGATCACCGCGGTCTGAGTGGCATCGAAGGTGCAGGAGGCGGGGGAGTGGTTGAAGTCGGACGAGACGAGCTTCTCGGTCGAGTAGTCGAGGATGCCCTTCATCGCCCCGTCGGCGGCCGCCTTCATCGCCGCGTTCACCTCATCCTTGGTGACCGCGCGCCTGAGGTTGGCGTCGAGCGAGACGAGCGAGACGTTCGGCGTCGGCACGCGCACGGCCGTGCCGTCGAGCTTGCCCTTGAGATCGGGCATCACCAGGCCCACCGCGCGCGCCGCGCCCGTGGTGGTGGGGATGATGTTGACCGCTGCCGCGCGGGCCCGGTGCAGGTCCTTGTGCAGCGTGTCCACCGTGTTCTGGTCGCCGGTATAGGCGTGGATGGTCACCATGTAGCCGCGCTCGACCCCGAAGGCGTCGTGCAGCACCTTCACCATCGGCGCCAGGCAGTTGGTCGTGCAGGAGGCGTTCGACACCACCGTCATGTCCTTGGTGATGATGTCGTGGTTCACGCCATAGACCACCGTGGCGTCGGCGCCGTCGCCGGGGGCGGAGATCAGCACCTTGCGTGCGCCCGCCGCGAGCAGCGGCTGGACCTTCTCCTTCGAGGTGAAGATCCCCGTGCATTCCATTGCCACATCGACATTCTTGAGCGGCAGCTTGCCCGGATCGCGCTCCGCCGTGACCTTGATCGGCCCCAGCGTCCGGCCGCCATGGCGGATCGTGATCGCATCGCCCGACACCTCGACCGTGCCGGGAAAGCGGCCATGCACGGAGTCGTAGCGGAACAGGTGCGCGTTCGCCTCGACGCTGCCGAGATCGTTGACCAGCACGCACTCGACGTCGCTGCGGCCGGACTCGACGATCGCGCGCAACACGAGCCGACCGATCCGGCCGAAGCCGTTGATCGCAACCTTCACTGCCATGGCTGGTCTCCTTCCTCCGTATTCACGACAGGCGGCGCGTCACTGCGGCCGCCACGGCCTCCGGCGTGATGCCGAAATGCCGGTAGAGCTTCTCGTAGGGGGCCGAGGCGCCGAACCCCGTCATGCCGACGAAGATCCCCGAAAGCCCGAGCCAGCGCTCCCAGCCGAAGCCGCACGCCGCCTCGATGCCGACGCGCAGCGCGCCACCCAGCACGACCGCCTGCCACGCCTCCTCCTGCTGGGCGAAGAGCTCGAAGCAGGGCATCGACACCACTGCGGTCGGAACACCCTGACCTTGCAGCAATTCCCGTGCGGCGAGGGCGATCGCGACCTCACTGCCCGAGGCGATCAGCGTCGCCTTGCGCTGCCCGTCCGCGTCGGCGAGCACGTAGCCGCCGCGCGCGACCATGTTCTCCGGGGTGTGCGCGAGGCGCACCGTCGGCAGGGCCTGGCGGGTCAGCGCCAGCGCCGAGGGCCCGTCGGTGCGGGCCAGCGCGAGCGCCCAGGCTTCCGCAGTCTCGATCGCGTCGGCCGGGCGGAACACGTGCAGGTTCGGCACCGCGCGCAGCGCGGCAAGGTGCTCGACCGGCTGATGCGTCGGCCCGTCTTCGCCGAGGCCGATGGAGTCGTGGGTGAACACGTAGACCACCCGCTGCTTCATCAGCGCGGCGAGGCGGATCGCCGGGCGCATGTAGTCGCTGAACACCAGGAAGGTGCCGCCATAGGGAACGAGCCCCCCATGCAGCGCCATGCCGTTCAGCGCCGCGCCCATCCCGTGCTCGCGCACGCCGAAATGGATGTGCCGTCCGGCCCAGTTCTGGGGCGAGAGCGTGCCCATCGCCTTGACATGCGTCAGGTTGGAGCCGGTGAGGTCGGCCGAGCCGCCGACCAGTTCCGGGATCGCCGGGGCGAGCGCCTCGAGAGCCTTCTGGCTGGACTGGCGGGTCGCAAGCTTCGGCTTCTCGGCCGCGCAGGCCTCCTTCCAGGCATCCAGCGCCGCGCGCCAGCCGTCCGGCAGGCGGCCGGCGATCACGCGCTCGAACTCGGCGCGCTGGGGCGAGCGCTGGTAGCGGCGAAGCCACGCCATGCGCTCCTTGGCGCCGCGCCGGCCGGCCTCCTGCCAGGCCCGCGCGATCTCGGCCGGCACGGTGAAGGGGGCCGCGTTCCAGCCGAGTGCGCGCTTGGCCGCTTCCGCCTCCTCCGCACCGAGCGGCGAGCCGTGGGTCGCCGCGCTGCCGCCCTTCGTGGGCGCGCCGAAGCCGATGATGGTGCGGCAGGCGATCAGCGTCGGCTTGCCGGCGCGCTGGGCGAAGGAGAGGGCGGCGGCGATCTCGGCCGGGTCGTGGCCGTTGATGCGCTTGGTCGTCCAGCCATAGGCGGCGAACCGCTTCAGCGTGTCGTCCGAGCAGGCGAGGCTGGTCGGACCGTCGATCGAGATCGCATTGTCGTCATAGAGCACCGTCAGCTTGGCGAGCTTGAGGTGGCCGGCGAGCGAGGCGGCCTCGTGGCTCACCCCCTCCATCAGATCCCCGTCCGAGGCGATCACCCAGGTGCGGTGATCGACCAGCGACCGCCCGAACCGGGCGGCGAGCATCCGTTCGGCCATCGCCATGCCGACCGCGGTGGCGATCCCCTGGCCGAGCGGGCCCGTGGTGGTCTCGATCCCCGGGTGCTCGCCGAACTCTGGGTGGCCGGCGGTGCGGCTGTGGAGCTGGCGGAAATTGCGCAGCTCCTCCATCTCCATGCCCTCGTGGCCGGTCAGATGCAGCAGCGCATACAGCAGCATCGAGCCGTGCCCGGCCGAGAGCACGAAGCGGTCGCGATCGGGCCAGCGCGGATCGGCGGCGTCGAACTTGAGGAACCGGGTCCAGAGCACGGCGGCGACATCGGCCATGCCCATCGGCATGCCCGGGTGGCCCGACTTCGCCGCCTCGACGGCGTCGATCGCCAGCGCGCGGATGGCATCCGCCATGGCCCGCTCCGGGCCTGCCGTCTCGGCGAGCAGCGCGCGCATGGTCTCAAGCGTGGGATTGGCGGCAGGCGCTTCGGTAACGGCCACCTGGCACTCCGTGTGGTTCGAAGGGGAGGGCGGGGGCTGCTATAGAAAGCCCCCCGCGCGGGGGCAAGGCCCAGCGGCACCTGCCATTGCCCGCGCCACGGAAGCGTGGCACCTCGGCGGGCAAGGGGAGATGATGTCGGATCCTGCCGCGCTGTTCTCGCTGAAGGGGCGCCTTGCGCTCGTCACCGGCGCGTCGGGCGCGCTCGGCGGGCATTTCGCACGCGCCCTGCACGCGGCCGGCGCGCGGGTCGTGCTGGCGGCCCGCCGGCCGGAGGCGTGCGCCGCGCTCGGGACCGAGCTGGGCGCGACCGCGGTTGCCATGGACGTCACGGACGCGGCCGCGATCGCCGCTGGCTTCGCCGCCGTCGAGGCCGAATGCGGCGCGCCCTGCGACGTGATCGTCAACAACGCCGGGACCGCCGTGACCAGGCCGGCGCTCGAGCAGACGCCGGCCGAGTGGGACGCCGTGCACGACGTGAACCTGCGCGGCTGCTTCCTGGTCGCGCAGGCGGCGGCACGCCGGCTGGTCGCGGCGGACCGGCCCGGCGCGATCGTCAACATCGCCTCGATCCTGGGCGCGCGCGTGATCGGCGGTGTGGCGGGCTACACCGCAGCCAAGGCCGGGCTGATCCAGCTCACCCGCCAGCTCGCCGTGGAATGGGCGCGCCACCGCATCCGCGTCAACGCCCTCGCTCCCGGCTATGTCGAGACCGCGCTCAACCGTGAGTTCTTCACCTCGGAGGCCGGGCAGGCGATGATCCGGCGCATCCCGCAGCGCCGCCTCGGCACGCCCGCGGATCTCGCCGGCCCGTTGCTGCTGCTCGCCTCCGAGGCCGGCGCGCACATGACCGGCGCGGTCGT
>CAZHMM010000187.1:0-6855 GCA_964533585.1 uncultured Elioraea sp.
ACGCCCGCAACTCGTCCTGCCGCGCGGCGCGGTGGAATGCCACAGCCACGTCTACGACCCCGACCGCTTCCCCTATCTCGCCCCCGAGATCGGCGAGAAGCCCCATGACTGGCAGGCCTACAAGGCCGCGCTGATGGATGGGCTCGGCTTTGACCGTGTCGCGGTGGTTCAGGCTGGCGCCTACGGCCATGACAACCGCTGCACCCTCGAGGCGGTCGAGAAGATCGGAATCGAACGCGCCCGCGCCGTCGTGATCACCAGGCCCGACGAGACCGAGGCCGGGTTCCGCGACCTGCACCGGCAGGGCGCGCGGGGCCTGCGCTTCTTCTTCGGCTCCAAGTGGCTCAGCCTCGATGATGTCGAACCGATGACGAAACGCATCGCCCCGCTCGGCTGGCACATTATCATGCAGGATCCGGACGGGACGAAGATGCCTGCCTGGGCCGACCTGATCGCCCGCCTCCCCTGCCCCGTGATCATCGACCATCTCGGCCGCGTACCGCCCGGCCCGGGCGCCATGGCGACCGCCACGCATCCCGCGTTTCGGGCGCTGCTGCGCATGGTCGAGACCGGCAAGGTCTACGTGAAGCTCTCGGGGTTCTACTACTCGTCGAGCACGGGGTGGCCTTACGGCGACGTCGAGCAGCGCGTGCGCACGCTCGTCGAGACGCGGCCGGACCGGCTGCTCTACGGCGCCAACTGGCCGCACCCAAACATGAACCCGAAGCCCGATGACGCCAAGGAACTCGACCTGCTGCTCGACTGGGTGCCGGATGCGAAGACGCGCGAGATGATCCTGGTGGACAATCCCGCGCGGCTCTACTTCACCGAGTGAGGCAGGGGGCTCCGCCCCCTGTACCCCCGGCAGGGCGCCGCCCTGCACCCGCAAAGGGCCATTGGCCCTTTGATCCCGTTACGCCTTGATCGAGCGCAGGAACCCTGAGCGCGCCTTCAAGGCCGGCATCAGCAGCGCATGGTCGCTGCCCGCCAGCACGAGCCGCACGCCCATGCCGATATAGACCGGCGCGTTCTGCTCGTCATAGACGCCGCCCATCCCGGCGATCTTGCCATGCTTCTGGCACGCGCCGATCACCGCCGCATAGGCGGCCTGGACGCGGTCATGGCCGATCTGGCCCGGGATGCCCATCTCGGCGGTCAGATCCGAGGTGCCGATCATCAGGCTGTCGATCCCGGGCACGCCAGCGATCGCATCGGCGTTCTCCACCGCCTGCGGCGTCTCGATCATCACCACCGTCAGCAAGCGCTGGTTCATCTCCGCCATCATCTCGCCTGCCGGCATCACCGCGAACCGCGCCTGCGCCGGCGGCCCGCCCAGGCTGCGATGCCCGACCGGCGGATACTTGCAGGCATCCACGACCGCCTGCGCCTCCTCCACCGTATCGATATGCGGGATCACCACCCCCATCGCGCCGTTGTCGAGCACGCGCGGCGCCTGGTCGAGCGCGCCCTTGCACACACGCACGATCGGCGTCACCCGCGTCGGCAGCGCCGCGATCGCGATCTGGGTCGCCTGGTCTTCGCTGAACCCGCCATGCTCCGCGTCGATGAACAGCCAGTCGAAGCCGGCCGCCTCGGCCAGCATGCCCGTCGCGGCGGTGCGCAAATGATGCACACCGAGCCCGATGGCCACACCTCCGGCCTTGATGCGCGTCAGCGCATGGTTCTCGATCATCCGGTCGCAACCTCCCTGTTCGGTGAAGGCGCGAGCGCACCACGCGTGCGGCGCGCGGTCAATGGAAGGGCAGGCGATAGCGGTAGCCGATCGCGATCGCGTCGGACCCTCCGCGCAAGCCATTGAAGGCGCCGTAGACGCCGCTGCGGTGGTGCACCCGCAACACCAGCTCGTACTGCCGTCGGTGCGGCAGCGCGACCGCGATCTCGGGGGAGAAGTAGTGCAGCAGATGCGATCGGTTCGGCTTCGGGTCCCAGGGCGGGCCGGTCTCCTCGCGCGGCAGGCGCGAGATCACGTTGAGACCGGTGCTCACGCCGACGGTCGTATAGAGCCGGTCGCGCCAGGAAAATCCGTCGAAGCGGAGAAAGAGCGCCGTCCAACCCTCCGCCGCGTCCGTCTGTCCGAGCCGCGCCCCGGCGCCAAGCTCCACATCCAGCGTGAACCAGCGCCGGAACCGAACGACCCGGTAGGAACCGGCAAGCCCAAGAAACGTGTCCTCGGCGAGGGTGCGGCTCCACGGCTCCCCGATCGTCTGGCCGAGCGTGGCGTCGTCGACCGAGATCCCGGTGAAGCCGGTGACGGACCAGCGCCGTTCCGGTTCCACCGCGGCCGTCGCGGTGCCGGCCCACGCGAGAGCCGCCGCGACGGCCACCCCGAGGCGCCGCCGGCGGCCGCGGCGGGCCGCCTCAACGATACCGCCCATGCCGCTGCAAGACCTCGATGCGATAGCCGTCGGGATCGGTCAGGAAGAAGAACCGCGCCATCAGCGCGCCCTCGCGGTGGAACTCCTTGATCGGCTCGGGCGCAAAGCCCGCCGCCGTGAGCCGCGCATGCTCGACATCGAGATCATCCACCGCCACCGCGACATGGCCGTAGCCATTGCCGAGCGCATAGGGCTCGGTCCGGCCGTGATTGATCGTCAGTTCGATCTCGAAATCGGCCTCCGGATTGCGCAGATAGACCAGGGTGAACGAGTCGAACTCGAACCGGTCGGCGATGCCGAGCCCGAGCGCCTGTCGGTAGAATTCCACCGAGCGCTTCTCCTGCATCACGCGGATCATCATGTGGATTGCCTTGGCCATGCGCTCTCCCCTCTGCCGTGCGTCAGCCGGATGACCGATCAGGGCGGTTTTCGACAAGTCGCAAGAGCGTGTCCAGCGCATCCGCTTCGGCCGCCGGCTTGTCGCCGCGGATGCGGGCGATACGCGGAAAACGCAGCGCCACGCCCGATCTGTGGCGGCTCGAGAGCTGGGCTGCGTCGAAGGCGATCTCCAGCACGAGCGCCTTCTCGACCTCGCGAACCGGGCCGAACCGGTTCACCGTATTGGCGCGGATCCAACGGTCGAGCCAGGCGAGTTCCTGGTCGGTGAAGCCGAAATAGGCCTTGCCGACGGGCACGAGTTCGCCGTCGGCGCGCCACAGCCCGAAGGTGTAGTCCGAGTAGAACGACGAGCGCTTGCCGTGGCCCCGTTGGGCGTACATCAGCACCGCATCGATCGTCAGCGGATCGCGCTTCCACTTGAACCACGGCCCCTTCGGCCGCCCGGCGAGATAGGCGCTGTCGGCCCGCTTCAGCATCAGCCCCTCGATCGCCGCTTCGCGCGCCCCCGCGCGCAGGCGGGCCAAGTCCTCCCACGAGGCGAAGGGCACCAGTGCCGAGAGATCCATCCGCTCAGGGCGCACCCGCGCGAGCCACGCCTCAAGCCGTGCCCGCCGTGCATCGAAGGGCAGCGCGCGCAGATCCTCCTCGCCCTCGAACAGGATGTCGTAGAGCCGCACCGCGCACGGATAGTTGCGCAGCAGCTTCGGCCCGACCGACTTGCGGTTCAGCCGCTGCTGGAGATCGCTGAACGGTGCGACCGCGCCCTCGCGGATCACCAGCAGCTCGCCATCGAGCACGGCGTGCAGCGGCTCCATCGCGGCTGCGATCTCCGGGAAGGCGCGGGTGATGTCCTCGCCGCCGCGCGACCAGATCTTCCGCCCGAGCCGGGTGGCGACCAGCTGGACGCGGATGCCATCCCACTTCCACTCCGCGCGAAACGCAGCCGGATCGAGCGCCGCGAGCTCGACCTCCTCCAGCGGTGTGGCCAGCATCAGCGGTCGGAACACCGGCGCCTCCGCCGCGCGCGGCTGCGGGCCTGCGCCCTCAAGCCAGCGGAACAGCGGCCGATAGGGCGGATCGACCGCGGGCCACGCCTCCTCGATCTCGTCCACCGGGCGGGCGAAGTGCTCGGCGAGCGCGACCTTCGCCAGCCGCGCCGAGACGCCGACGCGCAATCCGCCGGTGATCAACTTGAGCAGCGCCAGCCGCGACGACGCATCCAGCGCATCGAGCCAGCCTGCGACGATCCCGGGCAGATCGGCCCTGGTCGCCGTCGCCAGCGTCTCGGCCACTGCGGCGAGCGACGGCGGCGCCGCGTTCACACCCGGGCGTGCCGGCCAGATCAGGCTGACCGTCTCGGCGAGGTCACCGACGTAGTCGTAGCTCAGCGCGAACAGGACGGGATCGGTGCGCTCGGCGGCGAGCGCGCGGATCAGCCCTGCCTTGGCGGCGGTGAAGGAGAGCTCGCCGGTGATCGCGGCGAGCCCGATGCCGCGATCCGGATCGGGCTGGGTCGCGATCCAGTCGCGCAGCAGTGCGAGCTTGGTGCTGCGCGCCGGCGTGAACACCAGTCGTTCCAACAGATCGGCGAAGGCTCTCATCCGGCCGCCTCCACTGCCTCGTCCTCCTCGCCGCGGCCGATCAGATGCAGCGCGCGGCCACGCACGCCGCGCTGCGCGCAGGCATGGATCAGCGCCTCCTCGCGCCCATGCGTCACCCACACCTCTGGCGCGCCGACCGCATCGATCGTCGCGTTCAGCTCATCCCAGTCGGCATGGTCGGAGATCACCAGCGGCAGTTCGACGCCGCGGCTCCTGGCGCGCTGGCGCACGCGCATCCAGCCCGAGGCGAGTGCCACTACGGGATCGTTCAGCCGGCGCGCCCAGCGGTCCTGGATCGCGCCCGGCGGGGCGAGCACGATCGCGCCCCTCAGCGCCGTCTTGTTCGCCACCGTCGCCGGGCGCAGATCACCGAACTCCTGGCCGAACGACTCGTAGACCTCGGTCATCGGCGGCAGCGCGCCGTGCAGGTAGATCGGCGCGTCGTAGCCGCACGCGCGCAGCAGGCTGAGCACGCGCTGGCACTTGCCAAGCGCATAGACGCCGACGACATGCGTGCGCTCCGGAAATACACGCAGACTGTGCAGCAGCCGCGCGATCTCCGCCTGCGCCGGTGGGTGGCGGAACACCGGCAGGGCGAAGGTCGCCTCGGTGACGAACAGGTCGCAGGGCACCGGCTCGAAGGCGGCGCAGGTCGGCTGCGGCCGCGGCGTGTAGTCGCCCGAGACGACCGCGCGGCTCCCCTGCCACTCCAGCACCACCTGCGCGCTGCCGAGCACGTGGCCGGCGGGGCGTAGCGTCACGCGCACGCCGTTCACCTCGAGCGTCTCGCCGTAGCCGAGCGCCTGCTGCGTCTCGCCGGCCCGCCCGTCGCCGAGCCGTCGTGTCATCAGCGCGAGCGTCTCGGGAGTGGCGAGCACCGCGCCGTGGCCGGGTCGCGCGTGATCCGAATGTGCGTGCGTCACCACCGCGCGCGGCACGGTGCGGACCGGATCGACGTACAGATCGGCGGGCTCGCACCAGAGCCCGCAGGGCGTGACCTTCAGCCAGGCTTCGGGACGGACAGGCATGCCGGCCAGAAATGCTCCGCGCACACGGGGAGGGAAAGGCACATCCTATCCTGCCGCCAGGACCGACTTCGGCCGCCTCGCCGCCCTGCTTCGATGCTGGCCCTGCCATCGCGGGGAAGGCGGGGCCCCCCCCCCGGGATCATGTCCGTCGCCGCCGCACACTCGCCGGTTGACCCTCGCCCGTCGCGGCGCCTTGCGGCAAGGTGCCAGCGAATATGCGTTGCGTGCCGTAGATGCCGTAGCCAACTGCCCGCGCGTGCCTATAGTCGGGGCGTGGACGGAACAGGAACACCTGCTCTGCCCGGCCGCCTGGCCGAGTTCGGCCGCGCCGCCCGCGCGTTCAGCCGCGCGCTGGAGATCCGGCCCACGCTGACCTGGGTCAATCGCCTGCTGGCGGGTGCCGCCATGCAGGCAGGCGCGCACGAAGTGGCGCGGCGATCGATGACGGAACTCCGGCGCGCCTTCCCCGACATCACGGTGAGTCAGGTTGGGCGGTCGATGGTGCTCGATCCGGCCACGCAGGCGCGGCTGCTCGACGGGCTCGGCCGCGCCGGACTGCCGCGCTGACGAGCCCTCGGCATCGCCGTTGCCCGGAACGGGCAGGTCGCGCAACATCATGGGGTTCAGGCCACGCGGATGGGGCCATGGCGCGGGGAATACCGGTTTCGGGCGGAGGTGGCGCGGGCGCGAAGCGGGACGGGCCGCTTCGCCTTGGGTTGCTTCATGCCGGGCTCACGGCGTTGCTCTTCGCCGCGCCCGTGCTGGCGGCCTCGGCCACGACCGCCGAGCGTGTGTTCGCCGCCGCCGCGCCCTCCGTGGTGGTGGTGGAGGCTGCGGCGCAGGGCAGCGGGGTGGTGGTGGCGCCCCGGCTCGTGGCGACGAACTGCCACGTGCTGGGCGATGCGGCGCAGATCGTGGTGCGGCGTGCCCGTATCGGCCATGCCGCAAATCCGGTACGGACCGAGGCCGCGCGCGACGTCTGCCTCCTGGACGTGCCGACGCTCGACGCGCCGGCGGTGACGCTGGGCGAGGCGGCGCGGCTGCGGGTGGGCGCGGCGGTCTATGCGGTCGGCGCGCCGGAGGGGTTGGAGCTGAGCCTTTCGGCCGGGCTGGTGTCGCAGTTGCGCGCGGCCGAGGGCGGCCCCGTGGTGCAGACCACGGCGCCGATCTCGCCCGGCTCATCGGGCGGAGGGTTGTTCGACGAGCGGGGACGGCTCATCGGGCTGACGACCTTCCAGTTGGGGCGCGGGCAGAACCTGAACTTTGCGCTGCCAGCGGAATGGGTGGCGGCGGCATTGGCGGGGCATGCGGCATGGCGGCGGTGTCGGGCGGCGCCAGACGCGCCCTGCGTCATGGCCGAGGCCCTGGCCACGGCGCGCGGCATCGGCGACCCGTCCGAGCGCGCCTCGGCGCTTCGCAACATCGCCGAAG
>CAZHMM010000188.1:0-6844 GCA_964533585.1 uncultured Elioraea sp.
CGCGCCCATGGCGACCTGCATCTCGGCAATCTCTGTCTCTGGCAGGGCCGCCCGGCGCCGTTCGACGCGCTGGAGTTCGACGAGGACCTCGCGACCATCGACCTCGGCTACGACCTCGCCTTCCTGCTGATGGACCTGGAGGCGCGGGCGGACCGGGCGGCCGCGAACCGGGTGCTGAACCGCTATGTCGCGCTGAGCGGCGATGTCGCGCTGACGCGCGGGCTGCCGCTCTGGCTCTCCTGCCGGGCGATGGTGCGCGCGCATGTGCTGGCCCGGCTCGGACGGGCCGAGGCCGCGCGCTACCTCGCCTTCGCCCAGGCCGCGCTCGATCCGCCGCCGCCCTGCCTCGTCGCCATCGGCGGGCTGCAGGGCACCGGCAAGACCACGCTCGCGCGCGCCCTCGCGCCGGCGCTCGGCGCCGCCCCGGGCGCGCTGATCCTGCGCTCGGACGAGATCCGCAAGCGCCTGGCCGGATGCGCGCCCGAGGACCGGCTGCCGTCCGAGGCCTACACGCGCGCGGCGACCGACGCGGTCTATGCCGCGCTGGAGGAGGGGGCCGGGACGGCGCTCGCCGGCGGCCATGCCGCGATCGCCGATGCGGTGTTCCTCGACCCGGCCGAACGGGCCCGGATCGAGGCGATCGCCGCCGCTGCGGCCGTGGCCTTCCGCGGCCTCTGGCTGGAAGCGCCGCTCGCCGTGCTGGAGGCCCGCCTGCTCACCCGCCAGGGCGACGCCTCGGACGCCGATGTCGCGGTGCTGCGCGCGACGGCCGCGCGCGATCCCGGGCCGATCACCTGGATGCGGCTCGACGCCTCGGACCCGGCGGTGCAGGATCGCGCCCGGAACCTGATCGCGAAGCCGTGATGCGCCCGCCTGTGGCGTGCTAGGATTTGGATCGGAGAGACGAACCACAGGGGAAGGCGCATGCCCTACCGCAAATTGCTGCTGCCGGTGATCGGCACCGAGGCCGGCGAGGCCGCGCTCGCCACCGCCTTCATGGCGGCACGGATCTGGAAGGCGCATGTGCATGGCCTGCATGTGCGCATCGACCCGCGCGACGTCGCCCCGCTCGCCGGCGAGGGCCTGTCGGGGGCGATGATCGAGGAGATGATGAGCGCGACCGAGCGCGAGAGCGCGGAGCGCGCCCAGGGCGTCCAGGCGCTGTTCTCACGCTATGTCGAGGAGCACGGCATCCCCATCGTCACCGACCCGGCGGCGGCGTTCAGCGCCGGGGCGGTGACGGCGAGCTTCGGCTCGGTGGTCGGGCGCGAGGAGGACGTGGTGGCGCAGCAGGCGCGGCTGTCCGACTTCGTCGTGCTCGCGCATCCCGAGGCGGGGGACGACGTCTCCACCTCCGACGCGCTGCACGCGGTGCTGTTCGACTCCGGCCGGCCGGTGATGGTCGCCGCCCGGACCGCCCCCGAGACTCTCGGCCGGCGTGTCTGCATCGGCTGGAATGGCACCGCCGAGTCGGCGGCCGCGGTCGCCGGCGGGCTGCCCTGGGTCGAGCGCGCCGAGGCGGTCGTTGTGCTGCACGCCGAGGAGTATCAGCGCCGCGGGCCGGACGTGACGGGGCTGATCGACTACCTCGCCTGGCACGGCGTGAAGGCCGACACCAAGCAGTTCAAGCCGGTGAACAACTCCGTCGGCGCCGGCATGCTGGCCGCCGCCAAGGAGTTCGAGGCCGACCTGCTGGTCATGGGCGCCTACAGCCACAGCCGGCTGCGCCAGCTCATCCTCGGCGGCGTGACGCGCCACGTGCTCGAGCACGCCGACCTGACGCTGCTGATGAGCCGCTGAGCGGGTTCAGCCGCGCAGCAGCCGGATCGTCTCCAGCGCGATCATGCGCTCCTCGTCGGTCGGCAGGCGCAGCACGGTCACGCGGCTGGCGGGGGCGGAGATCACGCTCGCGCCGCGCGCGTTCGCCGCCGCGTCGAGCGCGATGCCGAGCCATTCCATCCCGGCGCACACGGCGGCGCGGATCGCGGCGCTGTTCTCGCCGATGCCGGCGGTGAACACCAGCGCGTCCAGCCCGCCGAGCGCGGCGGCGAGCGCGCCGAGCTCCTTGCGGATGCGGTAGACGAAGTAGCCGATCGCCTCGCCCGCCTCGGCCGTGCCCGCCGCCTCCAGCGCGCGCATGTCGCTCGACAGGCCCGACAGGCCCTTGAGCCCGCTCTCGTGGTAGAGCAGCCTGCTCAGCGCCGGCGCGTCGAAGCCTTCCGCGGTCAGCAGGTGCAGCAGCACGCCCGGGTCGATCTGGCCCGAGCGCGTGCCCATCGGCAGCCCGTCCAGCGCCGTGAAGCCCATCGTCGAGTCGATCGAGCGTCCGTCGCGGATCGCGCACATCGAGGCGCCGTTGCCGAGATGCGCCACGACCACGCGCCCGGCGGCGATCTCCGGTGCCACCTCGGCCAGCCGCATCGCGACATAGGCGTAGGACAGGCCGTGGAAGCCGTAGCGGCGGATGCCGCGCGCATAGAGCGCGCGCGGCAGGGCGAAGGTATCGGCGACCCAGGGGTGGCCGCGGTGGAACGCGGTGTCGAAGCAGGCCACCTGCATCGCGCCGGGATGCAGTTCGGCCATCGCATCGATGCCGGCGAGGTTGTGCGGCTGGTGCAGCGGCGCGAGCGGCGTCAGCGCCGCGAGCTCGGCCCGGATGGCCGGATCGATCACCACCGGGGCGGCGAGTGCCGCGCCTCCATGCACCACGCGATGGCCGATCGCGACGATCCGCCGATCCCGCGCACCGCGCGCCAGCGCCGCGCTGATCGCCGCCAGCGCCGCCCGGTGATCGCGCGGGCCCTCGCCCTCTGCCCAGGCCTGATCCGCGACCGTCGTTCCGGCGGCGTCGCGCAGGCGCAGCCGCGGCGCGAGCCCGATCGCCTCGATCTGGCCGGACAGCAGCGAGGCGAGCGCGTCGTCGGCCGCGAACAGCTCCACCTTGATCGAGGACGAGCCCGCGTTGACGACCAGGATCGCGTCGGTCACGCCGCGCCGTCCGCCGCCGGCACCGCCGACACCCCGGTCATCTGCCAGTGCCGGTACAGCACCGCGAGCGCGGCCGAGGCGAGCCGCGCGCGCACGTCGTCGGCCCGGCTGGTCAGCATCACCGGCACCGCAGCGCCGAGCACCAGCCCGGCTGCGTCCGCCTGGGCGACAAAGGTCAGGTTCTTGGCCAGCATGTTGCCGGCCTCGAGATTCGGCACGACCAGGATCTCGGCCCGCCCGGCCACCAGCGAGGTGATGCCCTTGGTGCGCGCGGCATCGAGATCGATCGCGTTGTCCATCGCCAGCGGCCCGTCGACGAGGCCGCCGGTGATCTGGCCGCGATCGGCCATCTTCGACAGCACCGCCGCATCGAGCGAGGAGGGGATCGACGGGTTCACCGTCTCGACCGCGCTCATCACCGCGGCCTTCGGCCTGACGATGCCGATCGCGCGGGCGAGGTCGATCGCGTTCTGCGTGATGTCCGCCTTGGTCATCAGGTCGGGCAGGATGTTGATCGCCGCGTCGGTGACGATCAGCAGGTGATCGAGCACCGGCGCGTCGAGCACGAAGGCGTGGCTGACGCGGCGCTTGGTGCGCAGCCCGCCCTCGCGCTTGACGATCTCGGCGAGCAGCTCGTCGGAGTGGAGCGCGCCCTTCATCACCGCCTGCGCGCGGTCCTCGTGCACCAGCGCGACCGCCCGTTCGGCCGAGGCGTGGCTGTGCGGCGTGTCGACCAGCTCGATGCCGGCGAGATCGAGCCCGGCCTCGGCGGCCGCCGCCGCGATGCGCGCGCGGGGGCCCACCAGGATCGGCACGATCAGCCGCGCCCGCGCCGCTTCCAGCGCGCCGGCGAGGCTTGGGCCGTCGCAGGGATGCGCGATCGCGGTCGGCAGCGGCGCGAGCGGCGCGCAGGCGGCGATCAGCGCATCGAACTTGGCGCGCCGGTGCAGCGCGAGCCGCGGCAGCCCGGCATCCTCGAGCGTGACGCGCCGCGTCGGGGCCGCGACCTCCGCCTCGGCCTCCGCCACGACCTCGCCGCGCTGGTTCACCACGCGCCCGTCGAACACGATCACCGAGTCGGCCAGCTTGAGCTTCGCCGTCACCGTCGTCGTCAGCGTGTCGCCGATGCGGGCGGGGGCGAGGAATCGCACGGTCTGGCTGCGGTAGCGCGTGCCGGGGCCGGGCAGGCGGTTGCCCAGCACCGACGAGAACAGCGCCGCGATCCACATGCCGGGGGCGACCGCCGGCTCGTCGTCGCCCTCGCCCTGCCGGCCCGGCAGATGGATCGGGTTGAGATTGCCGGAAGCGTGCGCGAACAGCACGAGATCATCCGCCGTCAGCGCCCGCGTCTCGGCGGCGCTGTCGCCGACCGCGATCTCGTCATAGGTGCGGTTGACGGCCTTGCGCGGGGTCACGCGGCGGGCTCCGTCAATCCGGCAGGGCGTTCAGCAGCGTCATCGCGGCGAAGGTATTGCCCGGACGCCGCCCGGGGAAGTGCCGCTCGGCCATCTCGATCAGCCGGCCGGAGCGGGCGAGCTCGGCGAGCGTGCGGTCGGCGAGCACGCGCAGCGCGCGCGCGCCCGGCCGCACGCCGAGCGCGTAGCTCTCGAGCGTCAGCGTCTGGTCGGCGATCGCGAGCGCATTCGGGTCCGCCGCCTGCGCCCGCAGCGCGACCAGGATCTCGAGGTCGGCGGTATAGGCGTCGGTCAGTCCCGCCGTCAGCGCCGCGAGCCCGTCCTGATGCGTCGCCGCCTCGACGATCTGGGCGGCCAGCGACCCGCCGGCGACTTGGTCGCGCAGCGCGCGCTCGGTGGTGGTGCCGGCGAGCACGCCGATGCGCCGCGGCGGCTGCGCCGGCAGGCCGAGACCGCCGCCGCCGAGCGGCGGCAGCGCGATCGGGCTTGGGCCCAGGCGGAGCATCAGCCCGGCCCCGGTGACGAAGGTGGGCAGCGAGAAGTCCACCCGCTCGGCGCGGCCGAGCGTGCGCGAGGTCGCCTCGCAGAGCAGGTCGATCCGGCCCTCGGCCAGCAGCGTCAGCCGGTTGCCGGCATCGACGGCGACGTAGTCCGGCCGGATCGGCCGTCCGGCCCTGGCGGCGGCCGCCTCGACCACGGCGCGGCAGAGATCGACGCTGTAGCCCTCGTAGCGGCCCGCCTCGACCGAGGCCGAGAAGGGTGGGGCATCGGCGCGCACGCCGAGCCGCAGCGTGCCGCGCGCGGCCGCCTCATCCAGCGCGTCGGCCAGCGCCGGACTGGCGGGCAGCGCAAGGGCAAGGGCGGCGATCACGAGGCTGCGGGAGACGCGCATGCGGGCAATCCTGGCTGCTGGGGTGGGGCGAGAGTGCCGTCTGCGGCGGCGCCTGTGCAAGCGCGCCGGGGTTACGCGGCGGTGCGGGCGGCGAGCCAGTCGAAGGCGGCCAGCGCATGCGCCTTGGCGACGTGCAGGAACTCCTCGACCGTGACGTGCTCGTCGGCCTGGCCCATCGTGACGGGGCTCGGGCCATAAAGGAAGGCCGGCACGCCGGCCCAGCGCCAGTAGCGGCTGTCCGAGCCGCCGAGCGAGCAGCACGGCACGGGGCGGGGCTTGCCGAGATCGCGCTCGACCACGTCGGCGAGGAGGGCGACCATCGGGTCGGCCGGATTGGCGAGCGAGGGCGGATAGGAGTGGTCCTCGTGCACGGCGAGGCTCGCCTCGGGGAAGCGGGCGAGGATGCGCCGGACATTGCCCTCCATCGCCGCGCGGTCGAGGCCCCAGGGGTAGCGGAACTCGCATTGCAGCGCGCAGCGGTCGGGCAGCACGTTCACCTTCGACCCACCCGCGATCACCCCGGCATTGAACACCACTTGCCGCACGATCGCCGAGGCGCCCTGGCCGAGCCCGGCATCGTGCGCGGCGATCACGGCCGGATCGGCGAGCGCCCGCGCGACCGCCTCGGGCAGCGCCGGCTCGAACCCGTGCAGCCCCTCGAAGGCGGTGACGATCGCGGCGGCGAGCTTGATCGCGCTCGGCGAGAGATGCGGATAGCCGCCATGCGCGCCCTTGGTGCGCACCGTGACGGTCATGCGCAGCGTGCCCTTCTCCATGAAGCGGATGTTGTTCAGCCCCGACGGCTCGCCGTTCAGGCACACATCGCCCTTCACCGCCTCGCCGAGCGTCTCGAACAGGTAGCGCGTGCCCCAGCGCCCGCCGGTCTCCTCGTCGCTGACGGTGGTGAGCGTCACGCGGCCGGCGAGCGCGGGCGCGATCCGGGCGAGGGAGGCGAAGGCGATCGTGCTCGCCGCCGTGCCGGCCTTCATGTCGGCGGCACCGCGGCCATAGAGCCGGCCGTCGCGCAGATCGCCCGACCAGCCATTCGCGTCGTTCGGCGGGAACACATCCATGTGGCCGTTGAACACCAGATGCCCGCCGGGACGGGGGCCGGCGAAGGTGGCGACGATGTTGGGCAGCTCGGGCTGCGCCGCGTGGATCGCCGGTGCGAGGCCGCGCCCGGCGAGGAAGCGCTCCAGCACCGCGGCGGCCGGGCGCGTGTCGCCGGGCGGATTGGCCGACGGCGCCTGGAGGAACGCGCGCAGCAGCGCGATCTGCTCCGCCTCCGTTGCGCGCAGATGCGCAAGCAGCGAGCGACGCTCCGCCGCGAGATCGGTCATTGCTCGACGCCCTTCAACCGCCCTTGATGACGCGGCAGGTTAGGCCGACACTCCCGCGCCGTCACCCCGAGGGGACGGTAACCGACCGCAACGGATCACCGCATGAACGCGATGCCGCCGCAACCGCCCGCAGCCGAGGTGACCGAGCGCGCGCTGCGCGAGGATCTCGCCGCCGCCTATCGCCTGATCGCGCGCTTCGGCATGGACGA
>CAZHMM010000189.1:0-6722 GCA_964533585.1 uncultured Elioraea sp.
CGCAGGCGCGCGCCGACCTCGCCGCGCGCCTGCGCGCGGAGCCGCTGTTGCCGCCGCGCACGGCCGCATTGCTGACCGCCTTCGCCACCGCCGTGGTGCGCCACACCGGCGCGCGTCGCATCATCGAGCTGCATGCAGGCCCGCCGCTGCTCGCCGAGGCCTTCGCCGAACTGGTCGATGTCGACACGGTGCCGATCCGCGATGACGCAGCCGACGCCGCGCTCGCCCGCATCGCCGGCACCGATCCGGCGGGCACGCTCGTGGTCTCCGCCGGCGGGCCGGACACGCTGCCCGATTCGGCCTTTGCCGGGCTGTTCGCGGCCCTCGCCCGCGCCGGCACGCCGGCTCTGTTCCTGCGCACGCCCCCGGGCGAGACGGGCGCGGCGTGCCGCTTCAGCCGCCCGCTCGCGAGTTGGGTGAGCGAGACGGCGCGCGCGGGCCTGACGCTCCGGGAATGGCCGCCGCTGGTGCTCGCGCCCTCGACCTTCCTCTACCGCGCCGGCGACCAAGCCGAGCCGCCGTCCTCGGCGCTCTGCAACGCGGTGCTCGCCGTTCCCGAGGCGGGCGCGCCATGGGCGAAGGCGCTGCCCGCGATCACGCCCGTGCGCGCCGAGATCGTCGACCAGCAGGATCTGCTCGAGATCCACTATGCCAACGCCTTCCGCAGCCTGTTCGCCGATCGCGCGGCGGCCGCGGAGGCGCTCGCCGACCGGGATCGGACCATCGCCACGCTGAGCGCCCGGCTCGCCGCCGCCGAACGCGAGGTGTTCGGCGTCCTGCGCTCGCGCCTGCGCCGGGCGGCCGGCCGGCTGCGGCGGCGGCCCGGCGTCGGCGCCCCCACCGCTGCCCCGAGCGCCGAGGCACCGGCTGCCACGCGCGAGGCGCTGATTGCCTCGGCGCTCAAGCACCATCGGCGCGCCGGCGGAGGCCCGCTCGGCCTGCTGATCGGCGGCACCGTGACGTTCGAGCAGCGCGAGCGCTGGCAGGCCGATCCCGCCGTGGCGGTGGTCTGTTCGCGTGCCGAGATCGAGCGGGCGCGGAGCGAGTCCGCGGCCGGCGACCCGGCCGAGCCGGGTGCCGGCGTCGTCATTCCCGCCGGCTGCCGCAGCCTCTACTTCATCGGCTCGCCGCGCACGCTGACCCGCTACCTGCTCGGCCAGGCTTGGCGGCATGGCGTGCATGACCTGCGCGTCGCTGTCGCCGGATACTGGGTCCGCCTGCCGTTGCCGATGCTCCAGCGTGCCAATCTCGTGCGCTTGCGCCTGCACGAGCGACTCGCCACGCTGCGCGACAGTATCATTAGGAGGACGGAACGTATCGGCGCGATGGCGCTGCTGCCGCGCCGGCTCGCCGCCCGCCTGCGCAGCATGGACGCGACAGTCGCCGCGATGCTGGCCGGCGCGCGGCCGCGCACCGACGCGGTGTCCGGGCGGATCATCCTGGTCTGCGGCAACCTCGCCCCCGGCGGGGCGGAGCGGCAGGTGGCGAACACGCTGATCGGGCTCGCCGGCGCCGGCCTGCGCGACGTCTCGCTGCTGGCGCATGCGCTCAACACCGGCCCGGCGCGGCACGACTTCCATCTCGGGCGGTTGGTCAAGGCCGGGATCCCCGTGCGCGAGATCGAGCGCACGATCAGCAGCCTCTCCGATCCTGCCATGCCTACCGAGCTGCGTCGCGCCGGTCGGGCGCTGCCCGAGGCGCTCGTCGTCGACATCGCCAACCTGGTGCTGGAGTTCCGCCGCGCGCGGCCCGAGATTGTGCATGCGTGGCTCGACTGGGACTGCGTGCGCGCCGGCCTCGCCGCGGCGATCGCGGGCGTGCCGCGGATCGTGCTGTCGGGGCGCAATCTGGCGCCGCATCACTTCGCGCTCTACAAACCCTACATGGACCCGGCCTATCGCGGCCTCGCCGCGCTGTCGAACGTGCACTTCCTGAACAACAGCCGGGCCGGCGCCGACGATTACGCCGACTGGATCGGCATCGCGCGCGAACGCATCCGCGTCATTCACAACGGCATCGAGGTGGCGGACTGCGCGCCGCTGACCGAGGCCGAGCGCGCGGCGGAGCGTGCGCGGCACGGACTGGCGCCCGAGGACGTCGTCATCGGCGGTGTGTTCCGCTTCGCCGCGGAGAAGGAACCGCTGCTCTGGCTCGACGCGGCGGCACGGGTGGCGGCGCGGCTGCCCTCGGCGCGCTTCGTGCTGTTCGGCCAGGGTGAGCTGCTTTCCGCGATGCGCGAGCGGGCGGCGAGCGCCGGCATCGCCGACCGCGTGATCTTCGCCGGCGTCACGGACGATCCGTTGCGCGCCATGGGGATGATGGACGTGTTTGTGCTCACCTCGCACGGCGAGGGGCTGCCGAACGTGCTGATCGAGGCGCAGGCCATGGGCACGCCGGTGGTGTGCACGCGGGCCGGCGGCGCGCCGGAAGCGGTCGCCGACGGCCTCACCGGGACGGTGGTGCCCGAGCGGGACGCGGCGGTGATCGCCGACGCGGTGGTGGCGCTGGCGGGCGATCGCGCGGCGCTCGCGCGCGCGCGGCGCGAGGGGCCGCGCTTCGTCCGGGCCAGCTTCGGGATGCAGCGGATGATCGCCGAAACGATTGAGGCCTACGGGCTCGAACCGCCGCGCGGCACGGCCGAGCGCGACGTGCCGGTGCTCCGGCGCGACGCGGCCGGGCAGCCTGCGCGCGCCCTCGGCGCGGCGTGACGGGTTCTGTGATGGACGGATGCCTGCTGTCGCCGCGGGCGGCACCGCCGGGTGCCGCGCGCGGCCGATGAGCGGGCTTGGCCTCAGGGCGCTCAGCCCGTCGCTGAATGCCGGCGCCGTGCTCGAGGTGGCGCGGTTCATGCGCCGCCACCGCGAACTGATCGTGACCATGACCGGCCGCGAGGTGCGCAACCGCTACGTTGGCAGCGCGCTCGGCTCGGCCTGGGCGGTGCTCTCCCCCCTGCTGCTGATGGGCGTCTACGTCTTCGCCTTCGCGGTGATCTTCCGCGCCCGGCTGGGCGAAGCCGACAACAGCTTCGCCTTCGTCGCCTTCGTGCTCGCGGCGCTCGGCCCGTGGGTGGCCTTGCAGGACGCGGTCGGGCGCTCGACCCAGGCGATCGTCGGCAATGCCAACCTGGTGAAGCAGATCGTGTTCCCAAGCGAGATCCTGCCGATCAAGACCGTGCTCGGCGCGGCGCCGACGCTGGCGATCGGGCTGCTGGTCGCGATCGGCGCGGCGCTCGCGGCCGGCCATGGCAGCCTGTTCGGCCTGCTGGTGCTGCTGCCGGCGGCGATCGTGTTCTACACGGCGCTGCTGCTCGGCGTCGCGCTGCTGCTCGCCGCGGTCGGCGTCATGCTGCGCGACCTCAAGGACGTGGTCGCGCTGCTGCTGACGGTCGGGCTGTTCCTGCACCCGATCCTCTATGCGCCGGCCGCGACGCCGGCCTGGCTCGAGCTCGCCTTCCATGCGAGCCCGTTCAGCTATCCGCTCTGGTGCCTGCGCGATGCGCTGTTCTACGGCACGATCACCCGCCCGCTCGCCTGGGTCGCCGCCCCGCTGCTCGGCGCGCTGGTCCTCTCGGTCGGCTGGCGCAGCTTCCGCTCGCTCAAGCCGATGTTCGGCAACGCCCTGTGAGCCGCCCCGCCGTCAGCATTGTCGGGCTCAGCAAGGCCTACCGGCTCTGGCCGCGGCCGCACGACCTGCTGGTGGAGGCGCTGACGGGTCGGCGCCGACATGCCGAGTTCGTGGCACTCGATGATGTCTCGCTCGACGTGCCCGCGGGCACGGTGCTCGGCCTGCTCGGCCGCAACGGCGCCGGCAAGAGCACGCTGTTGCGCATCGTCGCCGGCACGCTCGACGCGACCGCCGGCAGCGTGCGGGTGGACGGGCGCGTCGCCGCGATCCTGGAACTCGGCACCGGCTTCCACCCCGAATACACCGGCCGCGAGAACGTTCTGCTGGGCGGCATGTGCCTCGGCATGTCGCGCGCCGAGGTGAAGGGGAAGCTGGACGAGATCGTCGCCTTCGCCGAGCTCGAGGAGTTCGTCGACCGTCCGCTGCGCACCTACTCGAGCGGCATGCAGGCCAGGCTTGCCTTCGCGGTCGCGACCGCGGTCGATCCGGATGTGCTGATCATCGACGAGGCGCTGAGCGTCGGCGATGCGCGGTTTCAGCTGAAGTCGTTCGACCGCATCCGCCGGTTCAAGAACGAGGGGCGGACGATCCTGTTCGTCAGTCACTCGATCCAGACTGTCGTCGCGATTTGCGATCGAGCCGTGCTGCTGGAGCGGGGTCGGATCATCGCCGAGGGCGAGCCGAACGATGTGGGCAACCGCTACCACGAGCTGCTGTTCGGCCCGGGCGATGGCGCGCGCGCGACAGCCGCATCGCGCGAAGCCGCCACACCTGGCGGCTTCCCCGCCTCCGACGCGCCGGACGGTCCGAAGCCCGCGCCCGAGCATGGCCGCGAGATGCGCTACGGCACCCATTCGGTCCAGATCGCGCGGATCGAGATCGTCGATCGCCACGGCGCGCCGGTGAGCCGCCTGCTGAGCCGCGAGGCGTACGAGCTGCGGCTCGAGCTCGCCGCGCACGCCGCCACCGGTCCGCTGCACTACGGCGTGCTGCTGCGCGACACCAAGGGCTTCGAGATCTTCGGCTGGGATACCGGCTCGGCGGGGCATCTGCCGCGGTCGGGACTCGCCGCCGGCGAGCGGCGGGTGCATCGCATCGGCTTCCGCTGCACCCTCGCGGGCGGCACCTATTTCCTCACCGCCGCGCTCGCCGGCGAGGACGGCACGAAGCTTGACGTGCGCTTCGACGCCGTCGAGATCGTCGTCGAGCCGACGCCGGAGCTGCACATCTCCTCGCTCGTCAATCTCGAGATGACGGATATCGGCGCCGAGACGCCCTACCTGGACGCAAGGGAGCAGACAGCGCGATGACATCACGCGACGCCGCCACGGTGCGGCCGGGAGTGCCGAAGAAGGATCGCGTGCCGGTCCGCTCCGCCATGACGGCCGCCTTCGTCAACACCATGCAGCTCGGCGTGGTGGACTACCGCTACAAGGGGCGGCTCTGCGTGAAGTGCCCGATGGATCTCGCGATCTATGCCGAGCTGCTGCAGGACCTGCGGCCGGGCAGCATCATCGAGTTCGGCTCGTACGAGGGCGGCAGCGCGATGTGGCTGGCCGACCAGGTGGCCGCCTTCGGCCTCGCGGCCACGGTCTACTCCTTCGACATCCGGCCGTTGACCGATGTCGCGTATCCGGGCGTCGAGTTCCGCTTCTGCGACACCGCGCGCATCCGCGAGTCGATCGATGATGCCTTCATGCGCGCGCTGCCGCGGCCGCTGCTGCTGGTCGAGGATGCCTCGCACGTCTACGGCAACGTCCTGAACACGATGGAGTTCTTCCATGAGCATGCGGTGCCCGGCGACTACCTGATCGTCGAGGATGGCATGATCTCGACCGCCGAGGCCGAGGATCTGCATGGTTACGACGGCGGGCCGTTCCAGGCGATCCACACCTTCCTCAAGGAGCATCCGGGGTTCTACGAGATCGACCGCGCGCGCTGTGACCGCTTCGGGCTGAACGTGACCTGGAACCCGGACGGCTACATCAAGCGGATCGCGTAGCCCCTACGCGACCAGCGTGGCCTTGGCGGCGGCGGCGATCTTCGCCGCCGTCACCTTCACTGCCTCCTCGAGCGGCGGGCTGAACGGCACCGGCACGCGCGGCGCGCCGAGCCGCCGCGCCGCCCTCACCGCCGAGGGGCCGAGGCGCTCGATCGTGCGCGCGACCACCTCGGCGCCGAAACCGGCCGCCTGCACCGCCTCGTGCACCACGAGCAGCCGCCCCGTGCGCGCGACCGAGGCGGCGACCGCGTCCTCGTCCCACGGCCAGAGCGTGCGCAGGTCGATCAGCTCGACCCCGATGCCCTCGCTCGCCAGCGTGTCGCAGGCCGTTTCGCAGCCGGGCAGGATCGCCGACCACGCGACCAGCGTCAGGTCGTTGCCGGCCCGCACCTGTCGCGCCTGTCCGAACGGCAGCGGCTCGATCGCCGCCGGCACCGTCCCGGTGACGCCGAACAGGTTCTTCGGGTCGAAGAACAGCACCGGGTCGTCGCTGCGGATCGCCGCGACCAGCAGTCCCGCCACGTCGGCGGGCGTCGAGGGGGCCGCGACCACCACGCCGGGCAGATGCGCGAACCAGGATTCCAGCGTCTGGCTGTGCTGCGCGGCCGAGTTGCGCCAGATGCCGTGCGGCATGCGCACCACCACGGCGGGCTTGGCCTGGCCGCCGAACATGTAGCGGATCTTGGCGATCTGGTTCACCAGCTCGTCCATCGCGCACATCACGAAGTCGAAGATGCGCATCTCGATGATCGGCCGCGTGCCGACCAGCGCGGCGCCGAGCCCCGCCCCCATGATCGTGCTCTCGCTGATCGGTGTGGAGACGACGCGGTCGGGTCCGAATGCGTCTAGGAAGCCGCGGTACTGGCCGAACAGCCCGCCGCGCGCGACGTCCTCGCCCAGCACCCAGACGCGCGGATCGCGCTGCATCTCCTGCAAGGCGGCGCGGCGTCCGGCCTCGACCAGGGTCAGCGTCTCGGTCGTTGCGGGCGCGTCCATCACGCAACCTCCGACCGGGCGGCGTCCAGCACGTCGGTCCAGGCCGTCGCCGGATCGGGCCAGGGCGCGGCGAGGGCGGCATCGCGCGCGGCGGCCATTT
>CAZHMM010000190.1:0-6711 GCA_964533585.1 uncultured Elioraea sp.
CGAGGGCCGCTGCGGCGGCCTCGCTTGCGCGCCGCGCCGAGGCGAGCGCGTCGCGCGCGGTGTCGGCCGCGCGGATTGCCGCGTCGCGCCGGGCAATGGCCTCGCCGGTGGCGGTCACGGCTGCCGTGGCCGCCTTCGCGCGCCCGTCGGTCTCCTCGGCGAGCGCGCGCCGCCGCGCGACCGCCGCCTCGGCTTCGGTCGCGAGCCGTGCCGCGTCCTCCGCGGCGCGCTCTGCCGCTGCCCGCGTCTCCGCCGCCTGTTCGAGCGTGCGCAGCCCGGCCTCGGCGGCGCGGAGGTCCTCCTCAAGCGCCGCCTCGGAGCGCTCGGAGATGCGGCGCGCGATCGCTTCGCGCAGTGTCGCGACCGTGCCGAGCAGTGCCTCGACGCCCGCGCGGCGCGTGCGCAGCGTGGCGAGCGCGGCCTCGGCATCGGCCGCTGCATCGAGCGCGCGCTTCAAGGCCCCGCCCGCCCGGCCCGTGGGCGTCTGCACGCCCCGCAGGGTCTCGTCGATGCGCGCGCGGATGCGCCGCGCGCCGGCGCCGCCCGTCACCACGCCCACCTGGGCCGCGAGCGCATCGTTCAGCGTCGCGCGCGCGGGATCATCGAGTGCGGGCTGGGCGAAGGAGGCACCCTGGGTCACCCAGAGCGCGCCCCAGACGCCGCGCTCGGCCTCGCCGCGCGCGCGGGCGGCGACCCCGAACAGCCGGCGCACCTCCTCCTCCGCCGCGTCGCCGGCGAGCCGCCGTCCGTCGGGCCCGATCAGTTCAGCCGTCCCGGAAGGGCCGGCGAAGCGCTTGCTGATCCGCCAATTGCCCGCGCCGTCAGCGAGTGTGAGCGTGACCACGGGCCGGCCGGCATCGTCGCGGCGGAGCGCCCGCGCCGCCTCGGCCGTGCTCCGATGCGGCAGGAAGATCGCCGCCTGCAAGGCCGCGAGCAGCGACGACTTGCCGGCCTCGTTCGCCGCCGCGAGCACGTTGAGCCCGGGCGCGAAGGGGCCGACCTGCCAGCGCCCGGCGAAGCGGCGCAGATCCTCGAGCTCGATCGCCGCGATGCGCATCAGCGGGCGAGCTCACGCATCAGCCACAACTCGACCAGCGCCCGCCGTGCCGTCGCGGCCTGCGGCGCAGCCGGATCGCGCGCGAGGGCCGCGAGCCGGTCGGCGGCGATGCGCACCGCGCCTTCGAGGTCGATCGCGGCGAGCTCGGCGTCCTCGGGCCGCACCTCCAGCGCAGCGAGATCGAGATCGAGCCAGCGCAGCCGCGCGGCGAGCGTCTCCTCGATGCGGTCACGGAAGTGCTCGCGGCCCGCCAGCGTCAGCGCGCCGCGCGGGGCGAGGCGGAGCACGATGTCGGCCGCCTCCGGCATGCGCAGGAAACGATCCGCAATGGCGTCGATCTCGGTGGTTTCGGCGAGCACCGGCTCGGCGAGGTGCCAGGCGAAGCGGCCGGTCGGCACGCGCTCGACGCGCGCCGTCGGCCCGTCGATCTCGACCGCAAGCGCGACCCCGCCGCCGCAGCGCGTGCCATCGCCGTCGGGATCGATCCGGAACCGGTCAGGCTCCGGCGTGCCGCTGTACCAGGTCGCCTCGCCCACGCGGAGCGTGCGGTGCCAGTCGCCGAGCGCGAGATACGCAAGCCCCGCGCGCGCGGCGCGACCGGGCGCGATCGGGTTCGTCTCCGCCCCCTCCTCGGCGCCGAAGCCGGCGACCGCGCCATGCGCAAGGCCGATGCGCAGCACGCCCTCCGGCGTCGCCGTCGCGTCCATCCACGCGGTCGGGTCGCCCGGCAGGCGGCGATGGCCGAGCGGTGCCGGCAGCAGCACGGCAGGCGGCTCGGCCGGCGCGGGATCGAGCGGCACCGGCTCGGCGGCGAGATGCGCGCGCACGTTCGGCGGCCAGCCCTTGCGGCCGAGCCGCTCCCACAGCCCGCCCGGTCGATGCGGGTCGTGATTGCCCGGCAGCAGGTGCCAGGCGAGGTCGGAACAGGCCGCCATGCGCGCGAGCGCGCGGTCCAGGGTGTGATCCGAAAGCTGGGTGCCGTCGAACACGTCGCCGGCGACCAGCAGGCGCGGCGCACCGGCCGCGCGCGCGGCGGCGGCAAGCCGGTCAAGCGCGTCCAGCCGCGCCTCGGCGAGCAGCGCCGCCTTGTCGGGCGGGGCGCCCGCGAAGCTGCTGCGGCCGATGTGCAGATCGGAGCTGTGGAGGAGTCTGACCGGCATGAGCCGCGCAAGCCTGCCCGAACCCGGCCGCGTCGGCAAAGACGACGGGATCGGACATACGTCCACTTCTGACGCGTCAGGCTCCTACGGTCGCACCCAGGCGAGAACAGATCGGGTACGGGAGAGACCGCATGGACGCCGGCGAACAGACCATCGCCCTGGACTACGCCAAGAACGCGCTGGCCCAGGTGCCCCGCCGCTCCCGCCGCGCCACCGCCGTTGCCGCCTGGATCACCCGCTACCAGGACGCGCTCGGCCTCGCCCCGCGCGCCGGCCGCGATCCCGACCCGCGCCAGGACGAGCTGTTCGCCGAAGGCGCGCTCGACGCCGCGGCCTGGAAGCTGATCCAGCGCCGCATCGAGGCGCGCACCGCCAAGCCCCGCCGCGCGGTGAGCGCGATCACCCTGCGGCTGAACGCCGTCACCCGCGCGGTCGGGCTCGACGAGGCCGAGGCCGCGATCCTCGGGCTCGCGGTGCGCTACCGGCTGCACCGGCCGGTGGAGCGGCTGTGGGACATGGTCTCCGACGCGATGGGGGGCACGATGCGGCTCTCGGCGGACGCGCCGATGATCGCGCTGCTGACCGGCCTGCCGCAGGCGACCGTCGAGCGGCGGCTTGCGCCGAGCGGCACGCTGCGCGCCGCCGGACTGCTCACCGTGGACGGCGACGGCGAACTGATCGTGCTCGAGCGGCTGAAGCGCCAGCTCTCGGATGCGCTGGGCATTCCGCCTTCCTCCACCCAGGTCGCCGGCGAGGCGCTGCTCGGTCGTCCGCTCGCCGCCAGCCTGGCGATGGAGGACTTCGCCCATCTCGGCGAGGCGGCGGGCCACGCGGTCGAGGTGCTGGCCGGCGCCCTGCGCGCCCGCCGGCCAGGCACGCATGTGCTGCTCTACGGCCCCCCTGGCACCGGCAAGACCGAGTTCTGCAAGACGCTCGCCGCCGCGGTCGGCGTTCCTCTGTATGCGGTCGGCGAGGTGGCCGAGGACGGGCACGAGCCGGGGCGGAGCGAGCGGCTCGCCGAGCTCCGGCTCGCGCAGCGCCTGCTGGCCGGCGGTTCGCCGGCGCTGCTGCTGTTCGACGAGGCCGAGGACCTGTTCGATCAAGGGCTTGCGGGGCTGCTGAACGGCCAGGGCGGCGGGCGGGCCTCGCTGCTGCGCACACTGGAAACCACGCCCGTGCCGGTGCTGTGGACAACCAATGCGCTCGCCCCGCTGGGGCCGGCGGTGATCCGGCGCATGACCTTCGCGATCGAGCTGCGTGTGCCCGACCTGCCGGTGCGCGAGCGGCTCTGGGTGCGCGAGCTTGCCCGGCATGGCGTGGCGATGCCGCAGCCGGAGGTGGCGCGGCTCGCGCGCGACGTGCCCGCTCCGCCGGCGGTGGCGGCGGCGGCGGTGTCTGCCGCGGCGCTGACCGGCGGCGGGGCCGAGGCGGTGCGGCGCGGCGTGCCGGCGGTCGCGAAGGCGATGGGCGGCGGGCGGCTGCCGCCGCAGGAGGCCGAGCCGGAGCGCGGCTTCGATGCGGCCCTCGCCAATGCCGACACCGACCTTGCCGCGCTTGCCGACCGGCTTGCCGCGGCCGATGCCCCCCGCGCGGTGTCGCTGCTGTTGAGCGGGCCGCCCGGCACCGGCAAGAGCGCCTTCGCGCGCGACCTCGCGCACCGCCTCGGCCTCGATCCGCTGGTCAAGCGCGCCTCGGACCTCCTGTCGCGCTGGGTCGGCGGCAGCGAGCAGGCGATCGCGGCCGCCTTCCAGGAGGCCACCGAGGAGAACCGTTTCCTGATCATCGACGAGGCCGATGGGCTGCTGGCCGATCGCCGCGGCGCGGCGCAGTCCTGGGAGGTGACGCAGGTGAACGAGCTGCTCACCTGGATGGAGCACCACCCCCTGCCCTTCGCCTGCACCACCAACCTGCCCGAACGGCTCGACCCGGCCTGTCTGCGGCGGTTTCTGGTGAAGGTGCGGTTCGAGGCGCTGCGCCCCGAGCAGGCACGGGCCGCCTTCGCACGCTTCTTCGGCCTCGCCGCTCCATCCGGCCTCGGCGACCTGCCACCTCTGGTTCCAGCCGATTTCTCGCTGGTTGCGCGCAAGGCCCGGCTGCTCGGGCGGATCGAAGATTCCGTGGCGCTGCTGCAACTTCTGGCTGAGGAGGCCGCCGCCCGTCCTGGTGCCGCGGCACCTGTCGGCTTCCGGCCGCGAGGCTGATGCGCTTTTGACGATCCTTTCACGCGCGCGCGGCGGTTTTGTTCATCACCATGAACAGAGACGTTTGGGTTGGGGATGCATTACCAAAAGCTCGAACAGATCCTGCGCTTGGCCCTCGCCTTCCAGGGCACGCGCGAGGGACTTTCGCTCGGCGACATCCAGCGCGAGTTCGGCGTCGCGCGCCGCACCGCCGAGCGCATGCGCGACGCGGTCGCGCGAGTCTTCCCGCAGTTCGAACGCTGCGACGACGGTGAACGGGTGCGGCGCTGGCGCCTGCCCGCCGGCACGCTCGGCGGGCTGGTGGCGGTCTCGGCCGAGGAACTCGCGGAGCTCGACGCCGCCGCCGCCGCACTGACGCGCAAGGGGCTGCGGGAGCGCGCCGATCTCGTCACCTCGGCGACGCAGAAGCTGCGCGCGACGGCGCGGCCGGACCATCTGCGCCGGATCGAACCCGATCTCGAGGTGCTGACCGAGGCCGAGGGCACGGCGCTGCGCCCGGGCCCGCGGCCGATCCTGCCGCCGGGCATGCTCACCAAGCTGCGCCGCGCCATCATCTCCTGCCTGCCGGTGACCATGGAGTACCGCTCGCGCCGGTCGGGCGAGCCCTATGCCGTCGAGGTGCACCCCTACGGCATGCTGTACGGCAGCCGCCCGCTGCTGGTCGCTGCCGCCGAACCGTGGGACGAGCCCAAGCTCTATCGGCTGGACCGGATCGGCACGCTCGACCTCGGCAACACGCCCTTCGTCCGCCGCGCCGATTTCCGGCTCGAGGAGTTTGCCGCGCGCGCCTTCGGCACCTGGCAGGAGGAGCCGTTCGACGTGACGCTGCGCTTCGACGCCGAGACGGCCGACGAGGCGGCGCAGTGGCGCTTCCACCCAACCCAGGCGGTGGAGCGCGACACCGAGGGGCGTCTGGTGGTGCGCTTCCGCGCCGGCGGGGCGCAGGAGATGTCCTGGCACGTCTTCACCTGGGGCACCTCGGTGGAGATTCTCGATCCGCCATCGCTGCGCCAGCGCCTGGTGGGGCTGCTGCGCGCGGCGCTCGAGCATCACGAGGGTGCCGACGCGGTCGCGGCCTGAGGGGCGACCCGTTCCCGGCCATGCGCTGACACATCGGTGAACGCCGCGGCGGCGGTCGCGGCGATGCCGCCCCGGACGAGTGCGCTATGGTTGGGCGGTGTGCCGGCGCGCTGCGGCCGGCCTGTTCTGCGCCATGTCGGAAAGGGGTCCAGCACCATGATCAACCGCCGCTCCCTGCTCGCGACTGCCCCGCTGCTTGCCGTTCCCGTCGCCGCCACGGCGGCGCCGCCGCCGCCGTCCGGCACGGCGGCGCCGGGTTTCCACCGCCTGCGCGTCGGCGAGGCCGAGGTCACGGCGCTGCTGGACGGCGGCATGCGCATGCCCGAGGCGAACGCGCCGCGCTTCTTCCGCGACTACGACGAGGCGGTGGTGCGCCGGCTGCGCGAGCACGCCTTCTACGTCGAGGGGTTCCTGCACCAGCCGGTCGGCGTCTATCTGGTGAACACCGGCCGCAACCTGGTGCTGATCGATGCCGGCGGCGAGCATGCCTTCTTCCCGGGCACCGGGCGGATGCGCGAGGCGTTCGCCGCCTCCGGCTACCGGCCCGAGCAGGTGGACACGGTGCTGCTGACGCATATCCACCCCGAGCATGCCTTGGGGCTGGTGGATGGCGAGGGCGGCCGCGCGTTCCCGAATGCCGAGGTGGTGGTGTCGGCGCAGGACCACGCGTTCTGGACCGATCCGGCGATGGAGAGCCGGGTGCCCCAGGGCCAGCGCTTCATCCAGGCCGGGCGGCGGGCGATCGGGCCTTATGCCGAGCGCATCCGCACCTTCGATGCCGCGGCTGAGGTGGAGGTCCTGCCTGGGATCACGACCATGCCGGCGATCGGCCATACGCCGGGCCATGTGTCGTATCGGATCAGCAGCGGGTCGGAGCAGATGCTGATCTGGGGCGATGTGACGCATCAGACGGTGATTCAGTTGGCCAATCCGCGCTGGCGGTTGGGGATCGATGTCGATCCGGATGCGGCGGTGGAGTCGCGTGTGCGCACGTTGGACATGCTGGCGGCCGACCGTGTGCTGGTGGGCGGCGTGCATCTGCCGTGGCCGGCGTTCGGGCGGATCGTGCGCCAGGGCGAGGGGTATGCGTTCGTGCCGCGGCCGTGGCAGCTCTGAGCGTGTGATGCAGGGGGGTGTGGGGGGAGGAGCGTCCTCCCCCACTGGTTTACTGACTTTATGCTTGTATTCCTTTATCGGCCGCGGAGCGGAGAGG
>CAZHMM010000191.1:0-6675 GCA_964533585.1 uncultured Elioraea sp.
CCGCACGCGCGCCTTCAGCAGGCCGTGCATCAGGGTGCGCATCGTTGCGATGTCGTCGTTCACGCCCTTGAGCAGCACGGTCTGGCTGCCGAGCGGGATGCCGGCATCCGCGAGCCGCGCGGTCGCCTCCGCCACCTCCGGCGTGAGTTCGTCCGGATGCGTGACGTGGATCGACATCCAGAGCGGGTGATAGCGGCGCAGCATGCGCGTGAGGTCGCGCGTGATCCGCTGCGGCAGCACCACGGGCACCTTGGTGCCGATGCGCAGGAACTCGACATGCGGGATCGCGCGCAGCCGCGCGAGCAGCCACTCGAGCTTCTCGGTCGCGATCGTCAGCGGATCGCCGCCCGAGAGCAGCACGTCGCGGATCTCGGGATGGGCGGCGATGTAGTCGATCCCGCGCTGCCACTGCGTGGTCGAGAAGGTGTACTCGCCGCCGCCACCGACCATGCGGCTTCTCGTGCAGTAGCGGCAGTAGGTCGAGCAGAAGCCGGTGGCGAGGAACAGCACGCGGTCGGGGTAGCGGTGCACGAGTCCCGGAACGGCGGCGTCATGATCCTCGCCGAGCGGATCATCCGCCTCGCCCGGCAGGCGCAGGTACTCGCCGTTCACCGGGATATGGGTGCGGCGTAGCCCCTGCGTCGCATCGTGCTCGTCGAGGAGGCTTGCATAGTAGGGCGTGATACCGACTGGCAGGGGCCCGGTGTGCCGCGTGACTGCACTCTCTTCGTCGGCCGAGAGGCGGATGACGCGAGCAAGCCCGCGCAGGTCGCGGATGCGGTGCTGGAGCTGCCAGCGCCAGTCGTTCCATTCCGCCGCCGTGGCGTCCGGCCAGAAGCGGCGGCGGAAGGCGCGCGAACGGGCCGATTGCGGGAACGCGGCACCGCGCTCGCGCTCCTTGACCGTCGCGGCGAAGACCGGCCTGTCGAAGGCGCCCGCGCTGGCCGGCGCGGACGCCACGATGGATGGAGGTTCGGCTTCGGGGGCCTCGAGGTCGCGATCCATGGCGGCTTGTTCCCTTCGACGCCCGTCTGTCGTGGGTCCGGCAGGCCCCCTGGCCGGGGTGCCGCGCGATGCGGCGTCGTGGCGCGGGCGCGTCGCCACCGGATTCGCTCCATAGTGCAAACGCCGATGAGTCGCCAGTATTTCCGCGCGCCTCCAGCAGCGTCGACGGGGCCACAAAAACCCATGAGCGCCAACGGGTTGAGGACCCATGGCGGCCGGCACCGCCGACCGAAGCAGAATATATGCCTTGCGGATTTACTGTTACGGTGATCATGAGCAAAGAGAATAAACAGGCGATTATTGAATAGCATCAGCCGCACCCCGCAACCGCCACCCGCCTGCGCAATGCGCGGCTCGCCTGGCGATCATCTCCCATGATCGGGCACCTGCATTCGCCGACCCACCGGCGCGATTGTGCGGACCGCCCCCAAGCCCGATCGTTGCCCCGCCGTGATGCACCGCCTGAAGGTCTCGCTGGCGTGGAATGCAGACCCGGTCCCTTCGGCAGGTCAGGGCAGCGCCCGACCCTGGCCAAGATGGCACCGGACGCTGGCAAGGCGGCGGCGAATGCCCAGATAGACAGCAGCGGGGCCGCAACGACCCCGCTCTCATCTGAGGAGGACGCCAAGCCATGCCAGTCTCCCGACGCGCCATGTTCCGGCTCGGCGCAGGTCTTGCGGCCGCGGCGCTCGCGCCGTCACCGCAGCTTGCCCTTGCCCAGCCCGCAGGACCGTTCACCCTGCCGCCACTGCCCTACGCCCCCGACGCCAACGAGGCGGCGATCGACACCCGGACGATGGAGATCCATCACCGCTTCCACCATGGCGGGCAGGTGAACGGGCTCAATGCCGCCGTCGCCGAGCACAGCCGGATCGCGGCGATGCCGCTCGACCAGATCCTGATGCGGCTGGCCGAGATGCCGGAGACGGTCCGCACCGCGATCCGCAACAACGGCGGCGGGCACGCCAACCACTCGATGTTCTGGGCGATCATGGGCGGGCGGGGCGGCGAACCGTCCGGCGACCTCGCTGCCGCCATCACCCGCGACTTCGGCGGGTTCAGCCAGTTCCGCGAGCGGTTCGACCGTGCCTCGATGGGCGTGTTCGGCTCGGGCTGGGCGTTCGTGACGGTGGACCGGGATGGCCGGCTTGCGATTGCGCAGCGCCCGAACCAGGACACCCCGCTGATGGACGGCGAGCGGGTGCTGATGGGCAACGACCTGTGGGAGCACGCCTACTACCTGCGCTACCAGAACCGGCGCGCCGAGTATGTGCGCAATTGGTGGGCCGTGCTCGACTGGGGCCGGATCGGTGAACGCTACGCAGCGGCGAAAGCCGGAACCCTGACCATCTGAAGCAGGCGGGGGAGGTCCAGGCCGCCCCCGCCCCTCGCGTCACTCGGCGCCGGCGGCCGGTTTCGGCTGGTCGCCCTCGCCCGACAGCGGCTGGGCAGAGCCGTTCGCACCCTCGCCGTGGCCGTTCATCGCCTGCTCGACCGCCGCCTCGACGTCCGTCTCGCCCTCGTAGCCGTTCGGCCCGCGCCGCGGCTGCTGCGGTTGCGGGTTCTGCTGGCCTTGCATCTGCTGCATCGCGTTGAGGATGCGGAAGTAGTGCTCGGCATGCTGGAAGTAGCTCTCGGCCATCACGCGATCGCCGCCTGAGGTGGCGTCACGACCGAGCTGGAGATACTTCTCGAAGAGCTGCTGCGCGGTGCCGCGCAGCCGGACATCGGGACCATTGGAATCGAACACATGGTTGCGATTCATCGGCTGATGCCGGTGCTGATGGCGGCCCGCCTGGTGATGGCCGCGCCCGCGCATGCGCTTAAGGTTCATCTCGTTTCACGTCTGCCGTTGTTGTCGCAGCGTCTCCACCCGGCATCCCCGGGCGCCCCAAGACCGCCACTGGCGGCCTGCCCATGAGGCCGGGGCCCTTTCCGGGCCGATCCGGCGACGCGTCCCTCTCGCTGGGCCTCGCCGCACCCTAGTCTGCGATCCGCGGCTCGCCAACCGTTTTTTCCGCGTGGCGGAGGACGATCGCGCGCGCAACTCCGCCCAAATCCTGCCGCAATCGGCCGACCGCGAGCCGGCACGCTTCCGCCAAGCTGCTGACCTCCGCCGCTTGGCCTGCGCCGAGTTCGAGCACCGCAACCCCATTCGGAGCAAGGATGCGCGGCAGATCCGCGAGGATCGCGCGGTAGGCGCCGAGTCCGTCCGGCCCGCCGTCGAGGGCGGCACGAGGGTCATGCTCGCGCACCTCGGGCGCGAGCGAGGCGATCTCGGCGGTCGGGATATAGGGCGGATTGGCGAGCACGAGGTCGAAGCTGCCGGCGAGCGCGGCCGACCAGTCGGCGCAGAGGAACATCACCCGGCCTTCCAGGTCCGCTCGCTCGGCATTGGCGCGCGCGACCGCGAGCGCGGCGGCTGAGCGGTCGACGCCAATCCCGATCGCGCCGGGCAGCTCGGTCAGCGCGGCAAGCAGCAGCGCACCCGACCCGGTGCCCAGATCGAGCACGCGCCGCACGGCGCCGCGGTCCGGCAGGGCGGCGAGCGCGGCCTCGATCAGCGTCTCACTGTCGGGCCGGGGGATCAGCACGTCCGGCGTGACGATCAGATCGAGCGTCCAGAAGCCGCGTGTGCCAGTGAGATGTGCGGCCGGCACATGGGCGGCGCGGCGCGCGACCAGGTCGCGGAACCGCGCTGCCGCCGCCACGCCGACAGGCCCGCGCGCCTCCATCGTCAGCAGGCCAGGCGCGCGGCCGAGCACGTGGCCGAGCAGCAGCCGTGCCTCGCGCCGAGGCTCCTCGATGCCGGCTGCGCGCAGCATGCCTCCGGCCTCGCAAAGCAGCGACCCGATCGTGTCCGTCACGCCCCTTCCGCGAGCAGCGCCGCCTGATCCTCGGCCGTCAGCGCGTCGATCAGCTCATCGAGCTCACCGGCGAGGATGCGGTCGATCTTATGCAGTGTCAGGCCGATGCGGTGGTCCGTCACGCGCCCCTGCGGCACGTTGTAGGTGCGGATGCGCTCGGAGCGGTCACCGGTGCCGACCTGGCTGCGGCGGAGATCCGATCGCGCGGACGCTTTCGCCTCGCGCTCGCGCTCGTAGAGTTTGGCGCGCAGGATCTTCATCGCCCGCGCGCGATTCTTGTGCTGGCTCTTCTCGTCCTGACACGAGACGACGATGCCCGTCGGCAGGTGGGTGAGGCGCACCGCGCTCTCGGTCTTGTTCACATGCTGGCCGCCGGCGCCGGAGGCGCGGAACACGTCGATGCGCAGATCGGCGTCGTTGACGTGCACGTCCACCTCCTCGGCCTCGGGCAGCACCGCGACGGTCGCGGTGGAGGTGTGGATGCGACCCTGGCTCTCGGTCACCGGCACGCGCTGCACGCGATGCACACCGCTCTCGTATTTCAGCCGCGCGAACACGTCCGTGCCGGTGATCTCGGCCACCGCCTCGCGATAGCCGCCGAGATCATTCTCGGAGACATCGAGCACCTCGAAGCGCCAGCCGCGCGCCTCGGCGTAGCGGCGGTACATGGCGAACAGGTCGGCGGCGAACAGCGCGGCCTCGTCGCCACCGGTGCCGGCGCGCACCTCGAGAATGGCATTGCGTCGGTCGGCCTCGTCGCGCGGCAGGAGAGCGAGGCGCACGGCATGGTCGAGGGCGGCGACCCGCTCGTCGAGCGCGTGCACCTCCTCGGCAGCCATGGCGCGCAGCTCGGCATCGGCGCTCGCGTCCGCGGCCATCGCGCGCGCCTCGGCGAGTTCGCGCTCGGCGCGGCGCAGGGCGGCGACCTGGTCGGCCACAGCCTCGATCTCGGCGAGCTCGCGCGAGGCGGTGACATAAGCGGCACCGTCGAGCCCTCCGGCGAGTTTCGCGCGCAGCTCTTCGGCGCGCGAGAGTACGCGGTCGAGGCGGTGGGCGAAGCTGTCGCTCATCGTCTGAGGCGCGTGGCGAGGTCGGCGATCGGCACTTCGTGCTGCGCGCCGGTCGCCAAATCCTTCACCTGGGCCACGCCGGCGGCGAGTTCGCTCTCGCCGAGGATCACGGCGGCGCGGGCGCCGCTCTTGTTCGCACGCTCCATGCGGCGCTTCAGATTGCCACGGAACGCCATCTCGGCGCGGATCGAGGCGGCACGCAGCGCGGTGAGCACGGAGATTGCGGCCGCCTCGGCAGCCTCGCCGACAGGGATGATGGCGACAGGCGGTTCGGGCGGCGGCACCTCGCCTGTCAGCATGGCGAGGCGCTCGATGCCGGCGGCCCAGCCGACCGCGGGGGTGGGTGGGCCGCCCATCTCCTCGACCAGCCCGTCGTAGCGGCCGCCGGCCATCACCGTGCCCTGGGCGCCGAGCCTGTCCGTGACGAACTCGAAGGCCGTGTGGCTGTAGTAGTCAAGGCCCCGCACGATGCGCGGGTTCACCCGGAAGGGGACGCCGAAGGTGGCGAGGTGGCGCTGCAGCGCCTCCCAGTGCGCGCGCGCCGTCTCGGTCAGGTAGGGGAAGATGTCGGGCGCGTCGGCGACGATCGCGCGGTCGGTCTCGTCCTTGCTGTCGAGCACGCGCAGCGGGTTGCGGTGCAGCCGCGCGCGGCTGTCCTCGGAGAGCCTCGCCTCGTGGGCGGAGAGGAAGGCGATCAGAGCGGCGCGGTAGGTGGTGCGGCTCTCGCGGTCGCCAAGCGTGTTGATCTCGAGGATCGTACCGTCGGCAACGCCCAGGGCCTCGAGGATCGCCCGGCCGCAGGCGATGATCTCGGCGTCGGCCAGCGGCTCGGCAGAACCGACGGTCTCGATGCCGATCTGGTGGAACTGGCGGTAGCGGCCCTTCTGCGGGCGCTCGTAGCGGAACATCGGCCCGGCGTAGAACACCTTCTGCGGCAGCGACTGGGTCAGGCCGTTCGAGACAAGTGCGCGGCACACGCCGGCGGTGTTCTCGGGGCGGAGCGTGATGCTCTCGCCGCCACGGTCCTCGAAGCTGTACATCTCCTTGGTGACGACGTCGGAGGTGTCGCCGAGCGAGCGGGTGAACACGCGCGTGTCCTCGATCACCGGGGTCTGCCATTCCTCGAAGCCCCAGGTCTCGGCGATGCGGCGCGCGGTCTCGGCCACGTGGCGGTGGCGGCGCATCTCCTCGCCGATCAGGTCACGGGTGCCACGGATGGGTTGCAGGGCGCTCATGGCGCCGGGATGGGGCGAGGTCAAAGCCCGTGTCAAGGGAGAGGGGTCCGGGGGGAGGGCCTTGCGGCCCTCTCCCCGGCAGGCTTTTCAGGCGCGCACGTCCATCGCCTGCCGGAGCCCGTCGGAGAGCAGGTTGAAGCAGATCGAGGTCGCGAAGATGCAGGCCCCCGGCAGCATCGCCACGGTCGGGTTGACATAGATCGCCGTCCGCAGCGTGTTCAGCATCAGCCCCCATTCCGGCTCCGGCGGCGTCACCCCGAGCCCCAGGAACGACAGCCCCGAGGCCAGGATCATCGACACCGAGATCAGGCTGGTGGCGTAGACGAAGATCGGGCCGAGCACGTTGCCGAGGATGTGCACCCGGATAATGGTGACCGGCCCCGCCCCCGAGGCGCGCGCCGCCTCGACGAAGTCGAGCCCCCGCACCCCGGTGGTGACGCTCTCGGCGACCCGGATCACGGGCGGGATGAACACCAGCGTCAGCGACAGGATGGCGTT
>CAZHMM010000192.1:0-6666 GCA_964533585.1 uncultured Elioraea sp.
TGAAGCAGCTGGTGGCGGAGCAGCTGGTGAGCGTGCGCACGAAGCGCGGCTTCGCCCGGCTGGAATGGCAGAAGGTATATAACCGCAACGAGGTCCTGGACTGCCGCGTCTATGCCCGTGCCGCGGCCTGGATCGCCGGGGCGGACCGCTGGACCGACGCGACCTGGCGCGATCTCGCGAAGCAGGTCGCGCCCGGCGGCGATGACGTGCCTGCGCCAGCGCCGTCGGAGCCCGCGAACGACAGTGACGTCGTGAGCCCCTCCGCCGGCGTGCTCCGCCGTCGTGTGCCGCGCGGCCGACGCGTGTTCACCCCGTCCTATCTGCGCTGAGGTGCTGCCGTGACGATCGAGCAGATGAGGGCGCGGCGCGATGCGCTGCTGGAAGCGCGCTGGCGCGGCGTGCGCGTCGTCGACATCGACGGCCGCCGCATCACCTACGCCAGCGATGCCGAGATGGCGGCAGCGATCGCGGACCTGGAGCGCCGGATCGCCGACATCTCTGCCGGCGCGCGGCGGCGGATCGTCCGCACCGCCGCGAGCAAGGGGCTGTAGACCGAGATGCTGGCGACGCTCTCCCGCTGGCGCCGGCGCGTCGGCGCGCTGCTCGGCGGCTTCGAGGCGGGCGAGGCGAGCCGCCGGCTGCGTCACTTCCAGCCCTCGCGCGCGCATCTCAACACCCTGATCGCCGCCGCCGGCGCGGACATCACCGCGCGCGCCCGCTGGCTGGTGCGCAACAACGGCTACGCGAGCAACGCCATCGAGTCCTGGGCCGGCAACGTGGTGGGGGCCGGCATCAAGCCGTCCTCGCTGATCGGCGACAGCGCGCTGAAGGCGGATGTGCAGCGGCTCTGGCTGGACTGGACCGACGAGAGCGACGCGGAGGGCTTCACCGACTTCTACGGCCAGCAGCGCCGCGCTGCGCGCGAGGTGTTCATCGCCGGCGAGGTGTTCCTCCGCTTCCGCCCGCGCCGGCCCGAGGACGGGCTCGCCGTGCCGTTGCAGATCCAGATGCTGCCCTCCGAGATGCTGCCGCTGCACCGCAACGAGCGCGCCGCCAATGGCAACGTCATCCGCCAGGGCATCGAGTTCGACCGCATCGGCCGGCGCGTCGCCTACCACTTCCTGCGCCGCCATCCGGGCGACGTGACGGACCAGGGGGTCGCGGGCGAGACCGTGCGCGTGCCGGCCGCGGAGGTGATCCACGTGATCGACCCGGTGGATGCCGGCCAGCTGCGCGGCATCTCCCGCTTCGCCCCGGGGATCGTGAAGCTGTTCCTGCTCGACCAGTACGACGACGCCGAGCTCGACCGGAAGAAGGTCGCGGCGATGCACGCGCTGTTCATCACCACGCCGGCACCGGCCGAGCCGTTCGACGTCGCCGAGAGCGACGGCGCCGGCGGCGAGCGCCGCATGGACCTCCAACCGGGCCAGGTGGTGATGCTGGAGCCCGGGGAGGAGATCCAGACCTCGGCGCCGGCCGACGTCGGCCAGACCTACGAGCCGTTCCAGTACCGCACGCTGTTGCAGGTCTCGGCGGCGCTGGGTGTGCCCTACGCCTACCTCTCCAACGACATGCTGAAGGCGAACTATTCGAACTCGCGGCTGGCGCTGTTGGAGTTCCGCCGCCGCATCGAGGCGTATCAGCACGCGGTGATGGTGTGGCAGATCTGCCGGCGCGTCTGGCAGCGCTGGATGGACACGGCGGTATTCTCGGGCGCGCTCGCGCTCCCGGACTACGAGGAGAACCGGCGCGGCTATCTCGGCTGCACCTGGCTGCCGCCGCGTTGGGATTGGGTGGATCCGCTGAAGGACGCGCGTGCGGAGATCGAGCAGATCGAGGCGGGGCTGAAGAGCCGCACCCAGGCGCTTGCCGAGCGCGGCTACGACGCCGAGCAGGTGGACGCCGAGATCGCCGCCGATCGTGCGCGCGAGCTGCGGCTTGGCCTGGTGTTCGGCGGTGCAGCGGCCGAGGAGCCTGTCCCGACCGACGACGATACGCCGGTTCCGCCGGCGCCCGATCAGGAGACGCCATGAGCATCGAGACGGCGCTCATCCGGCTCGCGAGCCGGCCGCTGGCGATCGCGCCGCGCGCACTCGAGACGCTGCTGGCCGCGGGTCGCATTGCCTTCCAGCCGCAGCACGGTGCAGCGACGCGTGGCCGTGGCTATGCGGTGACCGACGCCGGCATCGCGGTGGTGCCGGTTCTGGGTCCGCTGGTCGCGCGTGGCGACTGGCTGACCGAGTTGTTCGGCGCCTCCGTCTACGGCGAGGTGGGTGACGCGGTCGAGGCCGCGCTGGCCGATCCGTCGGTGCGCGGCGTGGTGATGGAGATCGACTCCCCCGGCGGCGAGGTCGCTGGGATGTTCGATCTCGCCGATCGGTTGGGCGCCCTTCGCCAGAGCGTGAGCAAGCCGTTGTGGGCGGTGGCGAGCGAGAGCGCGACCTCGGCGGCCTATGCGATCGCCAGTGCGGCGGAGCGCATCTACGTCACCCGGACCGGCGAGGTCGGCTCGATCGGCGTGGTCGCCGCGCACGTGGACCAGAGCGGCTCGGACGCCAAGGCCGGGCTCGCCTGGACGTTCATCCACGCCGGCGCGCGCAAGCTCGACGGCAACCCGCACGAGCCGCTCTCCGATCCGGCGCGTGCGGCGATCCAGGCAGACGTCGACGCGCTGTACGGCGAGCTCGTCAGCCTGGTCGCGCGCAACCGCAGCCTGACGCCCGAGGCGGTGCGCGGCACGGAAGCGGCGATCTATCGCGGGCGTGCTGGCGTCGCGCTCGGCCTCGCCGATCGGATCGGCACCGTCGAGACGGCGCTCGCGGAGATGACCACCACACTCGCGGCTCCGACCAGCCGTCGCAGTGCCATCACCCAGACCCCTCCGAGGAGAGTGACCATGACCCATCCGGTCGAACCCGACGACGCACAAGCCGCCGAGACGCAGGACGAGACGCAGCAGGAGGTGCGCGAGGCCGCATCGCCGGAACCGGCTCCGCCTGACGCAGCCGCGCGTACCGCCGCCGCGGAGATCGCGGAGGTGGCGGCGCAGGCGGCGCGGCTCGGCGTCACGGTCGATGCAGCGGATGCGATCCGCCGCGGCGTCGCAGCCCACGCGCTGCGCCGCTCCGTGCTCGACACCCTCGCCGCGCGCGCCGAAGCGAGCGCGGTGATCGCCGCCGTACCGAAGCCCGGCAGTGCGGACGAAAGCCCGATCGTCCGCCGCGCACGCGAGCGCGCTGCCGCAGCCCGCAGCTGATCAGGAGACCAACCCATGCCCGTTCTGGTGATGGCGCCGACCCTCGGCGACCTGCTGAAGTACGAGCTCAACGGCAACTACAGCCGCGAGGTCGTGACCCTGAAGGGCGGCACCAACTATCCGCTCGGTGCCGTGCTCGGCAGGATCACCGCCTCCGGCATCTACCGCCTCTCGCCCACCGCCGCGGTGATCGGCGACGAGGGTGCCGAGACCGCGGTCGCGGTGCTGATCGAGACGGTCGATGCGACCGCCGGGAACCGCAGCGGCCTGGTGGTCGCGCGCGGTCCGGCGATCGTCTCGAAGGCCGCCCTGGTGCTCGACCCCTCGGTCGACCAGCCGGCCGAGATCGCCGCCAAGCACGCCCAGCTCAGCGCCGCCGGCATCGTCCCGCGCGACACCGCCTGAGCACGCCCGCTCATCCACGCCACACGCGGCGCCCTCGTGGCGCCGCTTCTGTTTCCGGCACAGGAGGCCGACCGATGGTCGCCATCATCAATCCGTTCGACGCCGGCGGCTACTCGCTCGCCGAGATGACCCAGGCCATCAACATCCTGCCCAACGTCTACACCCGCCTCGGGCAGATGGGCCTGTTCCGCTTCGAGGGCGTCACCCAGCGCTCGGTGATCATCGAGCAGGCCGAGGGCGTGCTGAACCTGCTGCCCACCGTGCCGCTCGGCGGGCCGGCCACGGTCGCCAACCGCGACCTCCGCTCGATGCGCTCCTTCACCGTGCCCTGGATCCCGCACGACGACGTCATCACCCCCCAGGACATCCAGGGCGTGCGCGGCTTCGGCGTGGCCGACGCGGCCGACCCGCTCGCCACCGTGATGGAGCGCAAGCTCACCCGCATGCGCGTCAAGCACGCCCAGACGCGCGAGTACATGGAGGTCAACGCGCTGCGCGGCATCGTCAAGGACGGCGCCGGGGTGACGCTCTACAACTACTTCACCGAGTTCGGCCTGGCCCAGCTCGCGGTGGACTTCCTGCTCGGCACCGCGACGATCAGCGTGCAGGCCAAGGTGCGGACCCTGCTGCGGCTCGTGGAGGAGGAGCTGAAGGGCGAGACCATGACCGGCGTGCACGCGCTGGTCAGCCCCGAGTTCTTCGACCGTCTGATCGGCCATGCCAAGGTCGAGGAGGCGTACAAGTACTACGCGTCCACCGGCGCGCAGCCGCTGCGCGAGGATACCCGTCGGCGCTTCCCGTTCTCCGGCGTGGTGTTCGAGGAGTACAACGCGACGGTGACGCTATCGACGGGCGGCACCGAGAAGCTCGTTCCGGCGGGCGAGGGGATCGCATTCCCGCTCGGCACGCTCGACACCTTCGTCACCTACGGCGCGCCGGCGAACCTGATCGAGACGGTGAACACGGTCGGGCTGCCGATCTACGCGCGCCAGCTGCCGCGGCGCGACGGCTCGGGGATCGACGTCAAGACCGAGGCCTCGATCCTGCCGATCAACAAGCGGCCCCGCCTCGCGGTGCGGATCTTCTCCTCGAACTGAGATGGACGTCTTCGCCGCGGCGGTGCGCGATCTGCTCGCCGATCCGCACGTCGGGGTGGATGCCGAGTGGCGGCAGGGTGGCGTCGGGCCACCCGTGCCGCTGCGCGTGGTGCGGTCGTCGCCCGACCGGGTTGCGGGCGCGTTCGACGCCGCCGTGATCCAGGCGACCGACGTGCTGACGGTCGCGGTGGCCGATGTTCCCGACCTCGCCTCGGGGGACAGCGTCACCCTCGGATCTGACGTTCTGACCGTCACCCATGCCGAGCGTGACGCGCTCGGCGTGGCGTGGCGCGTGTTCTGCCGGAGAGAGCCATGAGCCGACCTGATCCGCGCAAGAGCCGCGGCTATCGCAACCGCAACCCCGGCAACATCGAGCACAGCCCGGCGAACAAGTGGCTCGGCCTCGCCGATCCGCCCTCGGACGGGCGGTTCTGCCGGTTCGTCTCGCACGAGCACGGCATCCGCGCGCTGGCGATCCTGCTCCAGGCGTACCAGGACCGGCACGGCCTGCGCACGGTGCGCGCGATCATCAACCGCTTCGCCCCCGGCCACGAAAACCCGACGGACGCCTATGTGACCACGGTGGCGCGGCGGATGGGCGTGGGGCGCGATGCAGCGATCGACGTGCACGCGCCGGCGACCATGCGCTCGCTGGTCGAGGCGATCATCGCGGTCGAGCTCGGCGGCCAGCCCTACGACGACGCCACCCTGACCGAGGGGCTGCGCATGGCCGGGCTGGTGCAGCCTGGCCTCGCGCACAGCGGCACGGCGAAGGCGGCGGCCGGCACGGCGGCCGCGGCGATCGGCACCACGGCGGTGCTCGAGGCCGCGGCCGCGATCGCGCCGCACGCGGAGGGCATCGCCACCATCCTCCGCGCGCTCGGCCCCTGGACCGTGGCGTGCGTGGTGGCTGCCGTCGCCGGATGGTTCCTCTGGCACCGCTGGCGCCAGCAGAAGCGCGTCGCGGGACCCATCGCGGCGGGCCGCGATCCGAGCCCGGTGCTGTGATCGGCGCGCTGCTCGGCCGGTTCTGGCGCGAGCTCTCCGCACTCGCGGCCGCCGTCGCGGCCGTCGGCGCGGTCTACCTGAAGGGCCGGCGTGACGCCGCGCGCGATGCCGAACGGGCGGCGCTGAAGCGCGAAACGGAAGTCAGGGAGAAAGCCGATGCGGAAGCGGCTCGCTATCGCGGCGACGGTGCTGCTCGCCGGCTGCGCGGCGGCCGGTTCTGACGGACCGTTCTGCCCGGCACTGGTGCCCTATCCGCCTGAAGTGCAGATGCGGGCTGCCGACGAGCTCGCCGCACTGCAGCCGGACAGCGTGCTCGCGCGCATGATCGAGGACTATGGGGAACTGCGCGCACGCATCCGCGCAGCCTGCGGGGGCCAGCGATGACGGAGACCAACATCGCGCTGCTCAGCCGGCTGGTCGAGAGCAGCCCGGTTATCGTCCTGGTCTGCTTCTTCTTCATCGGCCTCTTGCTGCGCTGGCACTACCGCATGGAGGAGCGGCTGACGCAGAAGGACGCGCAGATCATCGCTCTGCAACGCGAGACGTTGCAGGCCATGCACGACGTCCGTGACGCGGTGCGGGATCTCTCCAACGCGCTGCGCGGTCCTCGCTGATGCGGCTCGCCGCCACGCTCGGCGCGAGCCTGAAGAAGCTCCTGGAACAGGAGGTGCGCGCGGGCGAGCGGGCGGTGACGCGTGGGGTGCGGGCGGAGACCGAGCGGCTGAAGCGCGAGCTGCGCCAGCAGGTGGTCGCGGCGTTCGGTGCGCGCGGCCGTGGCATCGCCAATGCCTGGCGCTCGCGCGTGTTCCCCGAAGCGGGCGAGAGCCTCGGCGCCGCCGGCATCGTCTGGACGAAGGTGCCGAGCATCGTCGATGCGTTCGAGCGCGGCGCGACCATCCG
>CAZHMM010000193.1:0-6572 GCA_964533585.1 uncultured Elioraea sp.
GCGCGGCGATCGCCTCGGGCGGGCAGTGGGCGAAGCTGAACCACACCGCGCCGCGATCGGTGCCGCGTCCTGCGGCGACCTCGCGCGCCATCGCGATGTCGAGATAGCGGCTGACATTGGAGGTGGTGAAGGGGAAGACCTTCTCCTCCATCACCGCATCGATCGTCACGCCGTCGGGCAGGTAGCGCGGCAGGAACTCCTCGTCGGCGGCATTGAAGAGGCGCGGGCGCAGCGCGAACACCGACTTCGAGAACAGCTGCACGTAGGGATGCACCATCGCCGGGCCGAACTGGTGGAACTCGAGATTGACGAGCTCCGCGCCGTGGCGGAACGCGACCGCCTGGCCGTCGCCGGTCATCTCCGCGGTCGATACCTGCTGGCTGAAGATGCCATGCGCGCCGCCGGTGCCGAACACCACCGCACGCGCGCGGTAGAGCACGAAGCGGTGGCGGGCGAGGTCCCAGGCGAGCACGCCGGCCGCCCCGCCCTCGGCGTCGCGCACCAGATCGACCAGCATCGCCGGCGCATCGACCTGCACGCCGGCGGCGAGCATCGCCTCCGTCAATGAGGTGACGATCGCGCGGCCGGTCCGCCCCTGCGCCGTCAACGCGCGGCCGTAGCTGTTGAAGTCCGACTTCAGCAGGTTGAAGCGGTTGCCGTTGCGGTCGAACGGCGTGCCCATGTCGATCAGCTCGCGCACGCGCTGCGGCGCGTCCTCGGCCAGCACTTCGACGAGCGCGGCATCGACGAAGCCGCGGGCGAGGCGCATCGTGTCCTCGTAGTGCACCGCGGGGCTGTCGTGCTCGTCGCCGAGCTTCGCTGCCGCGTTGATGCCCATGATCTCGGACGCGCCATGCACCGAGGAGCCGCCCTGGCGCAGCGGCGCCTTGGCGAGCAGGCGCACGCGCGCGCCGGCCTCAGCCGCCGACAGCGCCGCCCGGCACGCCGCGCCGCCGGCGCCGATCACCAGGACGTCGCTCTCGACCGTCGGCAGATCGCTCGCGCGCATGCTCATGCGCCGACCCAGCTCGGGCTGCGCTTCTCGAGGAAGCTGCCGATCCCCTCGCGCGCATCCGCGGAGGCGCTGTTAAGCGCCATCACCCGGCCCATGAACCAGGTCGCCTTGGCGAACTCCATGTCGAGGCTCTGCTGGAACGCACGCTTGCCCATCTGCACCACGAGCGGGCTGAGCGCGGCGATGCGGCCCGCCATCGCCGCTACCTCGGCGTCGAGCGTGCCCTTCGCCACCACACGCTGGATCAGGCCGAGCCGCAGCGCCTCCTCGGCATCGATCCGCCGGCCGAGCAGGGCGAGCTCGTAGGCGCGGCGCGCGCCGACCGCGCGCACCACCGCCGGCAGCAGGGTGCAGGGCCAGAGCCCGATATCCACCTCCGGAAGGCCGAAATCCGACCCCTCCTCGGCGATCGCGAGGTCGCAGGCGGCGACCAGTCCCGTGCCGCCACCGAGCGCATGGCCGGCGACAGCGGCGATCACCGGCTTGGAGACCGCGGCCGGCGCGCTGAACAGCTCGGCGACCAGGCCGAAATGCGCCTCGCGTTCGATCGGCGACTTGTCGAGAAAGGCGGTGATGTCGGAGCCGGCGGTGAACACGCCGTGGCTGCCCTTGAGCACGATGCAGCGCACCGCCGCGTCGGCGTCGCAGTCATGCATCAGGGCGGCAAGGCCGCGATACATGGCATTGGTGAGCGCGTTGCGCCGCGCCGGGCGGACCACGCGCAGCGTGGCCACCCCGGCCTCGATCGTGACCTCGACGTTCTCGACGACGCGCATCGCAGCCCCTCCTCCCGTCATGATCCGCCGAGGCCCAGCTCGCGCGCGGCGATGTTGCGCTGGATCTCGTTCGTGCCGCCGAAGATCTGGAACAGCTTCGCCTCGCGCAGGTGCCGCTGCAGCGCGCTCTCGGCGGTGTAGCCGTTGGCGCCGAGCACCTGCAGCCCCTCGATCGCCGCGGCGAGATAGGCGTCCGAGGCGAACACCTTGGCCTGGCTCGACTCGCGCGCGCACGGCACGCCGTCGGCGAGCAGCCGCGCGGCGCGGTAGGTCATCAGCCGCGCGGCATCGACGCGCGTCTGGATCTCGACCAGCTTGTGCGCCACCGCCTGGAACGCGCCGATCGGCCGGCCGAACTGGCGACGCGTGCGCGCATAGCCGATCGCCTCGTCGCAGGCGGCCTGGGCGGCGCCGACGCAGATCGCGGCGAGCGCGATCCGCTCCTTCGACAGCACCGACATCAGCTGCGTCCAGCCCTTGTGCAGCGCGCCGACCATCAGCCGCGCCGGCACGCGCACGCCACCGAGCGTCACCGAACAGGTGCGGATGGCATGCCCGCCCAGCATGTCGATCGGCGCGACGGTGAGCCCGGGCGCGCCGGCGGGCACGAGGAACAGCGAGATGCCGTCATGCCGGCGCGCCGAGCGGTCGGTGCGGCAGGCGGTGAGGATGTAGCGCGCCTGCATCGCGCCGGTGATCCACATCTTCTCGCCGGTGATCACGACATCCTCGCCGTCGGGCTCGGCGATCGTGCGCAGCGAGGCGGCATCGGAGCCGGACTCCGACTCGGAGAGCGCGAAGGCGAGCGAGATGCGGCCGTCGGCGACCTGCGGCAGGATCTCGGCCTGGAGCTCCGGCGCGGCGAACCGGGCGATCGCGCCGCCGACCATGTTGCAGGTGACGTTCCAGTGCCGGGCGAGCGCGACCGAGTGGTAGCCCAGCATCTCGACGAGCGCGGCCATCTCCATGTAGCCGCCGACGCCACCGTGCTGTTCCGGCAGCGTGACGGCGAAGTAGCCCGCCTCGGCCATCGCCGCGACCGCTTCCTGGGGGAAGCGCTTCTGCTCGTCGCAGGCGCGCACGTAGTCGGGCGGGGCGATGCGCGCGACCTGGCGGAACACCGTGCGGCGCCACTCGCACTGGGCGTCATCGAGATAGGGCAGCAGGTCGCGCTCGGCCGGCGTGTCGGCCTCGAGGATCGGCATATGCGTCATCGGTGGCTCCAGTCCGGCGCGCGGCGCTCGCGGAAGGCGCGCACGCCCTCGCCCACGTCCTCGGCGGCGAAGACGCGGATGTAGGCCTCCTCCTCCTCGGCGAGATGCGCCTCGAAGGCGTGCAGGAAGATGCCGTCCGCCATGCGCTTGGCGGCGGCGACCGCGACGGCGGAGGAGGCGGCGAGCCGCTCGGCGATCGCGACCGCCACCGCCTCGGCGCCGCCGGGTGGGGCGAGTTGCTCGACCAGCCCGGCCGCTTCCGCCTCGGCGCCGCTCAGCACCGCCGCGCGCCAGAGCAGATCCTTGGCGCGCGCGGCACCGATCTGGCGCACCAGCAGCGGCACGCCACCGGTGCCGGGAAAGACCCCGCGCCCACCCTCCGGCAGGCCGATGCGCGCATCGGTCGCCGCGACCCGCCAGTCGCAGCCGAGCGCGAGTTCGAAACCGCCGCCGAGGCACGCGCCCTCGATCGCGGCGATCACCGGCATGCGCAGACCGAGCAGCGCGCGGATCATGCCGTGGGCATTGCGGCAGTGCTGCCGCGCGACCGCGGGATCGCGCCGCGCGGGAAACTCGTTCAGGTCCGCGCCGGCGCAGAAATGCTCGGGTCCGGACGCGAACACCACGGCACGGAGGCCGGGTGTGGCGTCGAGCCCGCGCAGCGTCTCGCCGAGCGTCGCGCGCAGCGGCTGATCGAGCAGGTTGAGCCTGGGCCGATCGAGGCGGAGCAGGGCAAGCGCGCCGCGCCGTTCGACGCTGACGCCGCCGCCGGGCCCTGCCGCGCCGGCGCCGGTCATCGCCAGGGGCCCGGCCGGCGCACGCGCGCGCGGCGAAGGGAAACAGGCGCGAGCCGCGATGCCATCGATGACGCCCTCCTCCCACCCGGCCCCTGCGATGCGGCGCCGCCCTTGCCGGGCGGTCGATCGCGATCCGGCGCCCGCAGCGCCCAGCTGGTACTGCGGGCAATACATGTCGAATTGTCGGCAATCATGGATGCAGTGTCAAGCATGGCTCGCACGCCGCAGCGCGGCTTCAGGCCCCGCGGGCAGGCAGCCCGGAGAGGTCGGCGACCAATGCGCCGAGCGCGGCGGAGTCGAGGCCGCCACGCCCGCTGTTCACCAGCGCCTCCAGCATCTGCGCGGCCAGCGCCGTCGCCGGCGCGAACACCTGGTGATCGCGCGTCGCGGCCGCGGCGAGGCGCATGTCCTTGCGCATCAGCTCGACGCGGAAGCCCGGCTTGTCCTGCCCCTCGATGATCCGTTTCGCGTGGTTCTCGAGCACGAAGGAGCGCGCCGAGCCGCCGAGCAGCGCGGTGCGCATCGTTTCGGGATCAAGACCGGCCTTGCGCCCGAGCGCGAGCGCCTCCGACACCGCGAGCAGGGTGACCGAGACGAGCAGCTGGTTCGCGGCCTTGCAGACCTGCCCCGACCCGGCCGGGCCGAGATGGGTGATCGTCTTGCCGACGGCGCGGAACACGGCGCCTGCGGCGGCGAAGCCGTCCGCATCGCCGCCGACCATGCAGGTGAGCGTGCCGTCGCGCGCGCCCGCCGGGCCGCCGCTGACCGGACTGTCGAGCAGCGTGGCGTCGCGCGCCGACTTCAGCCGCGCGGCGAAGCCAGCGGTGGCGGTCGCGGCGATGGTGCTGAAGTCGATCACCACTGCGCCGCGCTCGACACCCTCCGCCACGCCGCCCTCGCCGAACAGCACCGCCTCCACGTCGGCCGTGTCGGGCAGGCAGAGGCAGACGCAGGCCGCACCGGCGGCGGCCGCCGCCGGGCTCCCGGCCCAGCGCGCGCCATCCTGCTCCAGCGCCGCGGCCTTGGCGCGGCTGCGGGTATGCACGGCGAGGCCGAAGCCCGCGCGGCGGATGTTCGCCGCCATGGCCGCGCCCATGACGCCGAGGCCGATGAAGGCAATGGGCGCGGGCGGGGCGATCTCAGCCGGGCGTGCCATGGTCCATCCTCCCTGATGGTGTCGTGTCGAGTTGAGAACGGTGCGCCGAGGCCGGGCGCTCAGCGCGTGACGGCGTAGCCGCCCTTCGCCAGGCTCTGCTCCACCCAGGAGCGATCCCAGCCGCCGGCGGTGATCGCGGCCGTCGCCGCCTCCTCCTTGGCCGCATGCGCTTCCGCCGCGGCGATCACCGCCGCCGCGTCATCGCGCGGGATCACCACCACGCCGTCCTCGTCGGCGGCGATCAGGTCGCCGGAAGCCACCACCAGGCCGCCGCAGGCGATCGGATAGCCGATCTCGCCCGGCCCCTCCTTGTAGGGGCCGGCCGGGGTGGCGCCACGCGCCCAGATGCCGATCGCGAGCCGCCCGACCGGGGCGATGTCGCGCACCGCGCCGTCGATCACCATGGCCGCCACGCCGCGCGTCACCGCGTAGCCGATCATCAGGTCGCCGGCGATCGCCACGTCGAGATCGCCGCCGCCATCGCAGACGATCACCTCGCCCGGCCGGGCGAGATCGACCGCGCGATGCAGCAGCAGATTGTCGCCCGGCCGCGCGCGCACCGTCAGCGCCGCGCCGACCACCGTGCGCCGTCCGCCATAGGCGCGGAAGCCGCCGCGCATCGCCTGCATCCGGTTCATCACGTCGCCGATATTCGCGACCGGCAGGCGGGCCGCGCGCGCGATCAGCTCCGGTTCGGCGGGCGGGCGCCGTTCGTTGATCCGCAGTCCGACGCTCATGCCTTCGCCTTTCCCTTCACTGTGCCGGCCGGCCTGCGCGCCGCACGCTGCGACCGTTCGCCGAGTTCGGGCGGCTCCTCGTCGAGCGTGTCGAGCATCCGGTTGCGGCCGTCATAGATGTGCCGCTCCGCCGCCTCGCCGGCGCGCGCCGGATCGCCCGCCTCGATCGCGGTGAGCAGATCCTCATGCTCGCGGATCGACTGGCTGAGCTGGGCCGGGTTGAGCAGCGAGCGGCGCCGGAACAGATGCAGCCGCTTCACCGCGGTCGCATAGGCCTCGGCGAGCGGGCGGTTGCCGCTCGCGGCCATCAGCGCGGTGTGGAAGTCGAGATTGATACGGTAGTAGTCGGCGAACCGGCCGGCGGCGGCGGCCTGTACCATCAGCGTGTTCATCGCGCGCAGCCGGGCGATGCTCTCGGCCGTGCCGCGGCGGGCGACCAGCTGCGCGCCGGTGCGGAACAGCGCCGCGCGCAGGTCGTAGAAGTCGAGCGCGTCCTTCATCGAGGCGCGGCGGACGATCACGCCGCGATACGGCACGACCTCCACCAGCGCCATCTGCTCGAGCCCGCGCACCGCCTCGCGGATCACCGCGCGCGACACGCCGAGCCGGCGCGACAGCGCGAGCTCGTTGAGCCGCTCGCCCGGCGCGACGTCGCCGCGCAGGATCAGCTCCTCAAGCGCGCGCGCCGCCGCCGAGACCGCATCGCCGCCGCGCGCCTCGGCCGGCGCGAGGTCCGGGGCCTGGATCTCCGCTGCCATCGCCGGCATTGGTCGCAAATTCTCGGTGATTGTCAACAATCCATCTCCTCTCGTCTGCACATTTCCGTATCGCCTGCCCGCTACCGCCCCGGCACCAGCCCCGAAATGCCGCGCAGCCA
>CAZHMM010000194.1:0-6567 GCA_964533585.1 uncultured Elioraea sp.
GCCAATGGCCCCCCGGCTCTAGTCTGATTCCCTTGCCAGCGTATGCATGGCCGCCTCGTTCCGGATCGTCACCCGCCCGGGGATCAGCGACACCGTCCCGTCAGCCTCCCACGCCTTGAGCAGCCGGTTCACGCTCTCGCGGCTGGCACCCACCACCTCCGCCAGCTCCTTCTGGGTGATCGCGACGGAGGCGAGCCGCTGCGCCGCCGCCAGCCGCAGCAGCGAACGCGCGAGCCGCACCTCCAGCGGCTGGAACATCAGCTCCTCGACCTGCGTCGAGGTGCGCCGCAGGCGGTCGCACAGCACCTCGATCACCGCGAGGGCGAGCTTCGGATGCGCCTCCAGCAGCGGCAGCACCTCGCGCCGATCCAGCGTCATGATCCGCCCATCGGTCAGCGCGACCGCATCGGCCGAGCGCGGCCTGCCGTCCAGCAACGCCATCTCGCCGACCACCTCGCCGGCGCGGATGGTGTTGAGGACGATATCCTTGCCGTCATCCGACGGCAGCACGACCCGCACCTTGCCCTGCAACACCGCGAGCAGCCCGGCCCCCGGATCGCCGCGGCGGAACAGCGTCTCGCCCCGCCGCATCGGCCGCACATGCGCATAGCCGGCCAGCCGGGCGATGTCCTCGGCCGGCAGACGGCCGAACAGCGGGTTCTTCGCCAGCACCTCGACCCGGGCATCCGCCCCGGGAGACTGCCCCTGCTCCTCGCGCGCCACGACCTCTCCTCTCGACCCGGCGCGCCCTGCATAGCAAGAGCGGGCGCCGCCGGCACCCCGCCATTAGGCGGCTTCTGCCCGACGCGGCGTTCCGCTAGGGTCTGGCGATCCGGGCGGACGCAACCGCCCCCGCATCTGGGAGACCGACCGATGAGAGTGCATCTCCTGGCCGCCGCCGCCGCGGCCGCGTTGCTGGGCTCGATGGCGCATGCCGACGCCCGCTCGGTGCGCTGGGCCGCCTCGGGCGATCCGAACACGATGGACCCGCACTCGCAGAACCTCGGCACCGTGACCATGGTGCTGCAGCAGATCTACGACGCGCTGATCACCCGCGACCGCAATCTCGGCCTCCAGCCTGGGCTGGCGACGTCGTGGCGCCAGGTCGAGCCGACGCGCTGGCGGTTCGAGCTGCGCCGCGGCGTGAAGTTCCATAACGGCAACGACTTCAACGCCGACGACGTGGTGTTCTCGATCCAGCGCGCCCTCGCGCCGACCAGCAACTACGGCATCTTCGTCGACACGATCGCCGAGGTGGTGAAGGTCGATGACTACACGATCGACATCGTCACCAAGATCCCCGACCCGATCCTGCCGAACAAGTTCGCCTCCGTGTACATGATGGACCGTGAGTGGTCGGAGGCGAACAACGTCCGCCAGCCGCAGAACACGCGCGCGCGCGAGGAGACGCACACCGTCCGCAACACCAACGGCACCGGCGCCTATCGCCTGTCGATCCGCGAGCCGGATGTGCGCACGGTGCTGGTGCGCAACGACGACTGGTGGGGCTGGAAGGAGCCGGGCAACGACGGCAACATCACCGAGATCATCTACCGGCCGATCAACTCGGATGCGACGCGCATCGCGGCGCTGCTGTCGGGCGAGGTCGATTTCGTGCTCGACCCGCCGCTGCAGGACCTCGACCGGCTGCGCCGCGCTCCCGGCGTGACGGTGCTGGAGGGACCGGAGGTCCGCACCATCTTCTTCGCGATGGACGTCAAGCGCGACGAGCTGCTCTACAGCAACGTGCAGGGGAAGAACCCGTTCCAGGATCTGCGCGTCCGCCAGGCGCTCTACCACGCGATCGACATCGAGGCGATCCGCTCGCGCGTGATGCGCGGCAACTCGATCGTCACCGGCACGCTGTTCCCGCCGCAGGTGAACGGCTACTCGCGCGAACAGGACGTGCGCCTGCCCTTCAATGCCGATCGCGCGCGCGCCCTGCTCGCCGAGGCGGGCTATCCGCAGGGCTTCGAGGTGACGCTCGACTGCCCGAACAACCGCTACATCAACGACGAGCAGATCTGCCAGGCGGTGGCGGCGATGTGGACGCGGGTCGGCGTGACGACGCGGCTGAACGCGATGCCGCTTGCCAACTTCTTCCCCAAGATCCAGCGCGAGGACACCTCGATCTATCTGCTGGGCTGGGGCGTGCCGACGCTGGATGCGCTCTACTCGATCCAGTCGCTGCTGGCGTCGAAGGATGGCGAGCCCGGCAACGGCATCTGGAACTACGGCAACTACGCGAATCCGCGCGTGGACGAGCTGACCCGGATCATCAAGAACGAGGGCGATCCGGAGAAGCGCACCGCGGCGATCCACGAGGTGCTGCGCATCTACCGCGAGGACGTGCCGCACATCCCGCTGCATCACCAGATGATCCCCTGGGCGATGCGCTCCACCGTCTCGATCCCGCACATGGCCAACAACCAGCCCTACTGGCGCTGGGCGAAGATGAACTGAGGCCAGGGTGCGCCGAGCGCCCCTCACCCTGTCCCTCTTCCCGCACGCGGGGAGAGGGGACGCCGCGGCGCCACCCGGTTCCCTCACCCGCCGCGCGGGAGAGGGGCAGGGTGAGGGTCCCCTTCTGACGAGACCATAGAACCCGATGTTCGCCTTCATCGTCTCTCGCCTGCTCCAGGCGATCCCGGTGATGCTGACGGTCAGCCTCATCAGCTTCGCCATGTTCGCCTATGTCGGCGATCCGGTGACGATCATGCTCGGCCAGGACTACACCGAGGCACAGCGCGAGGCGCTGGTGCGCGAGCTCGGCCTGGACCAGCCCTTCTTCATCCAGTTCATCGAGTTCCTGCACAACGCGGTGCAGTTCGAGTTCGGCCTCTCCTACCGCCTCGCCCGCCCGGTCTCCGACCTCATCCTGGAGCGCATGCCGGCGACGCTCGAGCTCTCGTTCACGGCGGCGTTCCTGGCGCTTGCGATCGGCGTGCCGATGGGCGTGTACACCGGGCTCTACCGCGACTCCTGGCTCAGCCGCTTCTTCCTGACGATCTCGCTGATCGGCGTTTCGCTGCCGACCTTCCTGATCGGCATCCTGCTGATCCTCGTCTTCGCCGTGATCCTCGGCGTGCTGCCCTCCTTCGGCCGCGGCGAGACGGTGGCGATCGGCTGGTGGACCACCGGGTTCCTGACCGTCTCGGGGCTGCGCGCGCTGATCCTGCCCTCGATCACGCTCGGCCTGTTCCAGATGACGCTGATCATGCGCCTGGTACGGAGCGAGATGCTGGAGGTGCTGCGCACCGACTACATCAAGTTCGCCCGCGCGCGCGGGCTCTCGAACCGGGCGGTGCATTTCGGCCATGCGCTCAAGAACACGCTCGTGCCCGTGATCACCATCACCGGGTTGCAGCTCGGTGCGATCATCGCCTTCGCGATCGTCACCGAGACGGTGTTCCAGTGGCCCGGCATGGGGCTGCTGTTCATCCAGGCGGTGGCGAACGCCGACATCCCGATCATGGCGGCCTATCTGCTGCTGATCGCGCTGCTGTTCGTCATCATCAACCTGATCGTCGATCTGCTCTACTACGCGGTCGATCCGCGGCTGCGCGGCGGGCTGCGCGCCGCCGGAGGGCGCTGAGAGGATGGCCGCCTTCGCCCCCGTGCGCGGGTTCTCGCGCGTGTTCGATTCCGATCTCTGGTGGTCGTTCACGCGCTCGCCGGTCGTCGTCGTCTCGGCGGCAGTGGCACTGACGATGATCGTCTCCGCGCTGCTTGCACCCTGGATCGCGCCGCACGACCCGTTCAACCTCGCCACCCTCGATCTGCTCGACGCCTTCACCCCGCCGGTCTGGCTCGATGAGGGGGACTGGCGTTTCCTGCTCGGGACCGACGATCAGGGCCGCGACGTGCTCTCCACCATCATGCACGGCGCGCGCATCAGCCTGTTCGTCGGCTTCGCCTCGGTGCTGTTCTCGATGACGCTCGGCATTTCGCTCGGCCTGCTCGCCGGCTACCTCGGCGGCACCACCGATGCGGTGCTGATGCGCATCGCCGACATCCAGCTGACCTTCCCCTCCATCCTGGTGGCACTGCTGATCGACGGGCTGGTGCGGGCGATGCTGCCGCGCGAGCTGCACGACCAGATCGCGCTGTGGGTGGTCATCTTCGCGATCGGCATCTCCAACTGGGTGCAGTTCGCCCGCACCGTGCGCGGCTCGACGCTGGTCGAGAAGAACAAGGAGTACGTGATGGCGGCGCGCGTGATCGGCCTCTCGCCGGTGCGCATCATGGTCAGTCACGTGCTGCCGAACGTGATGGGGCCGGTGCTGGTGATCGCGACCCTCAATCTCGGCTTCGCGATCCTGGCCGAGGCGACGCTGTCGTTCCTCGGCGTCGGCGTGCCGCCGACCCAGCCCTCGCTCGGCACGCTCATCCGGATCGGCAACGACTTCCTGTTCTCGGGCGAGTGGTGGATCACCCTGTTTCCCGGCATCACGCTGGCGGTGATGGTGCTGTCGGTCAACCTGCTGGGCGACTGGCTGCGCGACGCCCTGAACCCGAAACTGCGCTGAGGCCCCCGCGCGATGCCCCTGCTCGAAGTGCGCAACCTTCGTGTCGAGTTTCCGACGCGCCGCGGCACGCTGGTCGCGGTCGATGACGTCTCGTTCCACATCGACGAGGGCGAGGTGCTCGGCGTGGTCGGCGAGTCCGGCGCCGGCAAGTCGATCACCGGCGTCTCGATCATCCGCTTGATCGAGCCACCAGGGCGGATCGCCGGCGGCGAGGTGCTGCTGAACGGCAGGCGGATCGACAACATCCCGCTCGATCAGATGCGCCACGTCCGCGGCAAGGAGATCGGCGCGATCTTCCAGGACCCGCTGACCACGCTCAACCCGCTCTACACGATCGGCCATCAGCTCGTCGAGACGATGCAGACCCATCTCGGCATCGGCGACAAGGAGGCGCGCGCGCGCGCGATCCGCTGGCTCGAGGATGTCGGCATTCCAGGCGCGGCACAGCGGATCGATGCTTATCCGCACCAGTTCTCGGGCGGGATGCGCCAGCGCGTGGTGATCGCGCTCGCACTCTGCGCCGAGCCGCGCCTGGTGATCGCCGACGAACCGACCACCGCGCTCGACGTCTCGATCCAGGCGCAGGTGATCGCGCTGCTGAAGCGCCTCTGCCGCGAGCACGGCACGGCGATCATGCTGGTGACGCACGACATGGGCGTGATCGCCGAGACCGCCGACCGCGTCGCCGTGATGTACGCCGGCCGCATCGCCGAGATCGGCCCGGTGCGCGAGGTGGTGAAGCACGCGCGCCATCCCTACACGGATGGGCTGATGGGCTCGATCCCCTCGCTCTCGCACAAGGTCGAGCGGCTGACGCAGATCGAAGGCTCGATGCCGCGGCTGACCGACATTCCGCGCGGCTGCGCCTTCAACCCGCGCTGCCCGAAGGTGTTCGAGCGCTGCCGAATCGAGCGGCCCGACCTGATGCGGACCGACGGGCCGAACCTCGCCGCCTGCTGGCTGCACGCGGCGCCCGGCCGCGACGAGGCGCTCGGCCATGCCGCCTGACGCGACCGCGATGGTGCAGGCGGAGGCGCTGGTCGAGGTCGAGGATCTCGCGCGCGACTTCGACGTCTCCAAGCCCTGGCTGTTCCGCGTGTTGCAGGGCGACCGCAAGCGCATCCTGAAGGCGGTCGCCGGGGTGTCGTTCGACATCCCGAAGGGTACGACGCTGTCGCTCGTCGGCGAATCCGGCTGCGGCAAGACGACGGTCGCGCGGCTGGTGGTCGGGCTCTATCCGCCGAGCCGCGGGCGTATCCGCTTCGACGGCGTCGACATGGCGAGCCTCACCTCGCGCGCCACGGCCGCACCGGTGCGCCGGCGCATCCAGATGATCTTCCAGGACCCGTATGCCTCGCTCAATCCGCGCTGGCGCGTGCGCGACATCATCGCCGAGCCGATCCGGGCGTTCGGGCTGATCAGGGATCGCGCCGCGATCGAGGCGCGCGTCGGCGAGCTGCTGAGCCAGGTGAAGCTGAGCCCGAAGGACGGCGAGAAGTATCCGCACGAGTTCTCGGGCGGGCAGCGCCAGCGCATCTCGATCGCGCGCGCGCTCTCCTCGACACCGGAGTTCCTGGTCTGCGACGAGCCGACCAGCGCGCTCGACGTTTCGGTGCAGGCGCAGATTCTGAACCTGATGAAGGACCTCCAGCGCGAACTCGGTCTGACCTACCTGTTCATCAGCCACAACCTCGCCGTGGTGCGGCACATGTCGGACCGCATCGGCGTGATGTATCTGGGGCGGATCGTCGAACTCGCGCCGGGCGAGACGCTGTTCGCCCGGCCGCGCCATCCCTATACGCGGATGCTGCTCGACGCGATTCCCGACCTCGAGATGACCGGGCGCGCGCGCACGCCGGTGGGCGGCGAGGTGCCGAGCCCGATCGATCCGCCGCCCGGTTGCGCCTTCCATCCGCGGTGTCCGCTTGCGAATGCGCGCTGCAAGGCCGAGGTGCCGGCGTTGCGCACGGTCGCGGATGTGCAGGTGGCGTGTCACGCGGTGGAAGAAGGGAGAACGTGAGCGTGGGGGGCCATTGGC
>CAZHMM010000195.1:0-6544 GCA_964533585.1 uncultured Elioraea sp.
GCCTCGGCCGGGGTCGCCGCCTCGGCGGCCTTGGCGGGCGCGGCCGGCGTCGCGGCGGCGGCCGCACCCGCGGCGATCGTGCCGAGCACCGCGCCCACCTCGACCTCGGCGCCGTCCTTGGCGACGATCGCCTCCAGCACGCCGGCCGCCGGCGCGGGCACCTCGACCGTCACCTTGTCGGTCTCGAGCTCGACCAGCGGCTCGTCGGCCGCCACCGCCTCGCCCGCCTGCTTCATCCAGCGCGCGACGGTCGCGCTCGACACGCTCTCGCCCAGCGCAGGCACCTTGATCTCGACCGACATGCGCAATCCCCGATTGGCTTCAGGCGGCGGAGTAGAAGCGCGGACCGGCGCGGAAGGCAACCGCCATGGCCGGATCAGGCGCTCAGCGCCTCCTCGACCAGCACCGCCTGCTCGGCGTTGTGCACCTTGTAGAACCCGGTCGCCGGGCTCGCCGCCTCGCGCCGACCGACATAGCGTGGCCGCGCGCGCCGGTCCGCCGAAGCGGCCGCTTCCTCGAGCCGGCGGTCGATCCAGGTCCAGGCGCCCATGTTCTGCGGCTCCTCCTGGCACCAGACGATCTCGGCGTTCGGATAGCGCGCGATCACCTTCGGCAGGCTGACGCGCGGGAACGGATAGAGCTGCTCGATCCGCACCAGCGCGACAGTGTCGATCTTCTCCTCGCGCCGCGCCGCCAGCAGGTCGTAGTAGACCTTGCCGGTGCAGAACACGATGCGCTTCACCGCCTCGTCCTCGGCGATCGGGTCGATCTCGGGGATCACGTGGCGGAAGGACGACTCGGGGCCGAACTCGTCCAGCGTCGAGACCGCGAGCTTGTGGCGCAGCAGCGATTTCGGCGTCATCACGATCAGCGGCTTGCGGTAGTTGCGCTTCAGCTGCCGGCGCAGCGCGTGGAAGTAGTTCGCCGGCGTGGTGAAGTTGCAGACCTGCATGTTGCGCTCGGCGCAGAGCTGGAGGTAGCGCTCGGGCCGCGCCGAGGAATGCTCCGGCCCCTGGCCCTCATAGCCGTGCGGCAGCAGCATCACGAGCCCGCTCATGCGCAGCCACTTCGATTCGCCGGACGCGATGAACTGATCGATGATCACCTGCGCGCCGTTGGCGAAGTCGCCGAACTGCGCCTCCCACAGCACCAGCGTGTTCGGATCGGCGAGCGAGTAGCCGTAGTCGAAGCCCAGCACGCCGGCCTCCGACAGCAGCGAGTTGAACGCCTCGAACTGCGCCTGGCCGTCACGCAGGTGGTTGAGCGGCGTGTACTCGGCCTGCGTCGTCTGGTCGATCAGCACGGCGTGGCGGTGGCTGAAGGTGCCGCGCTGCACGTCCTCGCCCGAGAGCCGCACGTTGTGGCCCTCCAGCATCAACGTGCCGAAGGCGAGCGCCTCGCCGGTCGCCCAGTCGATGCCCTCGCCGGAGGTGATGGACTCGCGTTTCTGGTCGAGCTGGCGGGCGATCTTGGGGTGGACGTCGAACCCGTCGGGGACGCGGCACAGCGCCTCGCCGACCTCGCGCAGCGTCTCCAGCGCGACACCGGTGCCGCAATCCTTGGCCTCGTCCTCGATCCCGCCCGGGGCGAGCCCGGCCCACTTGCCCTCCAGCCAGTCCGCCTTGTTGGGCTTGTAGGTGCGCGACGCCTCGAACGCATCGTCGAGTGCCGCGGTGAAACGCGCCTGGATCGCCCCCGCCTCCTCGGCGGAGAGCGAGCCCTCGGCGACCAGCCGCTCGGCATACTTGGTGCGCGTGGTCTTCAGCGCGCGGATCGCCTTGTACATCAGCGGCTGGGTGAAGGCCGGCTCGTCGGACTCGTTGTGGCCGTGGCGGCGGTAGCAGACGATGTCGAGCACCGCATCGACACCGAACGTCATGCGGAACTCGGTCGCCATCCGGGCGCAGAACACCACGGCCTCGGGGTCGTCGCCGTTCACGTGCAGGATCGGCGCCTGGATCGACTTGGCGATGTCGGTGCAGTAGAGGCCGGAATAGGCGTGCGCCGGCACCGTCGTGAAGCCGATCTGGTTGTTGACGATGAAGTGCACCGTGCCGCCGGTGCGGTAGCCGATCAGCTGGCTCATCGCCAGCGTCTCGGCCACCAGCCCCTGGCCGGCGAAGGCGGCGTCGCCGTGCATCAGGATCGCCATGGCGCGCCGGCGCGTCTTGCGGTCGCCCATCATGTCCTGCTTGGCGCGGATCTTGCCGACCACCACCGGATCGACCGCCTCCAGGTGCGAGGGGTTGGGCTGCAGCGAGAGATGCACCTGCCGGCCGGCGATCTCCAGATCGACCGAGGTGCCGAGATGGTATTTCACGTCGCCCGAGCCCTGCACGTCGTCGGGGTGCGAGGAGGCGCCCTGGAACTCGCTGAACACCGCCGAGAACGGCTTCTTCATGATGTTGACCAGCGTGTTCAGCCGTCCGCGATGCGGCATGCCGATCGCGACCTCGACCACGCCGGCCTCGGCCGCGACCTCGATCGCGGTGCGCACGGCCGGGATCACGCTCTCGCCGCCCTCCAGGCCGAAGCGCTTGGTGCCGACGAACTTCTTCTGGCAGAACACCTCGAACCCCTCGGCCTCGGTCAGCCGCTCGAGGATCTCGCGCTTGGCCTGCGCGTCGAAGGCGGTGCGCCAGGGCGCACCCTCGACCTTCTGCTGGATCCAGGCCTTCTGGTCGGGGTCCTGGATGTGCATGAACTCGACGCCGACCGGGCCGCAATAGGTCTCGCGCAGCACGGCGAGGATCTGGCGCAGCGTCGCGCTCTCGTAGCCAAGCACGTGGTCGATGAAGATCGGCCGATCCATGTCGCCCGGGCCGAAGCCGTAGGTGGCGGGGTCGAGCTCGGGATGCGCGCTCGGGATCTTCAGTCCCAGCGGATCGAGCTGCGCCTCCAGATGGCCGCGCACGCGATAGGCGCGGATCAGCATCAGCGCGCGGATCGAGTCGAGCGTGGAGCTGCGCAGCTCCTCGAACGGGATCGGCGCCGCCGGCCGCGGCCGGGCGACCGTGGTGTCGTTGGCCGCCGCCAGCCCGCCATTGGAGAATGCGCCAAAGAGCGCGGCCCAGCCTGGCTCGACGCTGCCGGGGTCCGAGGCCCACCGGTCGTATTTGCCGGCGACGTAGATCGAATCGCCGGAGGGGATGGAGTCGAGGAACGCGTCGAGGTTCAGGCTTGCCATCGTTCTTCTCCCGGCCCCGAGCCGGGCCGGGTCCCTGCTGATCGCCGGAGACCGGTCGGGAATACTACAGCCCCGGGCGCGGCCTGCCGGCCGCGCCACGGAGCGTCCTTAACGCAGAATACGCAACAGCGCGTGAATGCGGCAGTCCGAACCGGGCCGCCGGGGCATGTGTGCGCGGCATAGGTGCAGCCGAGCCATGTTGCCCGCCGCCCCGTGACACCGGCGCCGGTTGAGGCACACTGGCCCCCGCAACCGGACGGGGAGGGGTGAATGACCATGCGGCTCGCGACCTACAGCGCGGGGGGCCCACCCGGGGTGGGCGTGGTGCTGGAGGACGGGTCGGTGCTGGACGGCGCGGCGGTGCTGCGTGCCGCCGGCGGCGATGCGGCCCCGCTCGCCGACATGATCGCCACCATCGAGGCGTGGGATCGCGTCGGCCCCGTGCTCGCCAAGGCCGCCGCCGCCCCACCCGCGGCCGCGGTGGTGGCGCGGGAGCGCGTCCGGCTGCTCGCACCGATCCCCCGGCCGCGCAAGAACGTGTTCTGCGTCGGCCGCAACTACCTCGACCACGTCGCCGAGGGCGACCGCGCCGCCGGCCGCGAGACCTCGGTGCCCGAGCACGCGCAGTTCTTCACCAAGCCCGCCAATGTGGTGATCGGCCCGGGCGAGTGGATCCCGAACCATGCCTCCGTCACCAAGGCGCTCGACTACGAGGTCGAGCTGGTCGTCGTGATCGGCAAGGGCGGGGCCGACATCCCGCGCGAGCGCGCCTTCGAGCATGTGTTCGGCTACACGATCGGCAACGACATCACCGGCCGCGACCTCCAGCGCCGGCATGGCCAGTGGTTCAAGGGCAAGGGGCTGGACCGCTCCTGCCCGATGGGGCCGTGGATCGTGCCGCGCGGCGGCATCGCCGAGCCGCCGGACCTGCGCATCAGCCTCACCGTCAACGGCGAGCCGCGCCAGGACAGCCGCACCAGCCGGATGATCTTCGACATCCCGTCGATCCTCTCGGTGCTCTCGGCCGGGCTGACCCTCGAACCCGGCGACGTGATCATGACCGGCACGCCCGAGGGCGTGGGCTATGCCATGACGCCGCCGCGCCTGCTGAAGCCCGGCGACCGGATCGCCGCCGCGATCGAGGGCATCGGCGTGCTGGAGAACGAGGTCCGCTAGCCGGGGATGCGCCCATGAAGCAGCGGCTCGACACGCTGCTGGTGGAGCGGGGCCTCGCCGAGACGCGCGCCAAGGCCCAGGCGCTGGTGCTGGCCGGCAAGGTCTTTTCCGGCGAGAAGCGGCTCGACAAGGCGGGCATGCCGGTCGCGCCCGATCTGCCGCTGGAGGTGCGCGGCCAGGACCACCCGTGGGTCAGCCGCGGCGGGGTGAAGCTCCATTTCGCCCTCGATCATTTCGCGCTCTCGCCGCTCGGGCTGGTGTGCCTGGACATCGGCGCCTCGACCGGCGGGTTCACCGATGTGCTGCTCGCGCGCGGCGCCGAGCGGGTTCATGCCGTGGATGTCGGCCATGGCCAGCTCGCCTGGAAGCTGCGCACCGACCCGCGCGTGGTCGTGCATGAGCGGCTGAACGCGCGCTTCCTGACGCGCGAGCACCTGTCCGAGCCGGTCGGCGCGCTGGTCTGCGACGCCTCGTTCATCGGCCTGCGCACGGTGCTGCCGGCGGGGCTCGCGCTCTGTGCGCCCGGCGCCTGGGCGGTGGCGCTGATCAAGCCGCAATTCGAGGCCGGGCCGGGCAAGGTGGGCAAGGGCGGGGTGGTGCGCGACCCGGCCGTGCACCAGGCGGTGTGCGCCGAGATCGCGTCCTGGTGGGCCGGGCTGCCGGGCTGGCGCGTGCTCGGCGTGGTGGAGAGCCCGATCACCGGTCCGGAGGGCAACCGCGAGTTCCTGATCGCCGCCCGTCACGTGGGGTGACGGGGCCGATCGGCGCGCCGCGCCAGGGCCACGGACCCGGAACCACTCATCATTGTATGGACGGGCCGTTCTTCGATAGCGTGGCATCGCCGAAAGCCCGGATTGGAGATCCCGCGATGGCTCATGTCACACCCGCCCAGGCGATGAATCTGGCCGAGACCGACGCCGCGAACCATTGGAACGGGCTCGCGCCGCCGGTTCACAACTGCGGCGCGCCGGACGACACCTTCATCTACACGGACGAGGCGGATGCGCTGATCCAGGGGTGGCGGAACCGCGGCCAGTTCATGCACACCGGCGTCGCGTTCGATCGGCGGGCGAGCTATTCGTCCGGCGAACCGAAGGTCGATCTCAAGCTTGCCCCGGCCGGTGCGGCCGGCGTCGTCCCGTCGAGCTTCAACTTCCATATCCGGTTCGAGCCGCGGCCCAGGCAGGTCACGGAAATGACCGAGAAGCAGCGGATCGCGCAGCGGCGCGCCGAGTGCGAGCGGATCGTCAACCAGCTGCGTCACAACGAGGGCAGGAAGGATTACCTGAAGCTCACCTGGCATGACGTGACGACAGGAAGCTGAGGCCGCTCAGGCTCGCGCCGCCGCGCGGTCCCGTGCCCTCGATCACCGTTCGGCCGGAACCGCGCCGGTTGGCGGCTATCCGAGCAGCCGGTCGATCTCGGTCTGCGCCAGGTCGGGGTTGGGTGGTGGCGCGGCCGCGTCGTTGTCGGCGGCCGGCGCGAGGTGCGCGCCGGGTTGCAGGTAGCGGCCGAGCAGGGATTCGACCTGTTCGAGGTGCTGGATGGCGCGGCGGATGCGCTGGCCGGTGATGTCCTGGAAGCTGCACGCCTCGAAGATCGCGCCGACGCGGCTGGCGAGCGAGCGGATCGCGCCGGGATCGCGGCTGCCGCCGTCGATCCAGTCCTGGATCGCCTCGGCCGCTTCCATGATCGTGTTGGCGGCGGCCTCGGTGGCCTGCACCACGGCTTCGAGTTCGATGCCGCTGTTGCGCGTCGAGGCGGCGGGGACGGCGACCAGCCGGGCGATCTGGTCATGCACGAGGGCAACCTCGCGCAGCAGCTTCTGCTCGGTCATGTCGGCGAGTTCGCTGCTGGCGTGAAGCTCGGCGCTCAGTTCGGCGATCCGCCGGTCGACGAACCGGCGGAGATCGTCGAACAGCGGCGCGAGTTCGTCGCGGATCGCGGCGCGGAGGTCATCCCGGAGGCTCTGGCGGTCGAGCACGGGTTGCATGGCGGGAGCGATCCTGGGGTTCGGGCCTGCGTGGAGGCAGGGACCCTACGCAGACAGGCGTAAACCCGGGATTACCGCAATGCGGGGCTCGCGGATGCGCGAACAGTGCGTTGCGGCTCCGTCCGCCAAGGGTCTTGCTTCGTTGGAGGGAAGGGCCATCGGCCCTTCCCTCCAAACCACCCATCCCG
>CAZHMM010000196.1:0-6532 GCA_964533585.1 uncultured Elioraea sp.
GGGCGCCATCGCGCTCGCGCTGTTCGAGACCTCGATCGCCAAGATGCGGGTGTTCCGTGTGCCGGATTTCCTTGGTGCGGCGCTGATGCTCGGTCTGCTGGGCACGCTTTTGCTGTTCGTCTCGCGGAGCCTGTGATGGACGGTCTGGCCTTCGACATCGCCCACCTGCTCGCCGGCGGGCTCGTCCTGGTCAGCTTCATGATGCTCTACCAGGACCGCCTCTACGCGCTGCTCAACATCTTCGCTCTGCACGCTGTGGTGCTGGCGCTCTCGGTTGCCTGGCAGGCCTATATCCAGGGCGCGCCGCATCTCTACATCACTGCCGCGATCGCCCTGGTGTTCAAGGCAGTCATCATTCCGGTCGCCCTTCACCGCATCATCCAGCGGCTCGGCATCCATCGCGAGATCGAGACCGTGATCGGCATCGGCCCGACCATGCTCGCTGGCATGGGCCTTGTCGCGCTCGCCATCTCGGTGATGCTGCAAGTCACGCCCGAGGCCGATCCGCTCGCCCGCGAGGATCTCGCCTTCGCGCTCGCCGTCGTGCTGCTCGGCCTGCTGACGATGGTGACGCGCCGAAACGCGGTCGGCCAAGTGGTCGGCTTCATGTCGCTGGAGAACGGCCTGATCCTGGCCGCGGCCGGCGCGAAGGGCATGCCCTTGGTGGTCGAGATCAGCGTCGCCTTCTCGGTGCTGATTGCCTTCATCGTCATCGGCATCTTCCTGTTCCGCATCCGCGAGCGCTTCGACACGGTCGATATCCGCGCGCTCGACCGGCACCGCGGAGAGCGCCGATGAGCATTTCCGCCGCCGATGCCGTTGCAGCTGTCCTGCTGATCCCGCTGGCCGCCGCCGCCCTGCTCGCCCTGCTGCCGGGTTACCTGCTCACGGCGCGCCTTAACGTCGTGGCGACGCTGCTGACCTTGCTCGCCGCGGTGACGCTGCTGGTCGGCGACCGGCCGGAGCCCGGTCTCTATCTGGTGATCGACGACCTCAACATCGTCTTCATCGTGCTTAACACCTTCGTCGGCTTCACAACCAGCGTGTTCAGCGCGAGCTACATCGCCCACGAGATCGAGATCGGCCGACTGCCGCGCTCCTATCTCCGCTTCTATCACGCGATGTACCAGGCGCTGATGTTCGGCATGAATCTCGCGCTGGTGGCCAACAATATCGGCCTGATGTGGGTGGCGATCGAGCTCGCGACCCTCACCACCGTCCTGATGGTCGGCATCTACCGCACGCACGAGGCGCTGGAGGCGGCCTGGAAGTACTTCATCCTCGGCAGCGTCGGCATCGCGCTCGCGCTGTTCGGCACCATCCTCGTCTACATGGCGGCGCATCCTGTGATCGGTGAGGGCCTTGAGGCGATGGTCTGGACGACGCTGATGCAGCGCGTCGCTTCCTTCGATCCGGCACTGCTGAACCTCGCCTTCGTCTTCCTGCTGCTCGGCTATGGCACGAAGGTTGGACTCGCGCCGCTGCATGCCTGGCTGCCGGACGCGCACGCCGAGGGTCCGACGCCGATCTCGGCTGTGCTGTCGGGCCTGCTGCTGAACGTCGCGCTCTATGCCGTGCTGCGCTTCAAGCTGCTGCTGGCGGCGAACCCGGCGGCGATCGCAGCCGGGTCGCTGATGGTGACGATGGGCCTCACCTCGCTCGTCTTCGCCGCGTTCATGCTGTACCGGCGGCGCGACATCAAACGCATGTTCGCCTACTCCTCGATCGAGCACATGGGCATCATCGCCTTCGCCTTCGGCATGGGCGGGCCACTCGCGAATTTCGCGGGGCTGCTGCACATGGTGATGCACAGCCTGACGAAGTCGGCGATCTTCTTCGCGGTCGGCCACATCGCGCAGGTGAAGGGGACCCAGAAGATCGCCGAGATTCGCGGCCTCACCGAGAGCCACCCGCTGCTCGGCTGGGGCCTGGTGGTCGGCGTGGTGGCGATCGCCGGACTGCCGCCGCTCGGCATCTTCATGAGCGAGTTCCTGGTGGTGACGTCGACCTTCGCCCGCGCGCCGCTGCTGGCGATTCCGCTCGTGCTGGGGCTGCTGGTCGCGTTCGGCGCGCTGCTGCTGCGTCTCCATGGGCTCGCCTTCGGCGCGCCGGTCGGCAGCACCGCGCCGGTCGAGGCCTCCTACGTGCCGATGTTCGCCCATCTCGCGCTGGTGCTGGCCGCGGGGCTCTACCTGCCGCCGCCGCTGGTGGCCTGGTTCCAGCACGTCGCCGCGATCCTCGGATGACGCCCACGATGCGAGAGGAAAGGGGCGGACAATGACTGGAATCACCGACCTGATCGCCGTGGGACGTCCGGTTGCGCCGCACCGTCCGTGGCCGCGCGTCGTGGTCGATGAGGCGGGTTGGCAGACGGCCGCGGGGCAGCTCGCTGACGGGAGCCTCACGCTGCTGGCGCTGTGGGGCGAGCCGATCGCGGTTCACATGGCGCTGCTCGACGACACCACCGGCGAGATCGGCGTGCTCAGCCTCGACTGCGCCGATGGCCGCTACCCCTCGGTCGGTGCGCAGCATCCGCCGGCGATCCGGCTGGAGCGTGCCGTGCGGGATCTGTTCGGGGTGCTGCCGACCGGCCTGCCGGACGCGCGGCCATGGCTCGACCATGCGCGGTGGGGTCTCAGGCATCCGCTCGGCGCGGCGACGGTGCCCGGCGACAGTGCCTATCCCTTCCTCACCGCCGAGGGCGAGAGTCTGCACCAGATTCCGGTCGGCCCGGTGCACGCGGGCATCATCGAGCCCGGGCACTTCCGGTTCACCGCCAGCGGCGAGACGGTCGTGCGGCTCGAGGAACGGCTCGGCTACGTGCACAAGGGGATCGAGGGCCTGATGGCCGGGGCGACGCTGGAGCAGGGCGCGCGGCTCGCCGGCCGCGTCTCGGGCGACAGCACCGTTGCCTACGCTCTCGCCTTCGCGCGTGCCGTCGAGGCGGCGCTCGCCCTCGGCGTGCCGGAGCGCGCGCACTGGCTGCGGGCCCTGATGGCGGAGTTGGAGCGGATCGCCAATCATCTCGGCGACATCGGCGCGGTCTGCAACGACGCTGCGTTCAGCCTGATGCTTGCCCAGTGCGGCATCCTGCGCGAGCAGGTGCTGCGTGCGTCCGACGCCTGCTTCGGGCATCGGCTGATGCGTGACCGGATCATCCCCGGCGGCGTCGCCGTCGATCTGACGGCCGGCGGCGTGGCGTCGTTGCGTAGCCTGATCGCAGCAGTGCGCCGGCGCTTCCCTGCCTTGATCGAGCTCTACGACAACACTGCCTCGCTGCAGGACCGCACTGTCAGCACCGGCATCCTCGAATCGGCACTCGCGCGGCAGTACGGTGCGGGCGGCTTCGTCGGCCGTGCTTCAGGCCGTCGCTTCGATGCGCGCCGCTCGGCGTGCTATCCGCCCTATGACCGCCTGGCGTTCGAGGTGCCGACGCTGGATGCGGGCGACGTCAACGCGCGCGTCTGGATTCGCATCCGCGAGGTCGCGCAGAGCGTCGCCATCATCGAGCGGATCCTCGATGCGCTGCCGGAGGGCGCGGTGCAGAGCGATGTGCGCGCGGCTGCGGGCGAGGGCATGGCGCTGGTCGAAGGATTCCGCGGCGACGTGCTGGTCTGGTTGCGGCTCGCGGAGAATGGCCGGATCGCGCGCTGCCACCTGCGTGATCCATCCTGGTTCCAGTGGCCGCTGCTTGAGGCGGCGATCGAGGGCAACATCGTTGCGGACTTCCCGCTCTGCAACAAGTCGTTCAACTGCTCCTACTCCGGCCATGATCTCTGAGGGCGCGGCACGATGCGCAAGCTGCTGTTCGAAAGCCTGATCAGCCTGCCGGTCACCGAGCCGGCGCCGATGCCCGACGACGCGGCGCTTGCGCAGCTGGGCGAGGCGCTCGGCCGTGCGGCGCGCCGCTCGCTCGGCCGCAGCCTGGCGATCCGGGAAGTGGATGCGGGTTCGTGCAATGGCTGCGAGCTTGAGATCCACGCGCTGAACAACGCCTACTACGACATCGAGCGTTTCGGGCTGCGTTTCGTCGCCTCGCCGCGCCACGCCGACGTGCTGCTGGTGACGGGACCGGTGACGAAGAACATGCGCGAGGCGCTCGAACGCACCTATGCGGCGACGCCGCATCCGAAATGGGTCGTTGCCGTCGGCGACTGTGCGCTCGATGGTGGGTGCTTCGCCGCCTCCTATGCGGTTGTTGGTGGCGTGGCGGCGGTGATCCCGGTGGATCTGAGCATTCCCGGATGCCCACCCGCGCCAATCGCGATGCTGAAGGGGCTGCTGGCGCTGCTCGAGCCTGTTGCGCCGAAAGCCACTGCTGCCGGACAGTGTGCACGCTCAGCCTGACGGAGGGGCCTCCACGCGCAGCATCGGGCAGGCGAGCCCGGCACGCGGCGGTCACCCCGCGTGCCGGGATCAGCGGTCAGCGGAGCGAAATGCCCTTCTCCGCATAGAACTTGGCCGCGCCGGGATGGATCGGCACCACCATGCTCTTGCCGGCGTTCTCGATATTGAACAGGCCGGCGTCGGGGTGGATCGCCTTCAGATCGGCGTGGTGCGTGTCGAGCAGCACCTTCGTCACCGCATAGACGAGCTCCTCGGACACTTCCGCCCGCGTGACGAGCAGGATCGGATTGAACAGCGAGGTCACCGGCGCGGTCTGACCCGGGTAGATGTTGGTCGCGATGTCCCCGATGAAGAAGAAGGGGTGTGTCTCAAGGACCTGCTTGGCCTTGTCCTCGCTGATCGGGATGAACCGGACCGATCGTGATGTGGCGAGATCGGTGATCGCCGGTGTCGGGGCCGCGCCGGAGAACACGGCGACGTCGATGTTGCCGTCGCGCAGCGAGGTCATGAGCTCGGCGGCGCGGAGCTGGAACTGCTGGAACCTCCCGGCAATCCCGTACACCTCGGCGATGCGGGGGAACCAGTCCTGCGCCGTGATGCCGACCAGCACGCCGACGCGGCGATTGGCGAGGTCGGCGACCGTGCGAACAGGCGAGTTGGCCGGCACGATGATCTGGAACGGCGAGGAGTAGCCGGTCGCAACGTAGCGGATGTTGTCATAGCGCTCGTTCGCGAACGGCTCCTTGCCTTCCGCCGCCGCGTAGGGACCGCTCGATGCGGCAAGCGCGAACTCGATCCGCCTCTGACCGAGCAGCCGGGTATTCTCAATTGTCGCGGCCGTCACGCGCGCCGTCGCCCGCACATTCGGCACGTTCTGCTCGACCACCCGTGCCATGCCGGCCGAGATGATATGGAACGAGCCGCCGGTGCTGCCGCCGCCGAAGGTGATGAACTCGGTCGCCCGGCCGGCGCATGCGGCAGCGTCGCCGTCGTCAGCAGCGCCGCGCCACCGATGAGAAAACTACGCCTCGACATGGTGCATGCCTCCCTGTTGCATGGTGATCCGCGAGAGATGGTCCCGATCAGCGATCGAGACCGACGATTGCGTAGGACACCGGATCGATCCGGACGCCGTAGATCGCCGCCGCGGTCTCGACCGACACCAGACCAGCCTCCACGTCCGCGCGGACGCGCTCTGGATCGCGCTCCTTTGGCGCGCCATAGCCCCCGCCCCCCGGTGTGTAGTGGGTCACGGTGTCGCCCTGGCGGAGCTGCTCGATCTCGCCGATTGCGTAGGCCAGCCGGCGCTCCTCCGGCGTGCCCTCGTTGATCACCCAGCGCCCGCCATCACCCGGCAGTCCGCCGGAGGTGCCTTGGGGTAGCGAGACTGATTTCTGCGAGGTGTGGTGCAGCTGAGGGTCATCGCCGAGAATTCGGTAGGTCAGCACTTGGCCGACGCCGCCGCGATTGCGGCCCGCGCCCCCCGAATCCTCGCGCAGCTCGCGGCGGAGGTAGCGCACCGGCGACTCCGTCTCGATCGCTTCGATCGGCGGGATGTGGCAGTTGGTGACGTGACAGGCCATGACGTTGATCCCGTCCGCACCGACCGTCGCGCCGATGCCGCCCGGCACCACCTCCCCGAACATCACGCGACGGTGCGAGCGCGGATCGATCGCCATGCTGTAGTTGTAGAGACAACCGCAGGAATCCCCCATCACGCGCTCCGGCACCGCCTCGGCGAGCGCGCCCATGATCAGATCGACGATGCTGTGGCACACCACCATGCGCTGCATCACCGCCGCCGGCGAGCGCGCATTCACCAGCGTCCCTGCCGGCGCCTCGACGCGGATCGGCCGCTTGCAGCCTTCGTTGCTCGGAATCTCCGCGGCGGTGATGCAGCGCATCGCGTAGTAGATCGCGGCCAGCGTGGTCGCGAGCGGACTGTTGATCGGTCCCTTGATCTGCGGATCGGTGCCGGTGAAGTCGAACAGCAGGTTGCTGCCGGATTTCACGACCTTCAGGCGCAGCCAATACGGCCCGCCGCAGGCGCCGTCATCCAGCACCGGCTCGGCATGGCTGTAGGTGCCATCCGGAATCAGCGCGATCTGCTCACGCGTGCGCCGTTCGGAGTAGTCGAGCAGGTCATCCAGGCAGGCCTGCATCGTCGCGCGTCCGTACTTGCGGT
>CAZHMM010000197.1:0-3577 GCA_964533585.1 uncultured Elioraea sp.
TCCGCGGCGCCGCGGCGGCGCTCGTGCTCCCGCCGACCGGCTCGCTCGCGCGCGCGCGCCGCGCGCTCGCCGGGCTGCCCGGTGGCGGCGGCACGCCGCTCGCCGCCGCGATCGACCTGATCGCCGAGGTCGCCGACGGTGTCGCGCGCAAGGGACGCATGCCGGTCGGCGTGCTGCTGACCGACGGCCGGGCGAATGTCGCGCGCGACGGCGCTCCTGGCCGTCCGCAGGCCGAGCAGGATGCGCTCGATGCGGCGCGGCGGCTGCGTCTCTGCGGCCACCTGTGCCTGCTGATCGACACGGCGGCCCGGCCGCAGCCGATCACGGAGCGGATCGCGCGCGAGATGGGCGCGCGCTACCTGGCACTTCCGTATGCGGACGCAACGACGCTCAGCCGCGCGGTGCGCGCCGGGGTCGAGGCGCGGCGATGACGCGCCGCCCCGACTGGGCGCATGATGGGCGGGACTGGCCGAACCGGGTCGCAAGCCAGTTCGTGCCGGCGGGCGGGATCGTCTGGCATGTCCAGGTGATGGGCGAGGGCCCGGCGCTGCTGCTGCTGCACGGCACGGGCTCGGCGACCCATTCCTGGGCGGACCTGCTGCCGATCCTGGCGCGGCGCTTCACCGTGATCGCGCCCGATCTGCCGGGGCACGGCTTCACCGAGACGCCCGACGAGGAGGGATTCACGCTGCCCGGCATGGCCCGGCGGGTCGCCGCGCTGGCCAGTGCGCTCGGTCTGCGTCCGGAAGTGACGGCAGGCCATTCCGCCGGCGCGGCGGTGCTCGCGCGCATGGCGCTCGACGGCCTGCTCGCGCCGCGCGCGATCGTCGCACTCAACGGCGCGCTGGTGCCGATCCGCAACGGGCCGGGCGATCGTCCCTGGTTCTCAGGGCTCGCTCGCTTCATGGTCAGCCTGCCCGTGGTGCCATGGGTGCTGTCGTGGCAGGCGGCCGACCGGGCCACGGTCGAGCGTCTGCTCGCCGGGACCGGCTCGGCGGTGCCTGCGGAGACGGTGACGCTCTACACGCGGCTGCTGCGCCGGCCCGCCCATGTCGCGGCCGCGCTCAACATGATGGCGGCATGGGATCTCGCCGGGCTTGCGCGCGACCTGCCGCGCCTTGCCGTGCCGCTGGTCCTGGTTGTCGGCACGGGTGATCGCACGGTGCCGCCCTCCGATGCCGAGCGTGTGCGCGCCCTCGTGCCCTCGGCGCGGATCATCCGCCTGCCCGATCTCGGCCACCTCGCGCACGAGGAGCGCCCCGATGTCGTGGCGGCGCTGATCGAGGAGGCTGCCCTCGCTCCCGCCGGCCCATAGCGACGGCGTGCGGTTTCGCTGGCCTCGACTGTCAACCTACGCTTACACTCAATCCCAATGTCCGCATTGACAGAGGCTCCGCCGCGCGCCGCCGCCGTGACCGACCCCCGCCCGCACGCGGTGGTGATCGGCAGCGGCTTCGGGGGGCTTGCCGCGGCGATCCGGCTCGGCGCGCGCGGCTTTCGTGTGACCGTGCTGGAGCGGCTCGATCAGCCGGGCGGGCGCGCGCGGGTGTTCCGCCAGGACGGCTTCACCTTCGATGCCGGCCCGACCATCGTCACCGCGCCGTTCCTATTCGAGGAGCTCTGGGCACTCGCCGGGCGGCGCCTCGCCGATGACGTGACACTCGTCCCGTGCGACCCGTTCTACCGGATCCGCTTCGATGACGGCACGGTGTTCGCCTGCTCGGGCGACGCGGCGGCGATGCGGGCCGAGGTCGAGCGGCTGAGCCCTGCCGACGTCGCCGGCTACGAGCGCTACATGCGGCTCTCGGAGGAGACCTGTCGCATCGGCTTCGAGCAGCTTGGCGCTGTGCCGTTCGGGCGCCTCGCCGACATGCTGCGCGTGCTGCCCGACCTGCTGCGCCTTCGCGCCTGGCAGAGCGTACATGCTACGGTCGCGCGGCATGTGCGCGATCCGCGGCTCCGCATCGCGCTCTCGTTCCATCCGCTGCTGATCGGTGGCAATCCCTTCGCAGCGAGCGCGGTCTACTGCCTGATCGCCGCACTGGAGCGGCGCTGGGGGGTGCACTACGCGATCGGCGGCACGGGCGCGCTGGTGCGCGGACTCGCGGGCCTCGTCGGGCGTCTCGGCGGCACGCTCCGTTTCGGTGCCGAGGTGGCGGGGATCACCGTGCGCGATGGCCGCGCCACCGGCGTGCGCCTCGCCGATGGCGAGACCATCGCGGCGCGGATCGTCGTCTCCAACGCCGATTCCGCACACACCTATGGAACGCTCGTACCGGCGCAGCACCGGCGCCGCTGGACCGACCGCAAGCTTGCGCGCGCGCGCACCTCGATGGGGCTGTTCGTCTGGTATTTCGGCACGCGGCGCCGCTACGAGGAGGTCGGGCACCACACCATCCTGCTCGGCCCGCGCTATCGCGACCTGCTCGCCGACATCTTCACCCGCAAGCGCCTCGCGACCGACGTCTCGATCTACCTGCACCGCCCGACCGCGACCGACCCCGCGCTTGCACCCGCCGGCTGCGATGCGTTCTACGCGCTCGCGCCGGTGCCCAATCTCGACAGTGGCACCGACTGGACATCCGCCGCCCAGCCGTTCCGCAAGGCAATCGAGCAGCGGCTCGCCGCGACCGCGCTGCCGGGTCTCGATCGCGCACTCGTCACCTCGCGCGTGCTCACCCCGCGCGACTTCGCGACCGACTACCTCGCCCCGCGCGGCGCCGGGTTCGGCCTCGAGCCGGTGCTGACCCAGAGCGCCTGGTTCCGACCGCACAACGAAAGCGAGGAGATCGCTGGCCTCTACCTGGTCGGCGCGGGCACGCATCCGGGCGCGGGCCTGCCCGGCGTGCTTTGCTCGGCGAAGGTGCTCGATACGGTGGTGCCGGATGCTGCTCTCGTCTGACGCGCCGAGCCCGGCCGACATGGCCGCCTGCCGCGCGCTCCTGCGCGGCGGATCGCGCACCTTCTTCGCGGCGTCGCTGCTGCTGCCCGCGCGCGTGCGCGATCCCGCCTGCGCAATCTACGCCTTCTGCCGCCTCGCCGACGATGCGATCGATCTCGACACGGCACGGATGAGCGCGCTCGCGCGGCTGCACGAACGGCTCGATCGCGCCTATGCCGGCCGACCCATGCCGATCGCCGCCGACCGTGCCTTCGCCGAGGCGGTCGCGCGGCATGACATTCCCCGTGCGCTGCCCGAAGCCCTGCTCGAGGGGTTCCTGTGGGACACGGAAGCGCGCCGCTATCCGGACCTCGCCTCGCTGCACGCCTATGCCGCGCGGGTGGCGGGCACGGTGGGCGCGATGATGGCCCTGCTGATGGGCGTGCGCGACCGCCACGCACTCGCGCGCGCCTGCGATCTCGGCATCGCGATGCAGCTCACCAACATTGCCCGCGACGTGGGCGAGGATGCGCGCGCGCGGCGTCTCTACCTGCCGCTCGACTGGCTCAGCGCGTCCGGCATCGATCCGGATGCGTTCCTGGCCCGGCCGCGCTTCACGCCGGCACTCGGCGCCGTGGTGGCGCGGCTGCTCGCCGAGGCCGACCGCCTCTACCGGCGCGCCGAGGCCGGGATCGC
>CAZHMM010000197.1:3677-6520 GCA_964533585.1 uncultured Elioraea sp.
GTGATGGCGCTGAAGCTCGTGCTCGCCTACGCGATGACGGGGGCGGAGCGCTGGTTCTCGCTCGTCGATCTCGCGGGTTTCCTGTTCCTGATCGGCGCTTGGTGCGCTTGGCTCGTGCTCAAGACACGCTACCGCGCCTTCCCCGCGCCACTTGCGCGACCCGTCGCGGTCCCAAGCACCCTGCATCAACCGGTCGAACGGCCGAGCGACGCGCGCGTCTGAGCCGCCTTCTTGCTGCGCGATTGATCCATCGCAACGGTTAAACGGCGCGGCGTCGTTATGGTTTCCCGCCGGCGTCCGACCTGGGGACAGAACGTCATGCGGATCCTGCTCGCGCATCCCAACTACCACTCTGGCGGCGCGGAGATCGCCGGCAATTGGCCGCCCGCGTGGGTCGCTTATCTTACGGGCTACCTGAAGGCCGCCGGCTACAGTGAGATCCGCTTCGTCGATGCGATGACGAACCACCTCGATGACGAGGCGGTGCGTGCGGAGATCGCGGCATGGAAGCCCGATGTGGTGGGCGCGACCGCGATCACCCCCGCGATCTACAAGGCCGAACGGCTGCTCCAGATCGCCAAAGAGGTCGATCCGTCGATCGTGACGGTGCTGGGCGGCATCCACGGCACCTTCATGTACGCACAGGTGCTGACCGAGGCGCCCTGGATCGATGCGGTGGTACGCGGCGAGGGCGAGCAGGTGTTCCTCAATCTCGTCAGCGCGATCGACCAGGGACGCTGGCCCGGCGATCGCGGCACGGTGAAGGGCATCGGCTATCTCGACGGCGGCCGTGTCGTCGCCTCGCCGGCCGAGCCGCCGATCGCCGACCTCGACCGCATCTCGCCCGACTGGAGCATCCTCGAGTGGGAGAAGTACATCTACATCCCGATGGGAAGGCGCGTGGCGATTCCCAATTTTGCGCGCGGCTGCCCGTTCACCTGCAGCTTCTGCAGCCAGTGGAAATTCTGGCGTGACTACCGCGTGCGCGAGCCCAGGAAGGTGGTGGACGAGATCGAGCGGCTCGTGCGTGACCATGACGTCGGCTTCTTCATCCTTGCCGACGAGGAGCCGACCATCAACCGCAAGAAGTTCGTAGCGTTCTGCGAGGAGCTGATTGCGCGCGACCTGCCCGTGCTGTGGGGTATCAACACGCGCGTGACCGACATCCTGCGCGACGAGGCGCTGCTGCCGATGTACCGACGCGCGGGCCTCGTGCACGTCTCGCTCGGCACTGAGGCGGCAGCGCAGCTCAAGCTCGACCGCTTCAACAAGGAGACCACGATCGCACAGAACAAGAAGGCGATTGAGCTCCTGCGCCGCAACGGCATCGTCGCCGAGGCGCAGTTTATTGTCGGGCTGGAAAACGAGACGGTCGAGACGCTCGAGGAGACCTACCGCATGGCGCGGGACTGGAACCCCGACATGGCGAACTGGGCGATGTACACGCCCTGGCCCTTCAGCGACCTGTTCCAGGAGCTCGGCGATAAGGTCGAGGTGTTCGACTTCGAGAACTACAACTTCGTTACGCCCATCATGAAGCCGGATGCGATGGATCTTGCGACCTTGCTCGACCGGACAATGCACAACTACCGGCGCTTCTAGATGCACAAGACCTTGTTCGACTATCCGTGGATCCGCGACCGCACGCGGCGGAAATACATGCTCGGCTGCCTGAAGGCGTTCATGAAGGCTGGCTTCCAGCGCACCTTCTACGATCTCGGCAAGGTCGGTTACTGGGGGCCGCAGTCGAAGCAGAAGGTCGATTTCGGCTTCGACTCGTCGCGCCGGTTCGAGGCACCGGCAGGAACGGCGCCGGCCAATGCCATCTGGAAGACGATGCACCGGCGCAAACCCGGGGGCGGAACTGTCCCGGCGGGTGCGGCGGCGAAGGCCTGCGGCGGTGGTGTCGGGGAGCTGGAGGAGGCTGACCGCCCACCCGCCCGATAGCGCCGATGACGACGGCAGCAGGTCGCATCGGTTCGAACGCAATCACGCGTATGGCCGAGGCCCTCGTGCTCCACTGCGGCGCCGAGACAATGTGCGCCGTTCTCGACGGCGCTGGATTGACGCGCCATCGTCTGACCCCGCCGACTGCGATGGTCGACGAGGCTGACGTCACGGCATTGCACCGCGCGCTGCGCATTACGGTTGCACCGGAGATGGCCGACCTCGTGTCCACCGAGGCTGGCAGACGCACCGCTGACTACATTTTCGACCACCGGCTTCCGCCTCCGGCAAAGGGATTTCTACGGCTTCTGCCGCCAAGCGCAGCAGCGTCGCTGCTGGGCGCTGCGATCGCACGCCATGCCTGGACATTCGCCGGAAGCGGTACCTTCCGGATTGAGCGCTGCCGGCCCTTGCGCTTCGTCATCGCGGGCGGGCCGATCGGCGGGCGGCTGCGCGCGAACGCGCCTGTCTGCGCGTACTACGCTGCGACCTTTGTCGGGTTGTTCCGCGCGTTGGTCCATCCGTGCACGTGTGTTCACGAGCAGACCTGCGCGGCGGTCGGTGCGCCTGAGTGTGTGTTCGTGCTCGAGTGGCCCGCCGGCGCGTTTAGGCGGGCGGCGGTCGATCCTCGCGCTCGAGCCGTTTCCGACCGGTTGGACTAGGCTCTTGGCACTTCGTGGCGTACATCTCCACCAGATCGGATGAGTCAGACTGATTGAAACGTGCGCCTGGCGATGTGGCCTTGACGATCGAGAGCTTGCCTCGGTGCTGCCCCACATCCTTCGATGACACGTGGTATGATGAAATCTTGGGGATCGGCCCACCAAATCGTGTCAGAGCGACATCGCCGAGAACCTCGCATCCGCCACGGTACGCCGGAAGCGATCGCGACCTAG
>CAZHMM010000198.1:0-5226 GCA_964533585.1 uncultured Elioraea sp.
CGAGCGGCGGCAAGGGCGAGGGGTCGCCCGGCGCCGCGGCCTGGCGCTGCTCGACACGCGCCCGCCCGCCCGGCGCGGGGCGGATCACCGTCCGATCGTCGTCGCCCGGTTCAGCGAAGGGGTTGTCCTGCGGCATCTGGCGCTCCTCAGCCCCGGATCGCCCAGAGCTCGAGCTTCAGGTTGGGATAGTCGCCCGAGACATGGATCGCGAACCCGCCCGAGGTCTGCATCTGCTGCCAGTGCGGACTGCCGCGATCGAGCTCGAAATAGACCGCGCCGGCGTAGAACGGGATCTGCCGCGGCGCCACCGGCAGGGCGCGCACGGCGATGCCCGGCAGCGCGACGTTGACCAGCTCGCGGATCTGCTCGACCGCGCCGATCTTGACCGTGTTGGGGAAGACGCGGCGGAGCTGCTCGGCCGGCATGTCGGCCTGCACCGAGAGCACGAACTGCGACGCCTTGAGAATGTTGCGATCGATGATCGGTCCGACGCGCACGCCGAAGCGCCGCTCCTGCAACGGGATCGCGACCGCGGTTGTCTCCACCACCGCCGAGAGGCTCTTGCGCAGATCGGCGATCACGGGCGCGAAGCTGCGCTGGAGGTCCTCGTGGCGATAGGCCGGGTAGGCGGGCGGGCGGCGCGTGGCCTCGGTGAAGGTCGCGAGTTCGCCGGCAAGCGAGGCAAGCGCGCGGTAGAGCGCCTCGGGATGCACCGCGCCTGCGGCCGACCAGTGCGCGAGCAGCGGCTCGACGCGGTTGACGATCTGCAGCAGCAGGAAGTCGGTGATCTCGGCGACACCGCGCGCACCCGGCTGGCCGAGCCGCGCGGCGATCGCCTCGGCGCGCTGGCGCAGCATGCCCGTCAGTTCGTTGATGAAGCCCATCAGCGGGGCGGCCGCACTGCACACCAGCGCGGGGGGAATCCAGCGCTCGTCCAGCACGATCTTGCGGTCGGGCAGCACTTCGAGGATGCGCGCGATCGGCAGGCCGACGAAGCCGCCGCGGTCCTGCGTCTCAAGCAGGTAGCTCAAGCGCAGCCGCCCGACCTGCACCTCGGCCGCCGAGGCGGAGGCCGAATGGGTGTCGAACGCCTCGTAGGCGGAGGGCGCGAAGCGCGTCGCCTTCGCCTCCGGCCCCTCGGCCGCGACCTCGATCGCGCCGGCCTGGCGCGTGGGTGCTGCGAGATAGACGAGGCAGTTGCGCACGTTCTCGCCCGGCTCGATCGGCGGCGGGTGCGCGGCCTCATCGGGAATGGCGAAGGGTGTGCCGTCCTCCAGCATCCCGGCAGCGGCGGCGAGTGCGAAACGGCCTGTGCCGAGCAGCTCGCGGTCGATCGTCAGGGTGGCGACACCCCAGGGGAACGGCGTGAGCGAGGCCGTCGCCGAGCGCACAAGCGCCTCGACGAAGCGGTCCTGCTGCTGGAAGTGCTGCGCGCGCAGGAACATGCCCTCGCGCCAGACCACCTTGTTCTGCCAGAACATTCCGTCCCTTCCACCTGGGGTGGTACAGGCTACATCGGTTCGCTAGGCGGGGTTAAGCGCGCTCTCCAGTCGGTCGGCGGTCAGGCGCAGCCGGGTGACGCCGGTCGAGGCGACCGGCTGGATCGATTTCCACTGCGCCCGGTCGATGTCGCGGAACAGCACCGCGGCGCCGAGGAAGCGGGTGCGGCTGTCGGCCTCGCGGGTGATCTGGCGCGTCTGACCGGGCTCGAACACGATCTGCTCGCTCGCGACCAGTTCGGCCCCGAGTGTGGCGGCCTCGCGCTCGATCAGCGCGAACACGTCCGCCGCCTGGAATTTGCCCGCCGCCGTCAGCAGGTAGAGCTTCACCGCCACCGGCAGCGGGCGACCGTCCACCCCGGGATTCACCTGCGGCCCGATCTGCACGGTGAGATCGACCACCGGCGGGGGCGGCTGGCCCGCGCCGGTGACCAGCCCGGCCCCGAGCGCGGCCAGCACCAGGCGCCGACCCGGCGCGCCATGCTGTCTGTCGGTCACGCTTCTCCTCCCTACCGCTTGCCTGAGGCGGCCTCGTAGGCCTTGGCGAAGGCGCGCGCGAAGGCGCCGTCGGAACTGTCGTCGAGATCGGCGAGTGCCGCGGCGAAGCGCTGCTCGTAGAGCTCGAAGGCGCGGGCGCGCTTCTGCGCCGGCAGCAGCGAGAGGCCACCGCCCTGCTCGGCCTCGGTGCGGATCGCCGCCGGATCGAGCCGGCCGAGCAGCGCGCGGACCGCCGCCTGCATGGCCTCCATGGTCGCCATCTCGTGGCGCTTGATGTCGTCGAGCGCGTCCTTCACGGCCGCGTCGGGCGCCATGAAGGCACGGCTGCGGCCGAGCATGGCCAACAGCGCGTCCTCGGGCGTGGGGCTGAACTTCAGCGGGTTGTTGCCGCGCGCGGCGATGATGGTCTGCTCGATGCGGAACTCGCTCTTGATCGTCGCGCGCGTGATCAGCACCTCGCGCAGCCCCTCGACGAAGGCGCGGAAGGCGGCGCCGAGCCCCTTCATCAGCGTCGCCGGATCGGGCCCGCCCGGCTCCAGGCCGGAAAGGCCCATGCCGTCGAGAAAGGCCTGAAGCAGCGCGGCGTCGCCCAGCCCGGCCGGGGTGGGTGTGCGCGCAGCCGGCGCCGGGGTGGGCGGTGGCGCCACGGGCGGCGGCGGCGGGTGGGCGGGCGGCGGCGCGCCGAGATCCCAGGCCTCGGCCGGCGCAATCCCCTGTTGAGGCGGCGGTGCGGCGGGCGCGGGCGGCGTCAGCGGCTCGTCGAGATCCCAGGCCTCGGGCAGCTTGCCCCCCGGCGGTGGCGCGGCGGGCGGTCCCGGCGGCGCCTTGGCCCCGGGCAGACCGAGGTCGAAATCGTCCGGAATCACCGGCACCGACACCTTCGGCGGGGCATAGAAGTCGGACGTCGTCGGCGTATGGTCGGGCCGGCTACCGCCGTGCCATGGCTCGGCCGCCTCGTGCCCCGGCGCATCGAGGCTGAAATCGTCAGGGATCAGCGGCCCGCCGACATTCACCGGGCCCGGGCCGGCAGGCGGCTCGCTCGTGAACGGCGCAAACGGATCGTCCGTGTGCGCCGGCCCGCCGATGCCGCCAAGCGTCGCCGCCGAGGTTGTGTCCTGAAGCCGCACCTCGATCTCGTATTCGCCGAGCGTCAGCCGGTCGCCGTCACGCAGCGCCACCTCGTTGCCCTTGCCGATCGGACTGGGCGAGCGGTTCACATGCGTGCCGTTGGTCGACAGGTCGGTCACGTGCCACGCGCCGGCGCGATAGGCGATGCTGCAATGGCGGCGCGAGAGGTGATGGTCAGGGTCGGCGAGCTTCCAGCCGCAATCCTCGCCGCGGCCGATCACCACCTCGCCGCCGCCGAAGCTGCGGGTCTCGGGCACGGCCGCATCGGGGCAGCGCACGATCGAGAGGACGAGATCCATGGTCAGCTCATCCGCCGATCAGCACGGTCGGCGCGCCGGGCCCGACGATCACCCCGCCATGCGCGCACTGGCTGGTCAGCCGCGCCGCCGGCAGGTTCATGATCAGCACGGTCGTGCTGCCCATCACGATCACGTCCGGCGGCCCGACGCAGACGCACATGTCGGTCACCCGTGCGGCCGGCAGGTTCATGATCAGCACGGTCGGCGCGCCGGGCGGCAGGATCGGCCCGCCGACATGCGGCACGGGCCCGGTGAACATCGGGCAGACATGCATGTCGGTCACGCGCGCGGCGGGAAACATCGACGCGCTGCCTCAGCCGACCGGCGCGATGCGGCCGGCACCGCCGCCGGCGATGTCGAGCGCGCTGGTCAGGAAGGCGCGCAGCGTCGCGTCCGCCTTCTCGGGCTGCTTGCGGACGGCGGCGAGCGACACGGCGCCGGCGACCGCAAGCCCGGTCAGGTGGTCGCCCGGCGGCACGACGGGCTGCCCCTCCGGGGCCATGGAGCCGCCGGACCAGAACGCGCCGATCGCGGCCCAGGCCTCGGGCGTGCGGAATCCGGCGGCCTCCGCCTTCGCCATCGCCTGCCGGCGGTTCGGCTCCTCCGGCTTGCGCACCCAGGCCTCGGCCGCGGTGAGCGCCTCGGCGTCGGCCGGCGGCGGCGCGGCCTCGGTCGCGCGCGCGCACATGCAGGCCCACCACACCGCCTCGCGCTTCGGCAGCGCATGCGCGACCAGCCGGGCCGCATCGGTCACCAGCGCCGCCTGGATCAGCGCATCCAGCGCGGCGGGCACGTCCGCGCAGCCGACGGCGATCGTCTGCGCGTCCGGAGTGAGCTCCGCCCGTTCCAGCACCGTCTTGATTTCCGCCGCCTTCAGCTTCACCGGCGGGCGCTGAGGCGAGGCGGTATCCTGCGTGCTCATCGCCTCCCTCTCAGTTGATCATGACAATGCCGCCCTTGACCATCAGCATCGCGTCGCCGCTGACCTTGGTCATCAGGCCCTTCGCCTCGAGCATGACGGTGCCTTCGATCTTCACCATCATGCCTTTGATCGTCACCCCCATCTGGTCGATCTTCACGCTGGAGCCGCCGACCTTGAGGGTGATCTCCTGCATCGCCTCCATCGCGATCTTGCCGAGGGACGCCTTCACGTCGTAGTCGCCCATCGCGACCTTGGTGTCCATGTTCCCCATGTCCACCTTGGTGCTGTAGTTGCCCATCTTGACCTGGACCTGCCGATTGCCCTGGTCGATCGTTACCTTGTGGTCGCCCTGGGTGACCTTGAAGTCGTAGTTGCCCTTGGTGACGTGGTCCTGCTTGCCGTCCACCTTGAAGCTGCGGTTCGCCTTCACGTGCACGGTCTCGTTGTTCTTCACCAGCCGCTCGTAGTCCTTCTGCGCCTGGAAATAGACCTTCTCGCTGCCGGCCTTGTCGTCGAACCAGAAGGCATTGAAGTCCGAAGCGGCCCCGCCGGTCGAGGAACGCGTGATGAAGCCGGTCTTGGTCTTCTCGTCGGGCAGCGGGATCGGCACGGTCTTCTGGCTGTTGTGCAGCGAGCCGATGATCACCGGATGGTTCGGATCGCCGTCGAGGAACCCGACCAGCACCTCCGAGCCGATGCGCGGGAAGTGGAACATCCCCCAGCCCTCGCCGGCCCAGGCCTGGGCGAGGCGGCACCAGCACGAGCTGTTCTCGTCCTTGGCGCCGAGCCGGTCCCAATGGAACTGCACCTTCACCCGACCGAACTCGTCGACGAAGATCTCCTCGCCCGACGGCCCCACCACCACCGCCGACATCAGCCC
>CAZHMM010000198.1:5326-6482 GCA_964533585.1 uncultured Elioraea sp.
CTGGTGCGCGAGGACTGTGCCTCGACCGCCTCGATCATGCGGGTCTTGACCGGATCGCCGTCCGTGGCGGAGGCCGCACTGTCGCCATGGCCGGTGGTGGCGAAGCGGCCGGGCCAGTCGAACACCTCGAATTTGTCGGCCAGCGGCCGGTTCAGCACCGAGCTGGTCTCCGATTGCAACGGGCTCGCCGGGCTGCGGAACTCGTAGTCCGCGCTCGCCACCTTGCCCGGCACCCAGGCCTCCTCGACGGTCGTGCCGCTATGGGTCGCAACGCCCGAGGCGGCGAGCGCCGAGACGAGCTTCGGCCCGTCGGCCTCGGGGAAGGCGTTGTTGCTGTTGCCGATGACCAGGGTGTGGGCGCTGTCGGTGTGGGCGAAGTACCAGAACAGCCCGTCCTCCTCCATCAGCCGGCAGGCGAAGTCGAAGTCGGTCTCGTTGTACTGGATCACGTATTCCCGTTCGGGCGGATCGCCCTCCAGCTGCCACTCATAGGCGGAGAAGCCAGCGTCGCCGAACAGGATCTCGAGGATGTCCTTGGTGGTCTTGTTCTGGAACACCCGGCAATCCCGGGTGTGGGTGAGGAACCAGAACCACGGCACGATCTCGGCAACGTATTGCGAATACTCGCGGCTGGTCGCCTCGCCCGGCCCGAAGCGCACCACGTAGCCGTGGATGTGGCGCGCCGCACTCTCCTTCGGCGAGATCGTGCACGTCACCGCCTTGCCGAGGATGTCGTTCGCCGCGATCGCCGGATCGTTCGCCGACAGATCGAGGCGGAAACGGAACAGCTTGCCGATCCCCTCCTCGCCGCGCAGCCCCTGGAGGATCAGCACGTCCTCGCCGAGCGGCGAGGCGATCTTGAGGAGCCGGTCCTCCTGGCTCAGCGTGGCCATGATGTGCTCGAACGGCGGTCCATCGCCGAAACTATACCCAGTCCCCGGCCCCCGGTCACGCAAACCCGCAGCGGGCGCCCGCCTTCGCCGTGGAATCGGTCGCGCAACACAACGCCGCCGCCACCTCTCACACGATGAGATGCGTCGCGGCGCACGGCGCCGGTCAGCCCCGGCGCCTGGCCTTGGCCCGCTTGGCCAGCATGTCGTCGTAACGGTCCGCCGGCAGAATCAGCAGCACGCGGTCCCCGGCATGGACCTGATCG
>CAZHMM010000199.1:0-6460 GCA_964533585.1 uncultured Elioraea sp.
GGCCTCCATCCCCGCCGACTACACCAACCGTCCGATCAAGCCGAAACTTCTACAGAAGTGCTCGACCAGCCGGGACTGCACCGCCAACGCCAAACGGCTCAGACGACGATCAACCATCTGACAAACCTAGCCTTTCCACAGTTAGCTAGGTCAGCCCCAAGTGATAAAGTGGTGAGGTGGCGCAGTGGCGCTACCGCGCCGCGTCCAGCCCCATCTGCCAGAACCGCGCCTCCAGGCGGCACGCCGCCTCGAAGGTGCGCACGAGTTCGCCCCAGCGCGCCTCCGCGCCGCGCGCCGCACCGAGCCGATCGAGCCGCGCGATCGCCTCCGCCGCGATCGCCTGGAACTCCGCGCCGCCGTACATCTCCTGCCAGGCGCGATAAGGATTGCCCTCGCGCCTGAGCGCCGGATCGGCCGCCATGCGCGCGCCGATCTCGGCATAGCCGATCACGCACGGCGCCAGCGCCACCTCCAGATCCAGCACATCGCCGGCAAGCCCGCGCTCGAGCACGTAGCGCGTGTAGGCCATCGTCTCCTCGGCCTCCGGCTCCGCCTCCATCGCCGCTTCGTCGATGCCCCAGCCGGCGCAGTACTGCACGTGCAGCCGCATCTCGTGCTCGATCAGCGCATTCAGCGTTGCCGCGGCACCGCGGATATCGGCCACCGTGGCGTGCTTGAATGCGGCGAGCGCATAGGCGCGCGCGAAATGGATCAGGAACAGGTAGTCCTGCGTGAGATAGCGCCGGAACGCCGCCTCCGGCAGCGTCCCGTCGGTCAGGCCGCGGACGAAGGGATGCGCGACATAGGCCTCCCAGGCCGGGCGCGCCGCCTCGCGCAGCCGGGCGAACAGCGTGCCCGGCGCAACCACCGCGTCCATCACTCCTTCATCGCGTTGCGCGTCGCCTTGGGCAGGCGCACCACCAGCCCGTCCAGCTCCTCGGTCATGACGATCTGGCAGCCGAGCCGGCTCGTCTCCTCCAGTCCGAAGGCGAGGTCGAGCATGTCCTCCTCGTCCTCGGTCGGCGCCTGGAGCAGCTCGAAATAGGTCGGATCGACGATCACGTGGCAGGTCGAGCAGGCGAGCGAGCCCTCGCATGCGCCCTCGATATCCACGCCATGGCGATGCGCGATCTCCAGCACGGAGAGCCCGAGCGGCGCATCCACCTCGCGGCGCGTCCCGTCGCGCTCGATGAAGGTCATCTTCGGCATGCCACGTCCCGTCGTTCAGGCGGCCGCCAAACCCTCATGCGCTGCGATCAGCGCGGCCGCCGCGTAGTCGATGTCGGCGGCGGAGGTAAAGCGCCCGAGCCCGATCCGCAAGGTGCGCGCCGCCTCGGCGTCGCCGAGCCCGAGCGCGCGCAGCACATAGGAGGGCTCCACCTCGGCCGAGGAACAGGCCGAGCCGGTCGAGACGCAGAGATCCGGCGCGCGCGCCAGCAGGTCCGCCGCCGCCGTGCGCGGGAAGGTGAGGTTGAGGTTGCCGGGGATGCGCGCCGCAGCACTGCCGTTGAGCCGCAGGCCGGGCAGGGCCTCGGCGAGGCGGCGATGCAGCGCATCGCGCAGGGTGGCGAGCCGCGCGGCCTCCTCCGCCATCTCCGCCCTCGCGATCCGGCACGCCGCGCCGAGCCCGACGATCAGCGGTGCGGCCAGCGTGCCCGAGCGCAGCCCGCGCTCCTGCCCGCCGCCGGAGAACAGGGGGGTCAGGCGCACCCGCGGCCGGCGGCGCACATAGAGCGCCCCCACCCCCTTCGGCCCGTAGAGCTTGTGCCCCGAGATCGACAGCAGATCGATGCCGAGCGCCGCCACATCGAGCGGGATCTTGCCGGCGGCCTGCGCCGCGTCGGTATGGACCAGCGCGCCCACCCGCTTGGCGATCGGCGCCAGCGCGGCGAGGTCCTGGATCACGCCGATCTCGTTGTTCACCGCCATGACGCTGACCAGCAGCGTGCGATCGTCCACCGCCGCCGCGAGCGCCTCAGGATTGAGCAGACCGTCGGGGGCGACCGGCAGCACCACCGGCTCGAACCCCTCCGCGGTGAGGTCGGCGACACTCGCGAGGACGCATTTGTGCTCGGTCGCCACCGTCACGACACGGGTGCGCGCCGAGCCCTGCGCGCGCGCGAACCGGGCGGCACCCTTGATGGCGATGTTGTTCGACTCCGTCGCCCCCGAGGTGAGGATGATCTCGCGCGCCTCCGCGCCGATCAGCGCGGCGACCTCGGCGCGCGCGGCCTCCACCGCCGCCTCGGCGTCGCGGCCCATGCGGTGCTCGGCGCTGTGCGGGTTGCCGAAGCGCTCGCTGAAGAACGGCAGCATCGCCTCGACGACGCGCGGATCGCACGGCGTGGTCGCCTGGTTGTCGAGATAGACCGGGCGGTTGCGGGGCGCGGGGACGTCCATGCGCCAGGATGTCGCGTCAGGCGGGCGCGGCTTCAACCGGCCGCGCGAGCCGGGCTGCCATCGCCGCGTAGGCGTCAAGGAAGCGGCAGGGCGCGTCGTCCGGCACGTCCCATGGCAGGCTGACGCGGATCGCGCTGCCGGCGAGCGGGCCGAGCCCCATCGCCCGCAGCACGTGGCTCTCCGCCACCTTGCCCGAGGCGCAGGCCGAGCCGGCCGAGACCGCCACGCCGGCGAGGTCGAGCGCCATCACCTGGGTCGCCGCTGCCACGCCCGGCAGGGCGAGGCAGAGCGTGTTGGCGAGGCGCGGCGCGCCCGCGGCGATCGGCACGGCGCGTGGCACCCGCTCGGCGAGCCCGGCGAGGATCGCGTCGCGCAGGGACGCGAGCCGCGCCGCGCCGCCAGCACCGCGCCATGCCTCGGCGGCAGCCATCGCCGCCGCGAATCCGGCGATCGCCGGCAAGGGCTCGGTGCCGGCGCGCAGGCCGCGCTCCTGCCCGCCACCGCGGATCAGCGGCCCGGGCCACCAGCCGGAGGCGAGCAACAGCGCGCCCGCGCCCTTCGGCCCGCCCGCCTTGTGCGCCGACAGCGCGAGCGTATCGGCGCCGAGCGCGCCCAGCTCGCCGAGCTTCAGCCGCCCCGGCGCCTGGACCGCATCGACGTGCAGCCGGGCGCCGAAGCGGCGGCAGAGCGCGGCGACGTCGTGGATCGGCTGCACGGTGCCGGTCTCGTTGTTGGCGAGCATCACGGCGACCGCGGCCGGGCGGGAATCGGCGAGCGCCGTCTCCAGCGCGACCAGGTCGATCACGCCGTCGCGGTCCACGGTGATGCGCCCGGCTTCGGGCATCGCGCGCAGCACCGAGTCGTGCTCGGTCGCACTGACCAGCACGCGCCGCCCCTCCGCCGCGACGCCCGCGAGGGCGGTCGCGTTCGCCTCCGTCCCGCCGGAGGTGAACACCACGGATGACGGCGCAAGCCCGACCCGTGCGGCGAGCGTCTCGCGCGCCTCCTCCAGCATCCGCCGTGCCGCCCGCCCCTCCGCGTGCACCGACGAGGGATTGCCGGTCACGTCCAGCGCAGCGGCGACAGCGGCGCGCGCCTCGGCCCGCAGGGGCTCGGTCGCATTCGCGTCGAGATAGAGCCGGCTCACGCCGGTCCCGTCATGCGGAGCGTGGCGTGCAGCGCCCCGGCCCGGCCGAGCACGCGCTTCGCCACCACGTCCTCCAGCGAGACCGAGGCGAGGAACAGATGGATCTGATTGCCGAGTTCCTCCCAGAGATCGTGCGTCAGGCAGCGCGACCGTGCGCCCTGGCACCCTTTGGGGCTGCCGATCTCGCAGCGCGTGGCGCGGATCGGCTCATCAACCGCCAGCACGATGTCGGCGATGCGGGTCTCGGCGGCCGGATAGGCGAGGCGATAGCCGCCGCCCGGGCCGCGCGCGGACAGCACCAGGCCGGCCCGGCGCAGCCGGCCGAACAGCTGTTCGAGATAGGAGAGCGAGATGCCCTGGCGGGCGGCGATCTCGGCGAGCGTCACCGGCTTGCCGTTCGGAGTCCTGAGCGTGTGCGCGGCGAGATCGGCCATCGCCATCACGGCGTAGCGGCCTCGCGTGGACAGCCGCATTGCCCGACCCCGCTAGTCGTCGCCGGCGGGAGCGCGCCGGCGCTCGGCCTCCAGCGCCGCGAGCCGCGCGCGCAGTTCGGCCAGTTCGCCCCGCAGCGCCTCGAGCGCGCGCACCCCCGGATCGAGCGCCTCGTCGCAGGGCGTGCCGTAGGGCAGCACATCCGCCCCCGCAGGCTTGCGGTCGACCGGCCGGGCCGGGATGCCGACCACGGTCTGGCCCGGCGGCACATCCGACAGCACCACCGCATTGGCGCCGACCCGCGCGCCCTCGCCGACGACGATCGGGCCGAGGATCTTCGCGCCCGCCCCGAGGATCACCTTGTCGCCGATCGTCGGGTGGCGCTTGCCGCCGGCGAGCGAGGTGCCGCCAAGGGTGACCTGGTGGTACATGAGCACGTCATCGCCGATCTCGGCGGTCTCGCCGATCACCACGCCGTCGCCGTGGTCGATCACCATGCGACGGCCGATGCGCGCGGCGGGATGAATCTCTATCCCGGTGAGCATTCGCGAGATGTGCGACAGCACTCGGGCGGGCAGTCGCAATCCCCAGCGCCACAACCGATGCGCGAGGCGATGCAAGACGATTGCATGCACGCCTGGGTAGCAAAGGATGATTTCCAGCCGCGAGCGCGCTGCTGGATCGCGGGCGCGAACGGCTTCGATTCCTTCAACCCAGCGTCCCGCCATGTTCAGCACGATTCCGGTGTTAATTCCGTATCACGGCCCCTATAGTGCCGCCCGCTTTCGGGCCGGGAGCCCGCCCGAGGGCCATCGATACCGGACCCGATCCCATGGTTGCGCTGCACCATGCGTGCTTGACGCTACGAAGTCCAAGCACGGCAGTCAACATTCCGGCCGCGGCCGGACACGGGAGGCGGGAACCGATTGGGGAAGGCCGGCGCCGGCCGGGTAGAACGACCTGGGCTCGTGGGGGACCGCGCCGTGGCGCGCTGTGAAGCAGGACCGGAGACGACATGCCTGAGGTGATGTTCCAGGGGCCGGATGGTCGGCTGGAGGCTCGCTACCACCACGCCAAGATGCCGAATGCGCCGCTCGCGCTGGTGCTGCATCCGCACCCGCTGCACGGCGGCAACATGAACAACCGCGTCACCTACACGCTCTACCAGGTGTTCCAGCGGCTCGGCTTCTCGGTGATGCGCTTCAACTCCCGCGGCGTGGGCAAGAGCCAGGGCCGCTACAGCGGCGGCGAGGGCGAGCTCGCCGACGCGGCGGAGGCGCTCGACTGGCTGCAGCGCATCAACCCGAACAGCAAGACCGTGTGGGTCGCCGGCTACCAGTACGGCGCCTTCATCGGCATGCAGATGCTGATGCGCCGGCCCGAGGTGTGCGGCTTCATCTCGGTCACGCCGCCGGCGAATCATTTCGACTTCACCTTCCTCGCCCCCTGCCCGCAATCGGGGCTGATCGTCACCGGCGCGAAGGACGAGATCGTGCCCGAGCCCGCGGTCGGCAAGCTCGTGGCGAAGCTGAACACGCAGAAGGGCATCAAGATCGACTACCGCGTGTTCGAGGACTGCGACCATTTCTTCGTCGAGCACTGCGAGCGGCTCGCCGACGCGGCGGAGGATCACCTGCTGACGGCCCTCGGCCGCGACGAGCGGATGAAGCTCGCCGCCGACTGAGCGGCCCGCGAAGGGTTCAGCGAGGGGCCGGATCCGGCAGCGGGTCCGGCCCTTTTTCAGTCCGGCCGCGTGAGCCGCCCGCCCGGCATCGGCCGCGGCACTCCCGTGGTCGTCGGCAGGCTGAGCGGCAGGCCGCGCAGGCTGCGCGCGGCGAGATAGGCGAAGGCCTGCGCCTCCAGCGCATCGCCGTCCCAGCCGACCGCCTCGACCGGATCGACCGCCACGCCGAGGGCCGCGCCGAGCGCGGTCACGATCGCCGGATTGTGCCGCCCGCCGCCGGTAACCAGCCAGCGTCGCGGCGGCTCGGGCAGATGCGCGCGCACCGCCGCGACCGACGCCGCGGTGAAGGCCGCGAGTGTGGCCGCGCCATCCGGGACCGAGAGCGACGCGAGCCCCGACCGCGCGATCGCCTGGGCAAAATCGAGACGGTCCAGCGATTTCGGCGGCGCGGCGGCGAAGAACGGATGCGCCATCAGCCGCGCCAGCACCGCGACCGACACCGTCCCCGCCGCCGCGATCCGCCCGCCCTCGTCGAACGGCACGCCCGCGCGGGCGGCCACCCAGTCGTCGAGCGGCCCGTTGCCCGGGCCGGTGTCGCAGGCGATCACCGCACTGTCCGCGCCGATCCAGGTGACGTTGCCGACCCCGCCGAGGTTCAGCACCGCGAGCGGCCGCTCGAGCCCCGCCGCCAGCGCCGCATGCCAGAGCGGCGCCAAGGGCGCACCCTGGCCGCCTGCCGCGATGTCGGCGGAGCGGAAGTCGTGCACCACCGCGATGCCGGTCGCGGCCGCGAGCCG
>CAZHMM010000200.1:0-6444 GCA_964533585.1 uncultured Elioraea sp.
CCTCACGGCGCCCGGCGAGCACCACCGCCGCGCCGGCCGCGTGCAGCGCACCGGCGATCGCGCGGCCGATCCCCGATCCGCCGCCGGTGACCAGCGCCACCCGGCCGTCGAGCCGGAACCGGTCCAGCACCGCCACGGAAGGCTCAGACCTCGACCGGCGTGCCAAGCGGCAGGTTGTGGCCGGGGAAGTACTTGGCAAGGCGGAGATCGGCGGTGCGCGCATGCGCCTCCATCCCCTCCAGGCGCGAGATGCGCGCGGTGAGCTCGGCGAGCCGCTTCGCCCCGTCACGCGTCGCCTGCTGCCAGGTGAGCGGCCTGAGGAACTTGTGCACCGACAGTCCCGCGGAGTAGCGCGCGGCCGCCCTGGTCGGCAGCACGTGGTTCGGGCCGCTGCACTTGTCGCCGAACGCCACCGTGGTCTCCTCGCCGAGGAACAAGCTGCCGTAGTTCACCAGCCGCTCGCGCCACCATTCGGGCTCGGCGCAGTGCACCTCGAGATGCTCGCTCGCGTAGTCGTCGGAGATCCGCGCCGCCTCCTCGCGGGTGTCGCAGAGCACGACCTCGCCGTAGTCGCGCCACGCCGCCGCGGCGGCCTCGCGCGCGGTCGGCGGCAGGACGGCGATCAGCTCCGGCACGCGCGCCATCACCCGCTCCGCGAGCGCGCGGTCGAGCGCGATCAGCCAGGCCGGACTCTCGTGGCCGTGCTCGGCCTGGCCGACCAGATCGGCGGCGACGATCTCGGCATCGGCGGCCGCGTCCGCGATCACCGCGACCTCGGAGGGGCCGGCAAACACGTCGATGCCGACGCGGCCGAACAGCATGCGTTTCGCCTCGGCGACGAACTTGTTGCCAGGCCCCACGATCACGTCGGCGCGCCGGCCCGAGAACAGGCCGAAGGCGAGGGACGCGATCGCGTGCGCCCCGCCAAGCGTGAGGATCGTATCGGCACCGGCGCGCTGCATGGCGTAGAGCACGAGCGGATGGATCGGCCCGCCGCGATACGGCGCCGAACAGGCGACCACATGCGCCACGCCGGCAGCCTTGGCCGTGGCGATGCCCATATAGGCGCTGGCGATGTGGGCATAGCGACCCGTCGGCACATAGGCGCCGACGCAGGCGACCGGCACCAGGCGCTGCCCGGCGCGCACGCCCGGCGCGACCTCGATCGCGAAGTCGCGGATGCTCTCGCGCTGGGCCTCGGCGAAGCGGCGCACATTGGCGATCGCCGCGTCGATGTCGGCGCGCCTCTCGGCCGGGACGGAGGCGGCGACGCGGGCCACCTCCTCCGCCGGCACCACGATCGGCCCGTCCCAGGCATCGAGCCGGCGGGCGCAGTCGCGTGCCGCCGCCTCGCCGCCCGCCTCCACCGCGGCGATGATCTCGGCGGCGACCGTGCGCGCCGTCTCCTCGTTGCTCGCCGCGGTCTTGGACGCGCGCTTCAGCCAGGTCGCCGCCATGGTCCGGACCTTTCTGCGCGTCAACGGTTCTCGGCGAAGGCGCGCAGCCGCGCATCGGCCGCGATCCGCCTCAGCACCTCGTCGGTCACGAAGCTTGCCGGCTCCGGTGCCTGCTGGAGCGTGCCGGTCGAGACGAGATACTCGCCGAGGCTCGCCAGCCAGCGATCGGCGGTGGACGGGCCATCGGCGCGGCTGAGCAGTCGCAGCTGCTCCTCGAGCGTGAAGGTCGGCCGCGTGTCGATCTCGGTGGCGAGGTAGCGGTCATCGAGCGTGACGCCGCCCTGCACGTAGAAGCGGCGCATCAGCGCGATCGTCTCGTCGCGATTGGCGCGCTGCCAGGCGATCGACCGCAGATAGACCGCGAGGAAGGCGGCCGCCCGGTCGGGATGCTCGCGTACCCAGTCGGCGCGCGCGACGATCGCGCCGGGCACGGTCGCGCCGGCCTGCTTGCCGTCGCAGATCACCTCGCCCTGCGCGCGCTCCTGGAGCGTGTAGATGTTGGGCGCCCAGACCCCCGCGAGCAGGCCGTTGCCGGCGGTGAAGGCCGAGATGATCTGGGCTTGGCCGAGATTGACCAGCGTGACGTCGCGGCGCGTCAGGCCCCAGGATTGCAGGCAGGCGAGGGCGGCGTACTCGCCCGTGCTGTTGGTCGTGAGCAGGATCTGCTGGCCCTTGAGCACCTGCGGGTTTGCTCGGATGCGCTCGAGGTCGCTGCGGCGTGCCACCAGCGCGTTGCCCCGGCTCTCGTCGTTGGTGATGCCGATCGTGAGCATGCCGAAACGCTGCGCGCCGAGCACGGCCGGGGCGGAGCCGGTGCCGCCGGCGTCCCAGGCGCGTGCGGCGAGTGCCGCGACCTGGGGCGCGCCGGCGGCGAAGGTCGAGAACTCCGGCGCAAGTCCGGCCTCGCGCCACCACCCCTTCTCGGACGCGATGAAGAACGGCACAGCCCAGTAGAGCGAGGGCTGGTAGGAGACCTTGATCGGCACCGTCGCCTGCGCCGCGACCGGGGCAGGCTGGGTGGCAAGGAGGATCGCCGCGGGCGCGGCCAGAAGCGTTCTGCGGATCATGCGTTTGTCTCCCTGTTCGTGTTGGCGGTTCAGTCGTCGGGCCGGATCTGGTCGCGCAGCAGGCGCCAGACCTGGGTGCGCAGATGGGTGAACGACGGCAGGTCCATCACCTGGTCGATCGGGCGCGAATCCCAATCCTCGGACTCCCTGGTCGGCCGGATGTCGATGATCTCGCGCAGCCGCCCGGGATCGCGCGCGAGCACGACCACGCGGTCGGCGAGATAGACGGCCTCATCCACGGCATGGGTGATGAACAGCACCGTGCGCGGCTCCTTGCGCGTGAGCCGCACGAGTTCCTCCTGCATCACCGTGCGCGTCTGCGCGTCGAGAGCGCCGAAGGGTTCGTCCATGAGCAGCACGTCGGGCTCGATCGCGTAGGAGCGCGCGATCGCCACGCGCTGCTGCATCCCGCCCGAGAGTTGGTGGGGGAAGCGGTCCTCGGTCCCTTCCATCGACATCAGCTTCAGGTAATGGGCGACGATCTCGTCCTGGCGCGCGCGCGGCATCCCCTTGCAGCGCAGCCCGAAGGCGATGTTCTCGCGCACGGTCTTCCACGGGAACAGCGCGAACTGCTGGAACACCACCGCGCGGTCGGGGCCCGGTGCCGTGACCTCGCGCCCGCCCACGCGCACGTTGCCCTCGCTCGGATGATCGAGCCCCGCCGCCATGCGCATCAGCGTCGTCTTGCCGCTTCCCGATGGGCCTACCACGGCGACGAACTCGCGCTCGGCGACAGCGAGGCTGACGTCGCGGATCGCGACGAACGGCGTGCCCGATCGGGTGGGGAATGCCTTCGTCACGTTCTCGAAGCGGATATCCTTCATGCGCGCCCCTTCAGGCCTGGCCCCAGCGGGACTTCACGAGCCGCTCGGCGCGGCGGAGGGCCACGTCGATCGCAAGTCCGATCACGCCGACCGAAAGCATGCCGGCCATAACGATCGCCGGGGCGAGATTGCTCTGCGCCTGCACCATCACGTAGCCGATGCCGGCGGAGGCGACGATCAACTCGGCGCCGACCAGCGACTGCCAGGCGAGCCCGGCGGAGACGCGCAGGCCCGCGACGATCGAGGGCAGCGCGCCGGGCAGCAGCACCTCGGCCATGATGCGCAACCCGCCCGCGCCGAGGGTCTGCGCCGCTTCGACGAGGCGCACCTCGACCAGCTTGGCGCCGCGATAGGCGTTGATCAGGCATGGAGGGAAGGCGCCGGCGAAGATCACCATCACCGGCCCGCCGATGCCGGTGCCGAACCAGAGCGCGGCGAACGGCACCCAGGCGAGCGGGGCGATGAAGCGCAACGCCTCGAAGATCGGCGCGACGATGTCGTCGAGCAGCCGGAAGCGCCCCATCGCGAGGCCGAGCGGCACGCCGATCGCGGCGGCAAGGCCGAAGCCCATGGCGAACCGGCCGAGGCTCGCGGCGATGTGGGCGAGCAGGGTGTGGCCGGCGAAGGGCTCGAAGGCGAGCTGCCAGGCGGTGCCGATCACCGCGACCGGCGAGGGCAGGGTCTGGGGGGAGACGGCGCCCGAGATCGCGATGAGCTGCCAGCCGCCGAAGAACAGCGCCGCGCCGGCGAGCGAGAGCAGCATGAGCTCGCGTGGATGCGGCGTCCGGTCGGCGATGGTCATGAACGCCACGGGATCAGCCTCCGTTCCGCGACTGCGACGAGGCGGGTGGTGAGCGCGCCGAGCACGCCGACCGCGAGCATGGCCACCGCGATCATCGGCGGGTTGATGTCGCGGTAGGCGGCGTCGAGCACGCGGCCGAGGCCGAAGAACGCGCCGACCAGTTCAGCCGCGACCAGCGTGGTCCAGGACGCCTGAAGCGAGAGCCGCAGTCCGGTGAACATCATCGGCAGGCTGCCGGGGATGATCACCTCCCACAGCAGGCGCAGTTCGCCCGCGCCATGCACACGCGCCGCCGCGATCAGCGTGCGGTCGACACCGCGCACGCCGGTCCAGGTGTTGATGACGGACGGAACAAAGGCGGCGAACCAGATCACCAGGATCTTCGCTGCATCGCCGAGGCCGAGCCAGACGATCGCGAGCGGGATCCAGGCGAGCGGCGGGATTGGGCGGACCAGCAGGAAGGCGGGGTTGAGCAGCGCCTCGGCGCGGTGGCTGACGCCCATCAGCAGGCCGAGCGGCACGCCGGTGGCGATCGCGACCAGGAAGCCCAGGATAACGAGGCGCGTGCTGTACCAGGCTTGGGTGAGCAGCGTGCCGCCGGCGTAGCCATCGATCGCGATCTGCACGAAGGCCGACCAGAACTCGGCGGGCGCGGGGAAGCGGTGCGGGCCGATGACGCCGGCGAGGTCGGTCAGCACCCACCAGAGCAGGCCAGTGCCGAGCAGACTCGCAACCCCGATCCAGGCGCGCCGGCTGAGGGCGGGGCGGGGCCGGCGCGGGGTCGGCCGCGCGCCGGCGGAGCCGCAATCCTGTCCTGCCTGGGTCAGACCGTGCACCCTGCGCATTCCTCCCTCGCCGGGCGACGTGGCCCCGCGTCTGAAAACGTTTTCTCAATCTGGCCGGAAGGCTTGAGCAATGTCAACCAGGAATCTCAAGAAGGGCCTACTCTGGCCGAATCGCTCTGGCTGAAACTACTGAAATCGGTTACGAATCGGGCGTGATACAAGCCACCGTGACGATCCGCGACGTCGCAAGGGCCGCCGGGGTCTCGGTGGCGACCGTCAGCCGCGTCTTCAATCGCCCCGACCTCGTCACCGCAGCGCTGCGCACGCGCGTGCGCGAGGCGGCCGAGCGGCTCGGCTACCTCGCCGATGGCGCAGCGCGCGCGCTCGCCTCCCGGCGCAGCCGCGTGATCGGCGCGATCGTGCCCACGCTCGACAACCCGGTGTTCGCGATCTGCATCGACACGCTCCAGCAGCGGCTCGACCAGCACGGCTTCGCCCTGCTGGTTGCCTCGGCCGGCTACGACGCGGCGCGCGAGACCCGCGAAGTGCGTCTGCTGCTCGAGCGCGGCATCGACGGGCTGATGCTGGTCGGCGCGGAACATCCAGAGGCCGTCTGGGCACTGCTGCGCCGGCGCGGTCCCGCCGTGCCAGCGGTGGTCACCTGGACCAGCGACACGACCGCCACGCCGGTGCCGTGCATCGGCTTCGACAACCGCGCTGCCGCACGGCGCATCGTCGAGCATCTGCTGCAGCTCGAACATCGCCGCATCGCCATGATTGCCGGACCGACGGCCGGCAACGATCGCGCCGCCGCACGCGTCGCCGGCGTACGTGAGGCCCTGGCGACGGCAGGCCTAAGGCTCGCCCCCGCATATCTGACCGAACGTCCCTACACGGTTCCGGATGGCCGTGCCGCCACCGCCGCCCTTATGTCGCTGGCCGAACCGCCGACGGCGATCGTCTGCGGCAACGACCACCTCGCCCTGGGCGCGCTCGCCGGGGCGCGCGCCCTCGGCCTCGGTGTGCCTCGCGACCTCTCCATCACCGGGTTCGACGATCTCGATTTCGCCGCCTATGCCGAACCGCCGCTGACCACCGTGCGCGTGCCGGCCGCCGAGATGGGGCAACGCGCCGCCGACCATCTCGTCGCCGCCGCAACCGGCCTCACGCCGCCTGCGGGCGCGGTCCTGGAGGCGCCAGTGATGCTGCGCGGTTCAACGGCACGGCCGCGCCTCGACGTTCGCGCGGCGCTGCAATCGTCACGCCGCGCTCGCCTGGGGTCTCGCCCCCGCTGAGCCTGCTCGCGATCCGAATGACAGCCGCGCTGTGCCCCTACCCGCTGGCTTGAGAACTGCGTCACCCGGCGAGAGGCTCCCTCTCCTCGAATGGCGCGATCGAGGCGCCCATGCCGGGTCGGAACGTCGTCATTGGTTGGAGTTGTATGCTGTGCCCAATCGACGCCCAGAGAACTTCAGCTTCTGAGTTCCCACTGCTGCTCCAGTCGCCGCG
>CAZHMM010000201.1:0-6429 GCA_964533585.1 uncultured Elioraea sp.
CCTCGATCAGCGCCTCGACGCGCGCGGCGGCCTCGGCCGGGGGCGCCTTCAGCGTCGCGGCGATCGCGGCGAGGGTCTTCTCGGTCTCGCCGATGTAGGCGAGCGCGGCCTCGCCGACGACCGCCTCGACGCGCCGCACGCCCGCCGACACCGCCCCTTCCGACAGCACCTTGAACAGGCCGATATCGCCCGTGGCGCGCACATGCGTCCCGCCGCAGAGCTCGACCGAGTACTGCCCGGCGCGCTCCGTCGCCGCCTCGTCCGCGCCTATCGAGACGACGCGCACCTCGTCGCCGTATTTCTCGCCGAACAGCGCCATCGCGCCCTGCTTCACCGCCTCGTCCGGCGTCATCAGCCGCGTGACCACCGGCGCGTTCTCGCGCACGCGCGCGTTCACCTCCGCCTCGACCCAGCGCAGCTCGTCGGGCTCGATCGCCTTGGGGTGGCTGACGTCGAAGCGCAGCCGGTCGGGCGCCACCAGCGAGCCCTTCTGCGCGACATGCTTGCCGAGCCGCCGGCGCAGCGCCTCGTGCAGCAGATGCGTGGCGCTATGGTGCGCACGGATCGCGGAGCGGCGCGCGTGATCGACCTCCGCCACCACCGCCGTGCCGACCCGCGCGATGCCCTGCTTCACCGTGCCGAGATGCACGTAAAGGTCGCCGAGCTTCTTCTGCGTGTCGCGCACCGCGATCACCAGCCCGTCGCCGGAGCGGATCGTTCCGGCATCGCCGATCTGTCCGCCGGACTCGCCGTAGAACGGCGTCTGGTTGAGCAGCAGCGCCACCTCGTCGCCGCCGCGCGCCTCGGCGACCGGCTGGCCGTTCACCACCAGCGCACGGATCTCGCCCTCCGCCGTCTCGGTCGAGTAGCCGAGGAACTCGCTCGCCCCCACCGTCTCGCGCAGGTCGAACCACACCGCCTCGGTCGCCGCCTCGCCCGAGCCCGCCCAGGCGGCCCGCGCGCGCGCGCGCTGCGCCTCCATCGCCGCGCTGAACCCCTCGACATCGACCAGCCGGCCTTCCGCCTTCAGCGCGTCCTGCGTCAGGTCGAGCGGGAAGCCGTAGGTGTCGTAGAGCTTGAACGCGACCTCGCCGGGCAGCGGCGCCTTGTGGCCGAGCTTCGCGGTCTCCTCGGCGAGCAGATGCAGGCCGCGCTCGAGCATCGCGCGGAAGCGGCTCTCCTCGGTGCGCAGCGTCTCGGTGATCAGCGCCTCGGCGCGGCCAAGCTCCGGATACGCGACCCCCATCTGGCGGATCAGCGCCGGCACCAGGCGCCACATCACCGGCTCGGCCGCCCCCATCAGATGCGCATGCCGCATCGCCCGGCGCATGATCCGCCGCAGCACATAGCCGCGCCCCTCGTTCGAGGGCAGCACCCCATCGGCGATCAGGAAGCAGCACGAGCGCAGATGGTCCGCCATGACGCGGTGGCTGACGCGGTGCGGCCCGTCCGGATCGGTGCCGGTCGCCTCGGCCGAGGCGAGGATCAGCGCGCGCAGCGTATCCGTGTCGTAGTTGTCGTGCCTGCCCTGCAGGATCGCCGCCAGCCGCTCCAACCCCATGCCGGTGTCGATCGAGGGCTTCGGCAGGTCGATGCGCCGTCCGTCGGGCAACTGCTCGAACTGCATGAAGACGAGGTTCCAGATCTCGATGAACCGGTCGCCATCCGCCTCTGCGCTGCCGGGCGGGCCGCCGGGAATGCCGGGGCCGTGGTCGTAGAAGATCTCGCTGCACGGCCCGCACGGGCCGGTGTCGCCCATCGCCCAGAAATTGTCCGAGGTGGCGATGCGGATGATCCGCTCGTCCGGCAACCCGGCGATCCTCTTCCATGCCGCCGCCGCGTGGTCGTCGTCGTGATAGACGGTGACCAGCAGCTTGTCCTTCGCCAGCCCGTAATCCTTCGTCACCAGCGTCCAGGCGAGCTCGATCGCGAGATCCTTGAAGTAGTCGCCGAACGAGAAGTTGCCGAGCATCTCGAAGAAGGTGTGATGCCGGGCGGTGAAGCCGACATTCTCCAGGTCGTTGTGCTTGCCGCCGGCGCGCACGCATTTCTGCGCCGTCACGGCGCGGCTGTAGGGGCGATGCTCAAGACCGGTGAAGACGTTCTTGAACTGCACCATCCCCGCGTTGGTGAACATCAGCGTGGGGTCGTTGCGCGGCACCAGCGGGGAACTCTCCACCACCGCGTGGTCGTGGCGGCGGAAGAAGTCCAGGAAGGTGGCGCGGATGTCGTTGCTGCTCGGCATGGGAGGTAAATAACCCTGGGGGCCAAGTGCCGGAAGGCCCTTGCCCCCAGACCCCCCATCCCATGCCCCCTATCCGTAACGCAGCAGCCGCGCGCCATGGCGGCCAAGCCACGCCTTGGCCGCCTGGGTGTGAGGGGTCAGCGAGGCGACCACGGCCCAGAACCGGGCCGAATGGTTCATCTCGCGCAGATGCGCGACTTCGTGCGCCACCACGTAGTCCAGCACCCACTCGGGCGCCATCACCAGTCGCCAGGAGAAGGCAAGCGTGCCGTCCGGGGCGCAGGAGGCCCAGCGGCTCCGCTGGTCCTTGATCGCGATCCGTCGCACCGACCGCTCGATCCGCGCCGCATGGTCGAGCGCCAGCGGGGTGATGCGCCGGCGCGCCTCGGCGCGGAACCAATCCGCCACCCGGCGCGGCAGGAACGCCGGGTCGCCCGCCACCCGGATCGCGTCCTCGGCGAGCCACACCCCGCCCAGACCGGCGGGGTCGTGGCGGATCGGACGCGGCACGCCGAGCAGCGGCACCATCGCGCCGTCGGCGAAGGGCACGTGCGGGGCGAGCGCGCCCAGCCGGTCCGCCACCCAACGGCTGTTCGCCTGCAGCAGCGCCATGCCCTGGCCGCGGCCGGCCCGCGGCGGCAGGGTCACCACCACCGCCCCCGCCGCCGGGTCGATCCGGAGCGTCACCCGGCGCGCGCGGGCACTCCGCCGCCACTCGACCTCGGTGGGGCCGTGCGGCAGCCTCAGCGTCTCGCGACTCGGGGAGTGGGTGCAGCGCATGCGGCCGGGAGCATGCCGCGCCGCCCGGGCCGGTTCAATCGCGACACGAGCGGGGCTATGGGACGGGGGGTGTCCCTCCTGCCCCCCTCCCCCGCCGCCCTCGTCCTGCTCGGCACCCTCGGCACGCTCTGGGGCCTCACCCCGGCCGTCGGCAAGCTCGCCGTCGCCGGCGGGATCGGCCCGGTCGCCTACGCCCTGTTCTATGCCGGCTTCGCCGCCGCCGTCCTGTGCGGCGTGGTGGCGGCGCAGCGCGCGCACATGCCCACCCATCCGCGCGCGCTCGCGTTCTACGTGGTCAGCGGGCTGATCGGCTTCGCCACCCCGGGCACGCTCACCTTCGTCGCGCTCCAGCACGTGCCGGCAGGACTGCTGGCGATGGTCCTGCCGGCCGCACCGCTGCTCACCTTCCTGCTCGCCGCCGCCACCGGGCTGGAACGGGCGACCCCGCGCCGGGCCGCCGGGGTGGTGCTGGCGCTGGCCGGCACGGCGCTGGCGCTCGCCCCGGGCGCCGCCCTGCCGCCCGGCGGCAGCCTGTTCTGGGCGGCGCTGACCGTGCTGGTGCCGTGCTGCTACGCGCTGTCCAACCTGTTCGCGGTGCGCTTCCGCCCGGCCGGTGCGCCGCCGCTCGCGCTCGCCGCCGGCACCACCACCGCGGCCACGCTCTGGCTGATCCCGGCCGCCGCGCTGTTCGGCCAGGTCCGCCCGCCCGGCCTCGATGCCGCGACCGCGCTCGCCGCGAGCCAGGGGGTGCTGGTCGCAGCCGCCTACCTGATCTACTTCCGCCTGCTGACGCGCCAGGGCGGCGTGTTCGTCAGCCAGGTCGGCTATCTGATCGTGCTGACCGGGCTGTTCTGGGGCTGGGTGTTCTTCGCCGAGGTGCCCGGCCGGCTCGTGCTGCCGGCGGCGGCGCTGATCTTCGTCGGCCTCGCGCTCGCGACCCGGCCCGGAGGCGGACGGCCATGACCAAGGCGACCGATGCCGCGGGCCGCGACCCGCCCGTGCTTGAGGTCGTCGTGCCGGCGCACAACGCCGCGCCCTTCCTGGCCGAGACGGTCGCTGCGCTGGCAGCGCAGACGCGCCCGGCCGAACGCGTCAGCATCATCGACGATCGCAGCCGCGACGACACGCGCGCGATCGCCGAAGCCTGCCGCGCCCGCTACGCCGGGCTGTTCGAGCTGCGCGTGCTCGCCAATGCCGGACCGCCGGGGCCGGCGGCCGCGCGCAACACCGCCATTCGCGCCAGCACGGCCGACATCATCCTGCTGATGGATGCCGACGATCTGGGCGAGCCGCACCACCACGCGACCCTGCTCGGCGCGCTCTCCGCCGGCCCGGACATCGTGCTCGCCTTCGGCAACAGCCTGGTGTTCGACGCGAGCGGGGTGGTGATCCCCGACATGCATGCGCGAAGCGGCCTGGCCGGCCTGCCCGCCGAGACGCTGGCCCCCGGCGTGACGACGTTCGGCGAGGAGATGTTCGATCTGCTGCTCGACGGCTCGCGCTTCACCACCGCCGCCTGCGCCTTCCGACGTGAGGCGGCGCTCGCCGCCGGGCTGTTCGACGAGCGGCTCGTCTACAACGAGGACACCGACTTCTTCCTGCGGCTTGCCCTGCGCGGACGCTTCGCCTGCGTCGCCGAGGTGGTGACGCGCAAGCGCAGCCACGGCGCCAACCTGATGACGCACAGCAAGGTCCGCTTCACACGCGGAGCGGCGCTGTCGCTCGCCAAACTCGCCGCCAGCGCGCAGGACCTGCCGGAAGCGCGCCGCGCCGCGGTGGCGGCGGCGCTGCGGCGGGCGATCTACGGCCATCTCTACGTCGCCTCGCGCAGCGGACTCGCGGCGTACCGCGAGGCGGTGGCGCTCGCGCTCAGGGCCGGCCTGCCCGGGCTCGCGCTCGATCCGCGCCACCTCGCCCGCTTGGCGCTGTCGCGCCTGCTGCCCCCGCTCGACTGACGGCCGGGCGCGCAGAGCCGTGACCAGACCCGCGCTTTCTGGCCCCTGCCGGCTCCCGTAAGGTCGCGGCCATGCACGGGGTTGTTGACCAGGCAGCGGCGGACCACGCCGAGGAACGCGCCCGGCTGGTGCGCTGGCGTCTCTACGCGGGGGCGGCGATGGCGGCGACACTCGCCGCCACGGTCGGCCTCTACGCGGTCGAGCCGCCGCGGCCCTACTGGGTCGATCTCGCGCACGCCGCCGCCAAGGCGGGCTTCGTCGGCGCGGTCGCCGACTGGTTCGCGGTCAATGCGCTGTTCCGCTATCCGTTCGGCCGCTGGACGCGGATCGGCGGGCTGATCCCGCGCGAGAAGCAGCGGCTTGCCGGCGGCATGGGCCGCTTCGTCGCGCGCCAGTTCTTCACCCCCGACGCCATCCGCCGCGCGGTCGAGGGGGTGGACGTCGCCGCCGCCGCCGCGCGCTGGCTCGCCGATCCGGTGGCCGCGCGCCGGGCCGCCGCGGCGATCGCGCCGTTCGTGCCGCGGCTCCTGGAATCGCTCGCCGAGGGCCGCGCCCAGACCGTGCTGCGCCGGCTGCTGCCGCGCATCGTCGCGGGCCCCGGCACCGGCCGGCTCGCCGGGCGGCTGCTCCGCACGCTGCTCGACGGCGGCCAGCACCAGGAGGTGTTCGGCTATGCGCTCGCCCAGGTGAAGACCACGCTGGCGGCGAACGAGGAGAAGCTGCGCGTCGCGATCGAGGGCCGGGTCGCCGAACAGGGCGGCAAGGTGGTGAAGTGGGTCGCCGGCGCCTGGATCGCCAAGAAGGTGCTCGCGAGCCTGAATGCGGAGCTCGGGCGGATCGAGCCCTCCGACAGCGACCTGCGCGCCGCCTTCGATGCCTGGGTGGAGAGCGAAATTCACCGGCTGGAGCACGATCCCGACCGCGCCGCCGATCTGGCCCGCGCGCTCCGCTCCGTCTTCACCCACCCGACCGTCACCGCCTGGCTCGAGGACGCGGTGCTCAGGCTCGCGCAGATGGCGCGCTTCGATGTCGAGCGCGAGGACGGGCGGATCGTCGCCGCGCTTGCGGCGATGCTCGCCAATCTCGGCCGCACGCTGGAGGCGGACGCGGAGGCGCGGCGCGGGCTCAACCGGCTGGTCGAGGAGATCGTCGCGGCACTCGCGCCGCGCGCGCAGTCGCGCATCGAAGGCTTCGTCGCCGCCAAGGTCGCGGCCTGGTCGGATCAGGACATCGTCGAGCGGATCGAGCTCAAGGTCGGCCGCGAGCTGCAGATGATCCGGCTGAACGGCACGCTGCTCGGCGCGGCGGTCGGCGCCGCGCTCTATGCGGCGCTGTCGGCGCTGTTCGGCCGCGTGCCGGTATAACGATCGGTCCTGCAACGTTCCGCGCCGCCTCCGTTCCGCCAAGGCGCGGCGTTTTCCGATGACCCGGCGATGCCCAAGCTGTTAG
>CAZHMM010000202.1:0-6199 GCA_964533585.1 uncultured Elioraea sp.
GGCGCGGTGCGGCTCGGCGGCGTGGCCCCGGCGCTGAAGCCCGTCGCGGATGCCGGCAAGGTCCGCCTCGGCGGCGTCGCCCCCGCCCTCTGAGCCGGCCAGGTGTCGCGTCTGCCGTGTGCGGACGCGACACCTCTTCCCTTTGCGGTTGCTGGTATGTTTTCCTAGGGGTCAGACCGCGTCGCCCCGCGAGGAAGGACCCAGATGACGGCTGCGCCCGACTCCCCCATCCTGACCTTCCACCGCCTGATCGAGCAGGCCCGCCCGCCGATGCGCGCGGACCGCTCCGCCATCGGCACCCTGCCCACCCGCGCCTTCCGCTACTGCGAGGCCGTCACCACCGCCACCGCCTTCGGCTGGTACGTCTTCCCGCCGGTCGGGCTGACCCTGATGTGGGACGGCAACCAGGTCTTCTGGACCTATGACGGCGCCGAGCATGACGGGTGGATCCCGCTGAACGGCAGCGCCCAGTTTCCCTACTTCGCCCAAACCTTCGACGCGGCCGCGCCCGAGGAGATCAAGGGCTTCTCGCCGCCCTTCCTCTCCGCGCTCCGCGAGCCCGGCGTGGTGCAGATCTGGTCCGGCCTGGTCGCGCGTACGGCCCCTGGCTGGGGCCTGCTCGTGCGCAGCCCGCCCAACCTGCCGCGCGGCCATTACGAGCTCTACGAGGGCATCATCGAGACCGATCGCTGGTTCGGCCCGCTGTTCAGCAATATCCGCCTCACCAAGACCGACGTGCAGGTCCGGCTCGAGCCCGACTACCCGATCTTCCAGGCCGTGCCGCTGCCGCGGACCCTCTACTCCGATGAGACGATGCAGTCGGTCGCGGTGACGATGCGGCTGGCCGATCTGACCGAGGACGATTGGGCCGACTACGAGGACACGGTGGTGCGGCCGAATGTCGATCCGAACCGCCAGCGCGGCGCCTATGCGATGCGCACGCGCAAGCGCCGCAAGGGCGAGGCGCCGCATGCCGTCATGGCGGGGGCCGACGAGGACTGACCGGCTGCCCCGTCAGAACGGGATATCGTCGTCCAGATCTCCGCCGCCCTTCTTCGGCTCCCAGCCGACCTGCCGGCCGCCGCCGCTGCGCGCCGGCGCCGGCTGGCGCGGCGCAGCATAGCCGCCCTCCTCCTCCGACCCGGAACCGCCGCCGCGGCCGTCGAGCAGGGTGAGGTCGCCGCGGAACCGGCCGATCACCACCTCGAAGATCTCGCGCTCGTTGCCGTCCTTGTCGGTGTACTTGCGGCTCTCCAGGCTGCCCTCGATGTACACCTTGCTGCCCTTGCGCAGGTATTTCTCGGCGATCTCGCCCAGCTTCTCGTTGTAGATGGCGATGCGGTGCCACTGCGTCTTGTCCCGCCGCTCGCCTGAGGTGCGGTCGGTCCAGGACTCGCTGGTGGCGACCGAGAAGGTCACGACCCGCCCGCCGGATTGCTGCATGGTCCGCACCTCGGGGTCGCGGCCGAGATTCCCCACCAGGATTACCTTGTTGACGCTGCCGGCCATGCTCCGCCCCTTCGCTGCGAGTCCGCCGCGACTCTAGCGCAGATCCCGATCAGGTGGACCCGCCTGATCGGGTGAAGATGCGCGCAAGCGAGCCCTGGAGCCGTTTCCGACAGGTCGGAGACGGCTCCAGGCCGTCCGGCCGGCCCCGTCCAACGACCGCACCTGACCTGCGCTCTGGTCCCTTGCGCCGCCGCCCCCATCTCTGGCCCACTCCGTTCCCCTTTCGTCCCCCGGGTGGCCCATGACCGACTCGATCCGCGTCCGCGGTGCGCGCGAGCACAACCTGAAGAACGTGGATGTCGAGATCCCGCGCCACAGCCTGACCGTGATCACCGGGCTCTCGGGCTCCGGCAAGTCCTCGCTCGCCTTCGACACGATCTACGCCGAGGGCCAGCGCCGCTATGTCGAGAGCCTCTCGGCCTATGCGCGGCAGTTCCTCGAACTGATGCAGAAGCCCGACGTCGACGCGATCGAGGGGCTCAGCCCGGCGATCTCGATCGATCAGAAGACGACATCCCGCAACCCGCGCTCGACTGTCGGCACGGTCACCGAGATCCACGACTACATGCGGCTGCTCTGGGCGCGCGTCGGCGTGCCCTACTCGCCCGCCACCGGCCTGCCGATCGAGGCCCAGACCGTGAGCCAGATGGTCGACAAGGTGCTGGCGATGGCCGAGGGCACGCGGCTGCTGCTGCTCGCTCCCGTGGTGCGCGGGCGCAAGGGCGAGTACCGCAAGGAGCTCGCCGAGTTGCAGAAGCGCGGCTTTCAGCGCGTCAAGGTGGACGGCACGCTGCACGACATCGACGCGGTCCCCGCGCTCGACAAGAAGCGCAAGCACGACATCGAGGTGGTGGTGGACCGCCTGGTCGTGCGCGAGGGGATCGCGCCGCGGCTCGCCGACAGTTTCGAGACCGCGCTGGCGCTGGCCGACGGCATCGCGTTTGCCGAGAACGCCGAGAGCGGCGAGCGCACCACCTTCAGCGCCAAGTTCGCCTGCCCGGTCTCGGGCTTCACCATCGCCGAGCTCGAACCGCGGCTGTTCAGCTTCAACAACCCCGCCGGCGCCTGCCCCGCCTGCGACGGGCTCGGCGTGACGACGTTCTTCGACCCGGATCTGGTGGTGCCGGATGAGCGGCTGTCGCTCGCCGAGGGCGCGGTCGCGCCGTGGGAGAACACCTCCTCGCCCTACTACCGCCAGACCCTGGAGAGCCTGGCGAAGCACCTGAAGGTCACCACGCGCACGCCGTGGAAGGACCTGCCCGAACGCGCGCGCGACGCGATCCTCAACGGCACCGGCGAGACGCCGGTGACCATGCGCTACGAGGACGGCTTGCGCGCCTACGAGACCAAGAAGCCGTTCGAGGGAGTCGTCGCCAACCTGGAACGGCGCTGGCGCGAAACGGACAGCGCCTGGGTGCGCGAGGAGCTCGCCCGCTTCCAGGGCGAGGCGCCGTGCGAGGCCTGTGCGGGCTACCGGCTGAAGCCCGAGGCGCTGGCGGTGAAGATCGCCGGGCGGCATATCGGCGAGGTCTCGGCCTGCTCGATCCGCGAGGCGGATGGATGGTTCCGCGACCTGCCCCAGCACCTCACCCCGCAGCGCCAGGAGATCGCGCGCCGCATCCTGCGCGAGATCACCGAGCGGCTCGGCTTCCTCAACGACGTGGGCCTGGACTACCTCACGCTGGCGCGCGGCTCGGCCAGCCTCTCGGGCGGCGAGAGCCAGCGCATCCGGCTCGCCTCGCAGATCGGCTCCGGCCTCACCGGCGTGCTCTACGTGCTCGACGAGCCCTCGATCGGGCTGCACCAGCGCGACAACGAACGACTGCTCGGCACGCTCAAGCGCCTGCGCGACATCGGCAACACCGTGATCGTGGTCGAGCACGACGAGGACGCGATCCGCGCGGCCGATCACCTGGTGGACATGGGGCCGGGCGCCGGCGTGCATGGCGGCGAGGTGGTGGCGTCCGGCCCGCCCGAGACCGTGTTCGCCAATCCGCGCAGCCTCACCGCCGACTACCTGTCGGGCCGCAGGCGCATCCCCGTGCCGGCGCGGCGCCGGGCTTCGGATGCAAAACGGACCCTGCGCGTGGTCGGCGCGCGCGGCAACAACCTGAAGGACGTCACGGTCGGGTTTCCGCTCGGCACGCTGACCTGCATCACCGGCGTCTCGGGCGGCGGCAAATCGACGCTGGTGATCGACACGCTCTACAAGGCGATCTCGCGCCGGCTGATGGGGGCGCGCGAACACCCCGCGCCGCATGACCGCATCGAGGGGATCGAGCATCTCGACAAGGTGATCGACATCGACCAGTCGCCGATCGGCCGGACGCCGCGCTCCAACCCCGCGACCTACACCGGCGCCTTCGCGCCGATCCGCGACTGGTTCGCCGAGCTGCCGGAGAGCCGCCAGCGCGGCTACAAGCCGGGCCGGTTCAGCTTCAACGTGAAGGGCGGACGCTGCGAGGCCTGCCAGGGCGACGGGGTGATCAAGATCGAGATGCACTTCCTGCCCGACGTCTATGTCACCTGCGATGCCTGCAAGGGCAAACGCTACAACCGCGAAACGCTGGAGATCCAGTTCCGCCACAAGTCGATCGCGGACGTGCTCGACATGACGGTGGAGGAAGGCGTGGGGTTCTTCCAGGCGGTGCCCTCGATCCGCGACAAGCTGCGCACGCTGAACGAGGTCGGGCTCAGCTACGTCACGCTCGGCCAGCCGGCGACCACGCTCTCGGGCGGCGAGGCGCAGCGCGTGAAGCTCGCCAAGGAACTGTCGCGCCGCGCCACCGGGCGCACGCTCTACATCCTCGACGAGCCGACCACGGGGCTGCATTTCGAGGACGTGCGCAAGCTGCTCGAGGTGCTGCACGCGCTGGTGGATACCGGCAACAGCGTGCTGGTGATCGAGCACAATCTCGAAGTGATCAAGACGGCGGACTGGATCGTCGATCTCGGCCCGGAGGGCGGCGACGGCGGCGGGCGCATCGTCGCCGAGGGCACGCCGGAGCAGGTGGCGGCCACACCGGGCAGCCACACCGGGCGGTTCCTCGCGCCGGTGCTGGCGCGCGACGGACACGCCGCGCCGGTTGCCGCGCCGCGCCGGCGGCGGGCGAGCGCTTAACGTGGGCGACCGGGGCTGGTGCGCCTGCCGCGCCCGCGCGATGCTCCGCCCCGACCCACACGGAGGACCGCGCGCGCATGCTGCAAACCCCGCCCGCCCTGCCCGGCGACGCCGAGGCGGAGATCGACACCCCCGCGCTGCTGCTCGACCTCGATGCGTTCGAGGCGAATCTCGACACCATGGCGGGGCTGCTCGCGGGCACCAAGGCGAAGCTCCGCCCGCACGCCAAGACGCACAAATCCGCCACCGTCGCGCGCATGCAGATCGCGCGCGGCGCGGTCGGGCAGTGCGTGCAGAAGGTGGGCGAGGCCGAGGCGCTCGCCTGGGGCGGGATCGGCGACATCCTGGTCTCGAACGAGGTGGTGGGCGCGGCCAAGCTGCGCCGGCTCGGCGCGCTGACGAAGCTCGCGAACGTGGCGGTCTGCGTCGATGACGCCGAGCAGGTCTGGGCGCTCGAACAGGCGGCCGAGGCGCTCGGCACCCGGATCGAGACGCTGGTCGAGATCGATGTCGGCATGGGCCGCTGCGGCGTCGAGCCGGGCCCGCCGGCCGTGGCACTCGCCGAGCGGATCGCGCACAGCCGCCATCTCGGCTTCGCCGGGCTGCAGGCCTATCACGGCCGGGCGCAGCACCGGCGCAGCGCCGAGGAGCGGCACGCGGCGATCGCCGGGGCGGCGGACGCGACGCGCCGGACGGTCGAGCAGCTCGCCCAGCGCGGGCTCCAGTGCCGGATCGTCGGCGGCGCCGGCACCGGCACCTTCGAGGAGGAGGTCGCGAGCGGCGTCTGGAACGAGATCCAGGCCGGCTCCTACGCCTTCATGGACGCCGACTACGCGCGCAACCTCGACGCGGCCGGCAAGCCGGTCTCGACCTTCCGCCACGCGCTGTTCGTGCTGGCGACGGTGATCAGCGTGCCGCGCCCGGGCGTCGCGGTGCTGGATGTCGGCCACAAGGGTGTCGCGGTCGATTGCGGCCCGCCGCTGGTCTGGGGCATGGAGGACGTGCGCTGCGTCGGCTGCTCGGACGAGCACGCCACGCTGCACTTCGATCCGGGCGCGCGCCGCTTCACGGTCGGCGAGAAGCTGCGCCTGGTGCCGGGCCACTGCGACCCGACGGTCGATCGCTACGACTGGTATGTCGGGCTGCGCGGCGGTCGCGTCGAGTGCACCTTCCCGGTGGACGCGCGCGGCGCGATGCGGTGATGCCCGGCTGCCGAGGGAGGAACCTTCGGCAGGCCGGGATGAGTCAGCCCCGTCCGGAGGCGACCGAGGCGACGGCGGTCGGCGCGACCTTGACGCAGTCGGGGCCGCGCGACGGCCAGGCCGCGCAGGTGCGCCGCGCCTCGGCGCGGGTGAGGTTCTCGAGCTCCGCCCGCCAGGCCGGCCGGCCGGCGAAGCGCACGCGCGTGACCTTCGCCGCCGGCGCCGACGAGGCGATCGCGGCGTTCGCCCGCTTCACCGCGGCGAGCGCGCCGGCGCGGTCGCGATAGACGCCGAGCCGCACCGCCCAGTCGCGCGACACCGCGGCGAGCCGGGTGGCGCCGGCGCCCGGGGCGATCGGCGCGCAGTG
>CAZHMM010000203.1:0-6198 GCA_964533585.1 uncultured Elioraea sp.
GCGGCGGGCGGTGGCGGCGGCGCGGGCTGTGGCGCCGGAGCAGTCCACGGGTTCTGCGCCAGCGCCGCGCCCGCCTGCTGGCCAAGCGCCACTCCGAGCCCGGCCGAGATCGCGGCCGCGCCGGCGCCCGAGGGGTTGGCGGCCGCCTTCGCCATCGCCTCGGCGGCCTGGAACTGGGTGTAGGCGCGCAGATCGCCGATCACGCCCATCTTGGTGCGCGTATCGAGCGCCTGCTCGACCTCGGGCGGCAGCGAGATGTTCTCCACCAGCATCCGCGTCAGATCGAGCCCGTACTGGGCGAAGTCGGGCTTCAGCGCGTTGGTCAGGTACTCGGACAGCGCGTGCTGGTTCGCCGCCAGATCGAGCACCGGGATCGCGCCCGCTCCAAGCGCGGTGGCGATCCGGGTCAGGATCATGTTGCGCAGCGCCTCCGAGATCTCGTCGGTGGTGAAGCGCCCATCCGTGCCGACGATCTCGCGCAGGAAGGTGGGCGGGTCGGTCACGCGCACCTCGTAGGTGCCGAAGGCGCGCAGCCGCACGGGGCCGAACTCGCGGTCGCGCAGCATGATCGGGTTGCGCGTGCCCCATTTGAGGTTGGGGAAGCGCCGCGTCGCGACGAAATAGACCTCGGCCTTGAACGGGCTCTCGAAGCCGTGCGGCCAGGCCTGCAAGGTCGAGAGCACCGGCAGGTTGCGCGTCTCCAGCGTGTACATGCCGGGCGGGAAGACGTCGGCGATGCGGCCCTCGTTGACGAACACCGCCATCTGCGCCTCGCGCACGGTCAGCTGCGCGCCGTACTTGATCTCGTTGCCGTGTCGTTCGAAGCGCCAGCACATCGTGTCGCCGGTGTCGTCGGTCCAGCCGATGACGTCGACGAACTGGCCGCGGATCAGATTCCAGACCATCGGCTCAGCCCTGCGGCTGGGCGCCGGTCGCGCGCGCCTTGGCGGCCGAGAGCACCTGCTTCAGTTCCGTCTCGCACTGGACCAGCACCTTCTCGGCCTCGGCGCGCTTGCGCTTGCCCTCGTCGGCGATCGCCAGGCTCTCGTTGATGGTCGCGATCAGGTCGTCATTCGCCTTCTTGACGATCGTGATGTCGAACACGCCGCGCTCGATCTGCTCGCGGATCTCCTTGTTCGCCATGCGCAGGTTCTCGGCGTTCGCGGCGAGCAGCTCGTTGGTCAGGTCGGTCGCCTCCTTCAGCGTCTTGCCCGCCTCCTGGCTGCGCGCGATCGTCACCGCCTGGGCGAGCTGCTGGCGCCAGAGCGGCACGGTGTTCGCCACCGTCGAGGTGATGCGGCCGACCAGCGCCTTGTCGTTCTCCTGCACCAGCCGGATCGAGGGCAGCGCCTGCATCGTCACCTGGCGGGTGAGCTTGAGGTCGTGCACGCGGCGCTCAAGCTCGTCGCGGCGTGCGCGCAGGTCGCGCAGCGCCTGGGCGGCCAGCATGTCGCCCGAGGATTGGGCCGCGGCCTGGAGCTTCGGGATGTCGTCCTGGTCCAGCCGGCGCAGCGCCTCCTCGCCGGCGGCGATGTAGTCGGCGAGCGAATGGAAGTAGTCGAGGGTCGCGCCGTACAGCCGGTCGAGCTGCGCGACATCCGTCATCAGCCGGGTCTTGTGGCCCTCCAGCCGGTCGGTGATGCCGTCGATCTGGCCGCGCACCTGCTCGTAGCGCTGAAGCACCTTGACGATCGGGCGGGAGCGGCCGAGCAGCCGGGCGAAGAAGCCGCCCCCCTTCTTCAGCTCCTCGACGTCGAAGCCGCGCAGGGTCGCGACCATGTCGGACAGCACCGCGCCGGCCGCCCCCGTGTCCTTGTTGCGCACACCTTCGAGCATCGAGTCCGAGATCAGCGTCACCTGCTCCTGCGCCTTGGCGCCGAAGGTCAGCACCGAGTTGGAATCGGCGATGTCGAGCTCCGCCAGCGCCGCCTCGATGCGCGCGCGCCGGTCGGGCGGCGCCTCGGCGTAACTGACCATGGCGTCGGCGACAGGCGGGGTCGGCGCCAGCACGGGCTCGGCGGCATCGGTGCGGGGCTCGGTCATGCTCGTCTCCTGCTACATCACGCCTTCGCGCTTCAATCGCGTCGTCAGCACCTCGATCTGCACGTCGAGGTCCATGGTGTCGTTCTGGAGCAGCTTGGCGTGCTGCTCGGCGAAGGCGCGCTCCAGCTCCTCCAGCAGGGTGCGGAAGTTCTGCTCCAGCGCGCCCTGCTGGTCGCCCGCGCGCGGGTGCGTCGCCAGATACTTCGCGGCCACCTTCTCCGCGCCATCGAGATAGACCGTGAGCGACTTGCGCGCCCGGCGCAGATCGCGCGGATCGCGCTCGATCTCGGCCACCACCGCCCCGGCCCAGCCGGCGACGCGGCCGAGGCGGTCGCGGAACTCGGCCGAGGCGATCGTCCGCGCGGCCTTCTCGAGTGCCGCGACCCGGCCCTTCGCCTCCGCCAGCACCCGGCGCTCATCGGCCGTGAGGGGGCTCGCGCCCTCGGGCAGCACCGGACGCGGCGGCGCCTCATCGAGCCCGAACAGCAGCGCCGTGCCGGCGCCCGAGCAGGCGGCGAAGACGAGGCTCATCGCCACGCCGTAGCCGGCGCCGAGCCAGGCGGCGAGGAAGCCGGCCAGCCCCACCAGCACCGCGCCGAGCGCGAGCGGGCGGGGAACGCCGCCAACCGGGCGGCCCTCGCGCCGCGCGGCGAGCCCGCGCGCGAGCAGCGACGAGGCGAGGATCACCAGCGCGAAGGCGCCGGCCGTGCCGGCCACCATGTCGAGCCGGCCGAGGAACAGCGACACCAGCGCCGAGAGCGGCAGCGGCCAGGCGAACAGATAGAGCAGCGCCGCGCGCAGCCCCTCGGTCGCCAGCGTGCGCGGCGGGCCGGGCGGGCGCGGGGGCGGCGGCACGCTCATCGCCAGCCGAACGCGGTCAGCACCGCGGCGCCGATCGTCGCCAGCGCCGGCACCCCGAGCCCTGCGGCCAGCAACAGGAACCCCGCAACCGTGCGCACCTTCGCGCTCCCCTGTCAGGACAGCCGCACTATCCTCCGCCGGGCGGCGGGCGCGCAATCGCGGCGGCCCGCGCGCATCGACGAAGAGAGAGTGACCGGGGGCGACGCTCGCCCCCGTACCCCCGCACCTTCAGAGCGTCGTCAGCACCGCCGTCGCGACGCCGAGATAGATCAGCACCCCGGCGACGTCGGCCATGGTGGTCACCAGCGGCGCCGAGGCGGTCGCCGGATCGGCGCCGAAGCGGGAGAGGATGAACGGCAGCGACATCCCCACCAGGCTGCCCGCCAGCACCACCAGCACCATCGTGATCGCCACCACGAGCGCGATTTCGGGCCCGCCTCGCCACAACCCGATCAGCGACACCGCCAGCGCCATCGTCGCGCCGAGCGCCACCGCCACCAGCGCCTCGCGCGCCAGCAGCCGCGCCCAGTCGCGCGCCTCCACCTCGCCGGTCGCCAGCGCGCGCACCATCAGCGTCGCCGCCTGGCTGCCCGCATTGCCGCCGGAGGCGATCAGCAGCGGCAGGAAGAACACCAGCGCGATATGCGCCGAGATGGTGTCCTCGTGCAGCGCCAGACCGAGCCCCGACAGCAGGTTGGCGAACACCAGCATCACCAGCCACAGCACGCGCTTGCGATAGAGCAGCGCGAGCGGCGCCGCCCCGAGCGGCGCATGCGGCCCGGTCGCGCCGGCGAGTTTCTGGAAGTCCTCGGTCGCCTCGGCCTCGGCGACGTCCATCGCGTCGTCGGCGGTGACGATGCCGACCATCATCTCGCCGCCGTTGATCACCGGGATCGCCGGCAGGTCGTATTTGGCGATCGCGCGCGCGGCCTCCTCGGCCGGATCGTCGGCGCGCACGAAGGGCGGCTCCTTGCGCATCAGCGCCTCGACCCGCCGCTCGGCCGGCGCGAGCACGAGATCCTCGAGCAGCACAGTGCCCACCAGGCGCCGCTGCGGCGACAGCACATAGGCGACCTGGATGGTCTCCTTGGAGTGCGCCTGGCCGCGCAGCGCCTCGATCGCCTCGCGCGCGGTGAGTTCGGGACGCAGCACGGCATACTCGCTGGTCATCACCGCGCCGGCGGTGCCGGGCTCGTACGAGGAGAGCTTGCGGATGTCCTCGCGCTCGGCGGCGGCCAGCGCGGGCGCGAGGGCGGCGCGCGCCTCCTCGTCGAGCCGGTTCCACAGATCGGCGCGCTCGTCCGCGTCCATCGCCGAGATCACGGCGGCGAGGTCGCGCGGCGGCGCGATCCCGGCGATCGCCACCTGCGTGGCGGCCGCGAGATAGCCGAAGGTCTCGGCACGGCGGGCGAGCGGCAGGCGCGCCAGCACGTCCCACGCATCGCCGGGCGCGCGGCGGTCGAGCAGCGCGGCCAGATCGGCCGGGTGCAGGGCGGCCGCGGTCTCGGCCGGCAGGGCGCCGGCGGCGCCGAGGAGCGTACGGGTCATGGCCACAATCCTCCGTCTCGAACGGGCGCCTGGGGCCCGGGGAGGAGGTGCGGCCGGTCAGCGGCTCAGCGCGCGTCCACCCCGACGCCTCGCGGCGCGGTGCAACGTGAAGCGAGGACTTCCGCTTCCGTCGTCCATCGGGGTCTCCATCGGCTGGTTTGCGATGCGCGCCGCGGCCATCCGCGACACGCGGGCGATATGGCAAAGCAGCATCGGCCGGTCAACCGCAATGTCCCCGCGGGCGGCAGCTCTGCGCCGGACGGGCAGCCGTCAGGGACTGGGCAGAACCATCCTGCCGCGGCGGCAATTCCTGCCGGGTGACGGAGCGCCCGGGAAGGCTTTGCCGGGTCAGCGATGACCAGCGCTCGGCACATGCTGCCGTGTGCGCGCTGGACGCGATAAAGCATTGAACTTGCTCGATTAACCAAGGATTCAGATTTGTCGCGCTCTCGTAGCGATCTGGCACGGTGCTTGCGAGACCTCGTGCCAGCCGGCCGCCGCCCGTCCTGGACTGGGTTGGGGCGCGCGGGGCGGCGGAACGGAAACCCGGTTGAAGGAGAAGGACGATGTCCTCGATCAACACCAACGTGACGGCGATGGCGGCGATCCGCTCGCTGTCGATGATCAACAACCAGATGCAGACCACGCAGGCGCGCGTCGAGTCCGGCCTGCGCATCAACAAGGCCAACGACGACCCGGCCGTGTTCGCGATCGCGCAGACCATGCGCGCCGACCTCAAGGGCATGGAAGCGGTGCGCGACAGCCTCGCCTTCGGCAAGGCCACGCTGACGGTGGCGCGCGATGCCGCGACCAAGATCTCCGACGAGCTCGCCCGGCTGAAGCAGACCGTCACGCAGGGCCAGCAGCAGGGCATCGACGCCACCACGGTGCAGAACCAGATCGATCAGGCGCTGCAGAACATCGACGCCTATGCTCGCAGCGCGACCTTCAACGGCGTGAACCTGCTGGATGCGAACGCCGCCAGCAGCACCGCGAACTCGAACCTGAGCGTGATCACGAACATCCAGGGCAGCAACTCGCTGAGGGTGAACAACCAGGCCGGCACGGTCGCTGACATTCAGCTCACCGGACTGCGCCTGAACCAAGGCGGCGTACAAGTGACCTTCGGCACCGGCTTCGACGTCGCCAACAACGAGGTGTTCGCGATCCAGGCGCAGGATGGGGCGCGTTACGTCTTCGAGTTCACCGACGGCACTGCGGCGCTGGTCACCCAGCCTGCGGGCGACAACCCGGCGACCACCGGAACCAATGAGATGGTGAAGGTGATCCAGGTCCAGTACGACGCCACGTCGCAGACGCCGTTCGACGCGATCTCCGCGCTCGCCAACGCGATTCAGGCCGAGGGCTTCGGCGCCAGCCTCAACACCACCGGCGGCGGCTTCACCCTGGACATCACCGGCGCGGTCAACGCAGGGGCCACCACGGCGGCAGGCCTCTATGACGGCACGACGATCCCCAGCGCGATCATCGGGGACGGGGCGGGGGCCGCCGCCACCGTCGCCACCATCACCGGCGCGGCAGCGGGCAACACCGCGATTTTGGCGGTCGATCGGGCGATCGAAACCATCAACGGGACACTGGCCAATCTTGGCGCGTCGATCCGTCAGGTCGAGGGGCTGCAGGACTACAACAAGCAGCTCACGGACTCGATCCGCGAGGGTCTGGGCGCGCTGGTGGACGCCGACCTGGCCGAGGAGAGCGCGCGGCTCACCAGCCTGCAGACCA
>CAZHMM010000204.1:0-6143 GCA_964533585.1 uncultured Elioraea sp.
CGGGAACACCGCCACCATCAGCCCGACCGCGCCGGCGATCGCGCCCGCCATCAGCCCGCCGCGCCAGGCGGTGATCCGCGCCCCGGCCCAGTCGCCCGCGCCGACCCGCATCCCCACCAGCGCGGTCAGCGCCGCGCCGATCCCGTAGGCGAGCGGGATCATCAGGAACTCGAAGCGCACGCCGACGCCGAACGCCGCGATCGCCGCGGTGCCGTGCCGCCCCACCAGCCCGGTGACCAGCACGGTGGTCAGGTTGGCGATCGTCGCCATCACCGAGGCGACCAGCCCGACCGACAGGATGCGGCCGAACAGCGCGAGCTCGATCGGCGCACGCAACGACGGCCGGAACCCCGCGCCGCCGCGCAGGATCGCCGCGGCCATCGCCGCGGTCGCGAGCGCGAAGGAGACGACATAGGCGATCCCAGCGCCTGCGATGCCAAGGTCGGTGCCCAGCACCAGCACGGCCGAAAGCGGCGCGTCGATCGCCCAGACGCCGAGCATGATCAGCGCCGGCAGGCGCATGTTGCCGGTGCCGCGCAGCACCGCGCCCAGCGTGTTGGCAAGCCACACCAGCACCGAGCCCGCGAACAGCACGCGCGCATAGAGCGTCGCGTTCGCCAGCGCCTCGCCGCGCCCGCCCATCAGCCGGAACAGCGCCGGGCCGAACAGCCCGATCAGCACGGTGAACAGCAGACCGAAGCCGATGCCGATGATCACCGCGTGCAGCACCAGCGCCGAGGCCTCCGCGCGCCGCCCGGCGCCGAGCGCGCGCGCGATCGCCGAGGACACGCCCCCGCCCATCGCCCCGGTGCTCATCATCTGCATCAGCAGGAGCAGCGGCAGCACCAGCGCATAGCCCGCGAGCGGGCCGGTGCCGAGCCGGCCGATGAACCACACCTCGGCGGTCTGGCAGGCCGCCTGGGCGAAGGCGACGCCGATCGTCGGCAGCGAGAGGGTGAGGATCCGGCCGAGCGGCGCGGGGGCGGGGGTCATGCGGGCGCGACTGTCGCCCGGCGCCGCCGCGCCGCCAAGGGTCGCTGCCGTGTCACATCGGTAACGGCGGGGTGCAACGACGGAAACCCCTTCGCACGCGCGCGCACATCAGCCGGACATGCCGCGCCGGCAGTCTCGCAGCATCAGCCGCGCGGCAACGGGCCGGGCGGCGCCAGCGAGGAACCACGCCGATGTTCTTCGTCACCCTGCGTCAGTCCGCCACGCTGACCGTGCCGATGCCGACGCTCTCCGGCCCGGTCGCGCGGATCGCGGCGATGGTCGCCCGCCGCCGCACCGACCGCGTGACCGCCGCGCTCGACGATCGGCTGCGCGCCGATATCGGCCTTGCCGCCCGGCCCTGCACGCCGCGGCCGGACATCGCGCTCTGGGTGGTGCGCTGAGCGCGGCCCGCCTGCACCCATCCTGTGACCCGCCGCACATCACGCTGAAACACCACGGGCGCAGAGTTCCGCTCGACGATGCGGAGCGGCCGGTGCCGCGCCGCCGCAACACCGAGGTGACGGTCATGTTCGCGCTGTTCGCCACCCTGCCGCCCCCGCCCGCGCCGCGCCGCGCATCGCTGCTGGCACGGCTCGCGCGCCGCTTCCGCCGCGGCTGAGCCGCGGCCGGCGCGAAGCCGGCGCCGCTGCAACGACTGAAACCCTAAAGCGCGCCGGCGCACATCGGCCTGACACGCGCGGCGGCGATGCTGGGGGTCACAGGCGCCGGACGTTTGCCCGACGCCGCACCCCCAGGATCGAAGGACCGACGACCATGACCACCCTCACCGAAGCGGCCCGCGCCGCCTCGCTCTCCGGCGCCGGCTTCGGCGCCCAGGCCCGCCGGATCACAAGCTCGATCGCGGCGGCGATCGCGGCCTGGCGCACCGAGCGCGCGCTCGCCCATCTCGACACCCACCTGCTGCGCGACATCGGCATGGAGGGCAGCCGCCCGTTCGAGCGGCCACTGCCGACCGATCGCCCGGAGCTCTGGCGCTGAGGCCCGGCACCGCGCCCCGGCGGACCGAGCGCCGCCGGGGTTCGGGGTACGGCCGCCGCGGCGCGGCTTTCACGCGTCTGTCACCGCGCCGACACACCGCTGTCCCGGTCAGCCACCACACTGCCCCCTGCACGCGATGGTCGCGAGTCGCGCACACCATTCCGTAACCGCCAGGACCGAGAATGGCGGTGTCGGAGGCGGCTGGTCCTTCGGGCCGCGCCGCCGGATCAGGAGGTGACGGCCATGTTCGCCCTCTTTGCCGCGCTGCCCCTGCCGCCCCCCCCGCGCCGGGCCTCGCTGCTGACGCGGCTGGCGCGGCGGCTGCGCCGGCGGGGCTGACCCCCGGTCCCCCTTCCCCCGGCGGCCGATTTCCCCCATGTAGTAGGTCGTTCCTGCGCGGTCGTCCGGGAGGGATGGCTGCGCTCGCAATTCTGGGAGGACACGCGATGATCCGCAGGCGTACCCTGCTCGTTTCGACCACCGTTGCCGGCGCCGGCCTCGCCGCCCCGGCCGTCTGGGCGCAGCCCCGCAACCCGTCCTGGCCGCGCGCGCTGACCATGGGCACCGCCGCGCCGGGCGGCACCTACGCCGTCTATGGCCCGGCCTGGGGCCAGCTCGCCGCCCAGGCAACCGGCGTCAACATCAGCTACCGCACGACGCAGGGCCCGAACCAGAACATTGTGCTGGTCGACCAGAAGCAGGTCGAGCTCGGCATGGTGACCATGGGCGTGGCGCTGCAGGCCTGGAACGGCCAGGGCGAGTGGACCCGCGGCAACCAGTTCCGCAACATCCGCGCGGTCTTCCCGATGTACGACACGCCGTTCCACGCGGTGGCGCTGCGGCGCTCGGGCATCACCGACCACAGCCAGCTGAACGGCAGGAGCGTCGGCGTCGGCCCGCGCGGCGGCACGCCCGGCACCTACTACCCGCTGATCCTGCGCACGCTCGGGGTCACGCCGAGCCGGATCGGCTACGGCTCGGGCGCCGACATGATCGGCCAGGTGTCGGACGGGCTGCTCGACTGCTTCGCCTTCGCCGCCGGCGCGCCGATCCCGGCCTTCAGCGAGATCGAGACCACCAACGAGGTGACGATCTTCGGCTTCACCGAGGCGCAGATGGACGCGATCGTGCGGGCCTATCCGGAGCTCTCGAAGGGCACGATCGCGGCGGGCACCTACCGCTCGGTGCCGGGGCCGATCAACATCGTCGGCGTCTACAACTTCGCGATCGGCCACAAGGACCTGCCGGAAGATCTCGTCTACGAGATCGTCAAGTCGATCATGACGCAGAACGCCGCGCTGGTGCAGGCGATCTCGACGGCGAGGGAGACGGTGCCCGAGAACGTCACCAAGAACTCCTTCCTGCCGTTCCATCCGGGTGCCGCGCGCTGGTTCCGCGAGAACGGCTTCCAGATCCCCGACAACCTGATCATGGCGTAAGGGGCGCGCCGCCATCGCGGCGCCCGCGCTCCCCAGGAAGGCCCGGGCCGTCATGGTCCGGGCCATTTCATGTCGAGGCATCGGGGCCGGCCCGTGAGCAGCGAGGCCTGGGGCTGGCTCGCCGCCTTCAGCGCCGTCTCGATGTGGGCCGGCTGGTCGGTCGCCACCCGGTTCCTGTTGACCGAGGCGAGCCTCGGCCCCGCCGACATCGTCGCGGTGCGCTTTCTCGCCGCCGCCTGCCTCATGCTGCCCCACGTGGCACGCCGCCGCCTGCCGATCGCACGCCTGCGCCCGGCCGCGCTCGCCGCGATCGTGTTCGGCTCCGGCGTCGCCTTCAGCCTCTGCAACACCACCGGCCTGACATTCGCGCCGGCCGCCCATAGCGGCGCCATGACCAGCCCGCTCGGTGCCGTGTTCACCGGCCTGCTCGCGCACTGGCTGATCGGCGAGCGGCTGAGGCGGCGCAGCCTGTTCGGGCTGGCGCTGATCGCCGGCGGGGCGGGCGCGATCGTTCTCGCCAGTCTCGGCGGCGCCTGGGGCGAGCGCACCTGGGTCGGCCACCTGCTGTTCGCCTCGGCCGGGCTGCTCTGGGCGAGCTACAACGTCGCCGCGCGCGGCGCCCGGCTCGGCGCCCTCGACGCGGTGGCGATCAGCACCATCGGCTCCGCGCTCGTCTATCTGCCGCCCTATCTGCTGCTCGCCGGTCCGCGCTTCCTGGCCGCGCCCTGGCAGGAGCTCGCGGTGCAGGCGGCGCTGCATGGCGGGATCGGCGCCACCCTGTCGATCTTCACCTTCAATCTCGGGATGGCGCGGCTCGGTGCCGCGCGCGCCGCCGCGGCGGGGGCGCTGACGCCCACGCTCACCGCCGTCATGGGCGCGGCCGCGCTCGGCGAGGTGCCGTCCCCGGCCGAGGCGGCCGGCATGGCGATGCTGACCGCCGGCGTGTGGCTCGCGTCCGGCGCACGGCTGTCATCCTCGGATTCGCTTGCCTCGCGCCGGCCCGGCCCGTAACAGTCCGGCCTCGTTTGCCCGCGAGGAGGATGTGCCATGGGATATCGGGTCGCAGTGGTCGGCGCCACCGGGGCGGTGGGGCGCGAGCTGCTGAAGACGCTCGCCCAGCGGACCTTCCCCGCCACCGAGGTGATCGCGCTCGCCTCCGGCCGCTCGGCCGGCCAGGAGGTGAGCTACGGCGAACGCGCCGTGCTGAAGGTGCAGAACCTCGAGACCTTCGACTTCGCCGGCGTCGATATCGGCCTGTTCAGCCCGGGCGCCTCGGTCTCGGCAGTGCATGCGCCGCGCGCCGCCGCCGCCGGCTGCGTGGTGATCGACAACACCAGCCAGTTCCGCATGGAGCCGGACGTGCCGCTGGTGGTGCCCGAGGTGAACCCGCACGCGCTGAAGGGCTTCCGAAAGCGCAACATCATCGCCAACCCGAACTGCTCGACCATCCAGATGGTGGTGGCGCTCAAGCCCCTGCACGAGCTCGCCACCATCAGGCGCGTCTCGGTCGCGACCTATCAGTCGGTCTCCGGCGCGGGCAAGGAGGCGATGGACGAACTCTATGCCCAGACCAAGGGCACCTTCGTGAACGACGCGGTGACGCCGGAGCAGTTCACCAAGCCGATCGCGTTCAACTGCATCCCGCACATCGACAAGTTCATGGACGACGGCTCGACCAAGGAAGAGTGGAAGATGGTGGTCGAGACCAAGAAGATCCTCGACCCCGACATCGCCGTGATCGCCACCTGCGTGCGCGTGCCGGTCTTCGTCGGCCACGCCGAGGCGGTGCATGTCGAGTTCGCCCGGCCGATCTCGGTGAGCGAGGCGCGCGAGGCGCTGCGCCGGGCGCCTGGTGTGGCTGTGATCGATCGGCGCGAGGATGGCGGCTACATCACGCCGGTCGAATCCGCCGGCGAGGACGAGGTGTTCGTCTCCCGCCTGCGCAAGGACCCGACCGTGCCGCACGGGCTCGCGTTCTGGTGCGTGTCCGACAATCTGCGCAAGGGCGCCGCGCTGAACGCGGTGCAGATCGCCGAGACGCTGGTGGCGCAGGGACATCTCGTGAAGCAGGCGGCGTGAAGAATGCGCGGGGGCCAAGGGGCAGTCGCCCCTTGCCCCCGCACCCCCCATCCCGTTGACCGCCACCCGTCAGACGCAGGTCGCATCGACCCCCGCCATGAAGCCGCGGATGCGCGCCGCGCGTCCGCTCAGAAACCCATCAGGGCGTGACGCATCGCGGCCGAGCGGGTTCGGCAGCACGGCGGCCAGCAGCGAGGCCTGCACCGGCGTCAGCGCCGCCGCGCCGCGGCCGAACAACGCGCGTGACGCCGCCTCCGCGCCGTACAGGCCGGGGCCGAACTCGACGATGTTGAGATACACCTCGACGATGCGCCGCTTCGGCCACAGCACCTCGATCAGCAGCGTCGGATAGACCTCCAGCGCCTTGCGCAGCCAGTCGCTGCGCGGCCAGAGGAACAGGTTCTTCGCCGTCTGCATCGTGACCGTGCTCGCGCCGCGCAGCCGCCCGCCCTCGCGCCAGTCATCCACCGCGCGGCGCAGCTCGACCGCGTCGAACCCCCAATGCGCGCAGAAGCGCTGATCCTCCGCCGCGATCACCGCGCGCACGAGCGCGGGCGAGACGCGATCGAGCGGCAGCCACTCGCGCGACCAGCCATGGCCCTCGATCGAGCGGATCACCATCAGCGGAGTCGC
>CAZHMM010000205.1:0-6113 GCA_964533585.1 uncultured Elioraea sp.
GCGCCCCGGCCCGGCCGGTCGCGGCGCCGAGATGCGGCTGGTATATTCGCCGTGATTGACGAGTCCGCCCGGACATGCGCCTAAGCCGCCCCACGCCACCCCCCGGACCCCGCGAATGTCAGCCGCGCCTTCCGAGTTCCACCGCATCCGCCGCCTGCCGCCCTACGTCTTCGCCGAGGTGAACCGGCTGAAGGCGGCGGCACGTGCGCGCGGCGAGGATGTGATCGATCTCGGCATGGGCAACCCGGACACCGGGGCGCCGGCGCATGTGGTGGCGAAGCTGACCGAGGCGGTGGCCGATCCGCGCACGCACCGCTACTCGGTCTCGAAGGGCATCCCCGGGCTCCGCCGCGCGGTCGCCGGCTACTACGCGCGCCGCTTCGATGTCGGGCTCGATCCCGAGCGCGAGATCTGCGTCACGCTCGGGTCGAAGGAGGGGCTGGCGAATCTCGCCTCCGCGATCACCAGCCCGGGCGACGTGATCCTGGTGCCGAACCCCTCCTATCCGATCCACCAGTTCGGCTTCGTCATCGCCGGCGCCGCGGTGCGCTCGGTGCCGCACGAGCCGGGCGAGGAGATGCTGCGGGCGCTCGACCGCGCGGTGATCCACTCGGTGCCGAAACCGACCGCGCTGATCGTCAACTTCCCCTCGAACCCGACCGCGCTGACCGCGGGGCTCGACTTCTACAAGGAGGTGGTCGCCTTCGCCCGCCGCCACGAGGTGTTCGTGATCTCCGATCTCGCCTATGCGGAGATCTTCTTCGATGGCGAACCCCCGCCCTCGATCCTCGCCGTGCCGGGCGCGAAGGAGATCGCGGTCGAGTTCACCTCGATGTCCAAGACCTACTCCATGGCCGGCTGGCGCATCGGCTTCGCCGCCGGCAACGAACGGCTGATCGCGGCGCTCGCGCGCGTGAAGTCGTATCTCGACTACGGCGCCTTCACGCCGATCCAGGTCGCCGCGGTCGCCGCGCTGAACGGACCGCAGGACTGTGTGGATCAGGTGCGCGCCCTCTATCGCGAGCGGCGCGACGTGCTGCTGCGCGGCCTCGCCGCCGCGGGTTGGGACGTTCCGCCGCCTTCCGCCTCGATGTTCGCCTGGGCGCCGATCCCCGAGCGCTTCCGTCCGCTCGGCAGTCTCGAATTCTCCAAGCTGCTGCTCGAACGCGCCAAGGTCGCGGTCAGTCCCGGCGTCGGCTTCGGCGAGCACGGCGACGGGCATGTGCGGATCGCGCTGGTCGAGAACACGCACCGCATCCGCCAGGCCTGCCGGGCGATCCGGCAGTTCCTGCAGGGGTCCAACGCGCCCGGACTGGCCGCGGGGGTCGAGGACGCCGCATGAACAGCACAGCGTTGCGGGTGGGGCTCGCCGGCCTCGGCACGGTCGGCGCGGGGACGCTCCGGCTTCTGCGCGAGAACGCCGAACTGATCGCCGCGCGGGCGGGCCGACCGATCGTTCCCGTGGCCATCGCGGCGCGTGATCGTGCGCGCGATCGCGGCGTCCCGCTCGATGGTCTGGCGTGGTTCGACGACGCGGTGGCGCTGGCGCGCGATCCGGGCGTCGATGTGGTGGTCGAGGTGATCGGCGGCGCGGAGGGGATCGCGCGCGCCACCGTCGAGGCGGCGCTGGCCGCGCACAAGCCGATCGTCACCGCGAACAAGGCGATGCTTGCGCTGCATGGCGCCGAGCTTGCCGCCGCGGCCGAGGCCGCCGGCACGCCGCTCGCGTTCGAGGCGGCCGTCGCCGGCGGCATCCCCGCGATCAAGGCGCTGCGCGAGGGCTTGGCCGCGAACCGCATCACCCGCGTCGCCGGCATCCTGAACGGCACCTGCAACTACATCCTGACGACGATGCGCGACACCGGCCGCGCCTTCGCCGACGTGCTCGCCGAGGCGCAGGCGCATGGCTATGCCGAGGCCGACCCGGCCTTCGACATCGACGGCGTCGATGCGGCGCACAAGCTCGCGATCCTGGTGGCACTCGCCTTCGGCCGGCCGGTCGATTTCGCCTCCGTCTATGTCGAAGGCATCCGGCACGTCTCCGCGCTCGACATCGCGTTCGCGAAGGAGCTCGATTTCGTCATCCGCCTGGTCGGGATCGCCGAGCGCCATGACGGTGGCATCGCCGCGCGGGTGCATCCGGTGATGGTGCCCGCGGCCTCGCCGCTCGCGCATGTCGATGGCGTGTTCAACGCCGTGATGATCGAGGGTGATCATGTCGGCCGAGTCATGCTGGAAGGGCGTGGCGCGGGCGCGGGCCCTACCGCCTCGGCGGTGGTCGCCGACCTGATCGACATCGCACGTGGGCGGCACACGCCGCCCTTCGGGATGGCCGCGCACCACCTCTCGGCCGAACCCGCGGTGCCGATCGAGCGCCGTCTTGGTGCCGCCTATCTGCGCCTGATGGTGGTGGACCGGCCCGGCGTGATCGCCGATGTCTCAGCGGTGCTGCGCGACCATGTCGTCAGCCTGGAGAGCATGATCCAGCGCGGCCGGGCGCCGGACGAGACCGTGCCGGTGGTGCTGACCACGCATCCCTGCGAGGAGGAGGCGCTGGCCGCCGCCCTCGCGCGGATCGCCAAGCTCGGATCGGTGGTCGAACCGCCGACCATGATCCGGATCGAAACCTTGTAGCCCTGCGCGGGCGTGGAGGAGAGATGGCGAAGAAGGCAGAGGCGCCCCGCGTGTTCGCGGCCGGCGGCGAGGGGCCGGATGCGCGGCACATCGACCGCAACCTCGCACTCGAACTCGTGCGCGTCACCGAGGCGGCCGCGCTCGCGGCCTCGCGGCTGATGGGGCGCGGCGACGAGAAGGCAGCGGATCAGGCGGCGGTGGATGCGATGCGGCATGCCTTCGATACGGTCGCGATCGATGGCACCGTGGTGATCGGCGAGGGCGAGCGCGACGAGGCGCCGATGCTCTATATCGGCGAGAAGGTCGGCTCGGGCGGCATGAAGGCCGATATCGCGCTCGACCCGCTGGAGGGCACCACGATCACGGCGAAGGGCGGCAACAACGCGCTCGCGGTGGTGGCGCTGGCCGAGGCCGGCAACTTCCTCAACGCGCCCGACGTCTACATGGACAAGATCGCCGTCGGCGGCGGGCTGCCGGACGATCTGGTCGATCTCGACGAGACGCCGCAGGCGAATCTGAAGGCGGTGGCGCGGGCGAAGAAGATGGCGGTCTCCGACCTCGTCGTCTGCATCCTCGACCGCCCGCGCCATGCCGAGCTGATCAAGGCGGTGCGCGGCGCCGGCGCGCGCATCATGCTGATCAGCGACGGCGACGTCTCCGGCGTGATCGCGACCAGCCAGGCCGAGAGCGGCATCGACATGTACATGGGCTCGGGCGGCGCGCCCGAGGGCGTGCTGGCGGCCGCCGCGCTGCGCTGCATCGGCGGGCAGATCCAGGGCCGGTTGCTGTTCCGCAACGACGAGGAGAAGAAGCGCGCCGCCAAGTGGGGCATCACCGATCTCGGCCGCAAGTACTCGACCGAGGAGATGGCCAAGGGCGACGTGATGTTCGCCGCGACCGGCGTGACGAACGGCGCGATGCTGCGCGGCGTGCGGCGGTACGGTGCCGGCGCGACGACCCATTCGCTGGTGATGCGCTCCAAGTCCGGCACCGTCCGCTACATCGAGGCGCACCACAACTTCACGCGCAAGTCGTGGATGGCGGCCTGAGCGCCGGCGCGCCGCCCGCGCTCTCGTTCTCGGGGCGGCGCTGGATCGCGCGCGCCTGCGATGCGCGTGCGGCCGCACGGATCGCCCAGGCGCACGGGCTGCCCGAGCCGCTCGCCCGGCTGATCGCGGTGCGCGGCATCGCGGCGGCGGATCTCGATCGTCACCTGACGCCGCGGCTGCGTGACTGGCTGCCGGACCCGTCCGTGCTCGCCGGCATGGATGCGCTGGCGGACCGGCTCGCCGATGCGGTGCGGCGCGGCGAGACCGTCGCCGTGTTCGGCGACTACGACGTTGACGGCACGGCCGCCACCGCGCTGATGCGGCGCTTCCTGGAGGCGGTCGGCGGGCGTGCCGTGCACGCGGTGCCGGACCGGCTGCGCGACGGCTACGGTCCGAATGTCGCGGCGTTCCGCGCGCTCGCCGATGCCGGCGCGGGCGTGATCCTGTGCGTCGATTGCGGCTCGGCCGCGCCCGGGCCGATCGCCGACATCGCGCCGCGCGCCGATGTGCTGGTGCTCGATCACCATCGCGTCGAGGCCGCGCCCGCCGCCGCGCTCGCGCATGTGAACCCCACGCTCGACACGGCGTCGGGGCTCGATCATCTCTGCGCCGGCGGGCTTGCCTTCCTCGCCGCCGTGGCGACTAACCGCGTGCTGCGCGAGGCGGGCTGGCCGCGCGCGCTCGATGCCGGCGCCCTGCTCGAGCTGGTCGATCTCGTCGCACTCGCCGCCGTCGCCGATGTCGTGAAGCTGACCGGCGTCAACCGTGCCTTCGTCGCCCAGGGCCTGGCGCTGATGGCCGCGCGGCCGCGCGTCGGCATCGCGGCCCTGCTGCGCGTCGCCGGTGTCACGCGCGCGCCCGATGCCGAGGCGATCGGCTTCGCGCTCGCGCCCAGGCTGAATGCGGCGGGGCGGATCGGCGACGCCGATCTCGGCATCCGCCTGCTGCTGAGCGACGAGCCGGCCGAGGCGGAGGCGCTCGCCCAGCGGCTCGATGCGCTGAACCGCGAGCGGCAGCGGATCGAGGCGGGCGTGCTGGAGGCGGCGCTCGCGGCGGCGGAGCGGCAGGTCGCCGAGGGCCGGCCGGTGCTGGTCGTCGCCGGCGAGGGCTGGCACCCGGGGGTGGTCGGCATCGTCGCCGGGCGGGTGAAAGAGCGGTTCGCGCGCCCCGCCTTCGTGCTCGGCGTCACGGGCGGGATCGCCACCGGCTCGGGCCGGTCGGTGCCGGGTGTGCATCTCGGCGACGCCGTGCGCGCGGCGGTCGCGTCCGGAATCGCGAGCAAGGCGGGCGGGCACGCGATGGCGGCCGGGGTGACGCTGCCGGCCGATCGGCTCGGCGCGCTGCACGAGGCGCTGTGCGCGGCCTGCGACGGCGCGGCGACGGGTCCGGAGGCGCTGGAGCTCGACGGCAGCGTGACGGTCGAGGGCGCGACCGCCGAGCTTGCCCGCGCGGTCGGCCGGCTCGGCCCGTTCGGCGCCGGCAACGCCGAGCCCGTGTTCGCGCTGCGCGGCCGGCTCGCCCATGTCGGCGCGGTGGGCGCGGGCGGGGCGCATCTGAGGCTCGCGCTGGAGGGCGAGGGCGGCGGCCGGCTGGGCGCGATCGCCTTCCGCGCCGCCGGCGTTGCACTCGGCCAGGGTCTGATCGGCGCGCTCGGCCGGCCGGTGACGCTGGCCGGTGTGCTGCGCGAGGACCATTTCCGCGGCGGTGGCGCGGCATCCGTGCAGGTGGTGGACGCCTCGCCTGTGTGAGGTTCGCTTGCGTCGTGTCGCGCATCGGGCTAACCCCCGCGCGGGTCCCGTTCGTCTAGAGGCCTAGGACTCGGCCCTTTCAAGGCCGCAACACGGGTTCGAATCCCGTACGGGACGCCACCAGCACACGCCGCGAATCGTCTCTGGGTCTGACGACGCCACTCTGTGTCGCATGTTTTCCGCCGTTTTCGCGCGCCGCGTGGCAGATGCGGCAGCGAGACGGACGCCGAAAACGGCTCTCTCGGGCGGCATTCTCTCCGAACCTGGCGACTCGGACGATTTACCAGCCAGGCGGAAAGCTCCAGGAATCCTTGGGTTTCTGAGGCGGGAATGTGGCGAAGTTAGTGTGGCGTATGCCCCTCCACTTGCTGCGCCCCGGAAAGCCTCTCCCGCTGCGCGCTTGTCCGGCGCGCGGGATGATCCGACCATCGGGAAGCTCGAAATAGGGAGGCGCCCTGCTGTCCCCGCTGCCTGACAAGTCCGGCCCCATCGCTTGGACCCGTCGCGAGCAATGGCGTGCCGCCCTGGCCGAACGGATCGAACGACACGCGGCGCCGGCCTGCGTGGCAGCCGGCATCACCATGGCGGAGATCGAGGCGACACTCGGCGAATATAGCGCATTCATCCTCTGAACCGCCCCGAGTTCGTCGGAGGCTGTTTGGTTTGAGTCACGCGGCCCGCC
>CAZHMM010000206.1:0-6112 GCA_964533585.1 uncultured Elioraea sp.
GCCCGCGTGGACGCCGCGCCGGGGCTTCGCTAGAAGCGTGCGCATGACCCCGCCGCGCCGCGCCTCCCTCCGCCGCGAGACGAGCGAGACGCGCATCTCCGCGAGTGTCAATCTCGACGGCACCGGCACCGCCAAGGTCGCGACCGGGATCGGCTTCCTCGACCACATGCTGACCGCGCTGGCGCGGCATTCGCTGCTGGACATCGAGCTCTCGGCGGAGGGCGACCTGCACGTGGACGGGCACCACACCACCGAGGACACCGGCATCGTGCTCGGCCAGGCGGTGGCGCAGGCGCTGGGCGAGAAGCGCGGCATCCGCCGCTATGGCGCGGCCGTGGTGCCGATGGACGAGGCGCTGGCCGAGGCGGCGGTCGACATCTCCGGCCGGCCCTATCTGGCCTGGGAGGTGCGGTTCCCGACCATGAAGGTCGGCGAGATGGACACCGAGCTGTTCGTCGAGTGGTTCCGCGCCTTCGCCACCAACGCCGGCATCACCCTGCACATGACGCTGCGGGCGGGCGCGAACAGCCACCACATCGCCGAGGCCTGCTTCAAGGCGCTCGCGCGTGCGCTGCGGGAAGCCGTCGAGGCCGATCCGCGCGCCGCCGGCGGCGTCCCCTCCACCAAGGGCAGCCTGGTCGGCTGATGCGGGTCTGGACGGTGCATATCCGCCAGGGCCACGACACCATCCTGGTGCGCGAGGGCTTCGCCGTGCTGGCCTTCCTGTTTCCGGTGCTGTGGTTCCTGGTCAACCGCATGTGGCTGGTGCTGGTGCTCTATCTCGCGCTCGGCGCGATCTTCGGCGCGGCGACCCAGGCGCTGCCCGAGGCGGCGATCGCGGTCGGCGCGTTCGCCGTGCAGCTGCTGGTCGGGTTCCACGCCCGCGACCTCCGCCGCTGGACCCTGGAACGGCGCGGCTGGCGCCTGCTCGGCGTGGTCGCGGCCAAGGGCGGCGAGGACGAGGCGCTCGCCCGGCTCTATGCCGGCCGGCCCGACCTGCTCGCCTGGGGTGCGGCGCGGGCGTGACTGGCACCATCGCGATCGTCGATTACGGCTCGGGCAATCTCCGCTCGGCCGCCAAGGCGTTCGAGCGGGTCGCCGGCGAGGCCGCGCGCGGGGTGCGGGTGGTCGTCACCGGCGAGGCCGAGACGGTCGCGCGCGCCGACCGGATCGTGCTGCCGGGCCAGGGCGCCTTCGCCGACTGCCTCGCCGGGCTCGCCGCCGTGCCGGGGATGCTTGAGGTGCTGGGCGACGCGGTGCGAAGGCGCGGCGTGCCGTTCCTCGGCATCTGTGTGGGCATGCAGCTGCTGGCCGATCGCGGCCTCGAGCACGGCGTGCACCAGGGCTTCGGCTGGCTGCCCGGCGAGGTCATGCATATCCGCGACCTGGCCGGCCACGACCCGGCGGCGCACCTGCCCTATCCGCAAATGGGCTGGAACGCACTTGTGTGGACGGGGCCGGCGCACCCGCTTCTGGAAGGAGTTCGGCAAGGTTCCCATGTCTATTTTGTTCATTCCTATGCATTGGCCGCAGGGGACCCGACCGACGTGATTGCGGTGACCGACTATGGCGGCCCGGTCGTGGCCGCGGTGGCGCGCGGCACTGTCGCGGGCATGCAGTTCCACCCGGAAAAGAGCCAGGCGACCGGCTTGCGCATCCTGGCGAACTTCCTCGCGTGGAGCCCGTGAGGAGGCGGCGCGCGATGGAACGCAACGACCGCGGCGCCCCCGCGCCGGACCTGCCCCACGAGGCCTCCGCCCCGGCGCCGCAGCCGGCGCGGCCCACCCTGGCGGTGGACCGCGCCCAGTCGCTCAGCGAGACGGAGCTCAGCGAACTCGCCGAGGCGGCGGCGGCGGCGATCATGGATGGCGGCGGCTTCGGCTGGGTGAAGCCGCAGCCGCGCGACACGCTCGCGCGCTACTTCCGCGGCGTGCTGCTGGTGCCCGAGCGCAGCCTGTTCGTCGCCCGGCTCGACGGCACGATCGTCGGCGCCGCCCAGCTCGTCCGCCCGCCGCGCAACAACGAGGCGCAGGCCTTCTCGGCGCAGCTGATGCACTTCTTCATCGCTCCCTATGCGCGCGGCCACGGGCTCGCGCGCCAGCTGATCCGCCGGGTCGAGGCGTACGCCGCGGCGATCGGCGTGCGCGTGCTGAACCTCGACGTGCGTGAGACGCAGGAGAGCGCGATCCACCTGTTCGAGGCGGCGGGCTTCGTGCGCTGGGGCACGCACCCGGCCTATGCGCAGGTGGGCGGCCGGGTGATCGCCGGCCATTTCTTCTTCAAGCGTCTCGCGGCGACGGGGCGGCGGGCCAAGGACTCGTGACCGCGATCACGGTCTATCCGGCGATCGACCTGAAGGACGGGGCCTGCGTCCGGCTGAAGCGCGGCGAGATGAGCGAGGCGACCGTCTATGCCGCCGATCCGGCCGCGCAGGCGCGCGCCTGGGCCGAGGCCGGGTTCGAGTGGCTGCACGTGGTGGATCTGAACGGGGCGTTCGAGGGCCGCAGCGCGAACGCCGAGGCCGTCTCGGCGATCCTCGCGGCCGTGGACATCCCGGTGCAGCTCGGCGGCGGCATCCGCGACATGGCGGGGATCGAGCGCTGGCTCGCCGCCGGGGTGCGGCGGGTGATCCTGGGCAGTGCCGCGGCCAAGAACCCCGAGCTGGTGCGCGAGGCGTGCCGCGCGTTTCCGGGCCGGATCGTCGTCGGCATCGATGCGCGCGACGGCTTCGTCGCGACCGAGGGCTGGGCGGAGACCACCGCGATGCGCGCGCTCGATCTGGCACTCGCGTTCGAGAATGCGGGCGTGGCGGCGATCGTGTTCACCGACATCTCGCGCGACGGCATGCTGGCGGGGCTCAACCTCGAACAGACCGAGGATCTCGCCTGGGCGCTGACCACGCCGGTGATCGCGAGCGGCGGGGTGGCGCGGGTGGAGGACATCGCGGCGGTGCGCGCGCGTGCCGGCGCGGGGATCGAGGGGGTGATCGTCGGCCGGGCGCTCTATGACGGCCGGATCAGCCCGGCGGAGGCGCTGCGCGCCGCGCGCGGCTGAGGGGTCTCCCCTCCGACCCCGCGCATCGGCTAGGTTTTGACCCAGAACAACGCGTGCGGCGTGCCAGCGTGATCCCGTGCGCGCGCCGCAACGATTGGGGAGACCGCCGATGCCCGACACTGTCGCGCCCAAGTCCGCCGAGACCGTGATCCCCGTGCCGCCCGACTGGGCGAAGCGGGCGCATATCGACGCGGCGACATACCAGGCGATGGTGGCGGCGGAGAAGGCCGATGCGGTCGCGTTCTGGGCGAACGAGGCCAAGCGCATCACCTGGATGACGCCGCCCACCAAGATCAAGGACGTCGACTACACCGGCAAGGTGCATATCCGCTGGTTCGAGGACGGTGTGCTGAACGCCTCGGCGAACTGCCTGGACCGCCATCTCGCCGCGCGCGGCGATCAGACCGCGATCATCTGGGAGGGCGACGATCCGAAGCAGAGCGCGCACATCACCTATCGCGAGCTGCATGAGCGGGTGTGCCGACTCGCCAACGCGATGAAGGCGCTGGGGGCGAAGAAGGGCGATCGGGTGACGATCTACCTGCCGATGATTCCCGAGGCCGCGGTGGCGATGCTGGCCTGTGCGCGGATCGGCGCGATCCACTCGGTGGTGTTCGGCGGGTTCTCGCCGGAGAGCCTGCATGGGCGGATCGAGGATTGCGGCTCGACGCTGCTGATCACCGCCGATGAGGGAGTGCGCGGCGGGCGCAAGGTGCCGCTGAAGGCCAATGCCGACGAGGCTCTGAAGAGTGCGCCGACGATCAAGGACGTGATCGTGGTGAAGCACACCGGCGCGACTGTCGCGATGCAGGCGGGGCGCGATCACTGGTATCACGAGGTCTGCGCGGCCGCGTCGCCCGACTGTCCGCCGGAGAGGATGGGGGCGGAGGACCCGCTGTTCATCCTCTACACCTCGGGCTCGACCGGCAAGCCGAAGGGGGTGCTGCACACCACGGGCGGCTACATGGTGTGGGCGTCGTTCACGCATCAGAACGTGTTCGACTACCATGACGGCGAGATCTACTGGTGCACGGCCGATGTAGGCTGGGTGACCGGGCACACCTACATCGTCTATGGGCCGCTCGCGAACGGGGCGATCACGCTGATGTTCGAGGGCGTGCCGAACTACCCGAGCGTCAGCCGGTTCTGGGAGGTGGTGGACAAGCACAAGGTCAACATCTTCTACACCGCGCCGACGGCGATCCGCGCGTTGATGCGCGACGGCGAGGCGCCGGTGAAGAAGACCTCGCGCGCGAGTTTGCGTCTGCTCGGAACGGTCGGCGAGCCGATCAATCCGGAGGCGTGGCTGTGGTACTGGCGTGTGGTGGGCGACGAGCGTTGTCCGGTGGTGGACACGTGGTGGCAGACGGAGACGGGCGGGATCCTGATCAGCCCGTTGCCGGGTGCGACGGCGTTGAAGCCCGGCTCGGCGACCTTGCCGTTGCCGGGGGTGAAGCCGGTGCTGGTGGATGGCGAGGGCAACGAGTTGCATGGGGCGACGGAGGGCAATCTGTGCATTGCCGATTCGTGGCCGGGCCAGATGCGCACGGTGTATGGCGACCATGAGCGCTTCGTGCAGACCTATTTCTCGACCTTCCCCGGGCGGTATTTCACCGGCGACGGGGCGCGGCGCGATGCGGATGGGTACTACTGGATCACCGGCCGGGTGGACGATGTGTTGAATGTGGCCGGGCATCGCATGGGCACGGCGGAGATTGAGTCTGCGTTGGTGGCGCATGCGGCGGTGGCGGAGGCGGCGGTCGTTGGCATGCCGCACGACATCAAGGGTCAGGGCATCTACTGCTACGTGACGCTGGTGGCCGGCGTGGAGCCGACGGAGGCGTTGCGCAAGGAGTTGGTGGCGTGGGTTCGCAAGGAGATCGGTCCGATCGCGTCGCCTGATGCGATCCAGTGGGCGCCTGGTTTGCCGAAGACGCGGTCGGGCAAGATCATGCGGCGCATCTTGCGCAAGATCGCGGCGAACGAGACGGAGAACCTGGGCGACACGAGCACCTTGGCTGATCCGGCGGTGGTGACGGAGCTGGTGGCGAACCGGGTGCGGTGAGAGTGGGATGGGTGGTTTGGAGGGAAGGGCCAATGGCCCTTCCCTCCAAGGGTTTTCTTTGGGCCGCGCGGCGGCGTGGCCCCCTCGTGATACGGTGTGTTCATGGACGCCCGCGTGACCTATCCGACCTACACCGAAATCCGGGCGCGGCAGTTGGCCGCGCATCGGGCGCGGGCGATCGCTGCGGCCCGTGCGGCTGCGGCGGCGGCAGCGGAGTGCGGCGCGCGTGTGCGCGTATTCGGCTCGCTGGTCGAGGGGCGCTTCCATCGCGATTCCGATCTCGATCTCGCGGTGGAGGGGCCGTCGGAGCGGCTGGCGGAGGTTGCGGCGGAGGTGGCGCGCATCGCCGCCGTGCATGGCATTGCGGCGGACGTGACGCGGCTGGATCGAGCGCCGCCGCGGCTGGCTGCGCGTATCCGGGAGCATGGTGTTGATCCCGCCGCTTTGGAGTGATGTGCTGGCCGACCTGGCGGCGGCGCGGGAGCAGACTGAGCGTGCGGTCGCCAAGGACGCGGGGTTGGCGGGTCTCGCGGCGGATGTGCGCGAGGACCGCGAGCTCGCGATCGGCAAGCATCTGCACGACGCGGTTTCTGCGTTGGAGCGCGCGATCGAGCGGCTGATCCAGGATATCGACGGTGATCTGCCGCGCGGGCGGAGTTTCCATCAGGATTTGCTGGAGCGTGCGGGGCGCGACATGCCGGGGCTACGGCCGGCGATCGTGACGCCGGCGACGCGTCGCGACGTGGGGGTATTGATCGGGTTCCGGCATGTGTTCCGCCATGCCTATGGGGCGTATGACTACGCGCTGGCTGGGCCGAATGTCGCGTTGGTGCGGACGGCGGTGCCGCGTGCGATCGCGGAGATCGAGGCGTTCGGGGCGGCGATCGGGCTGGTGGAGAAGGGGCAGTGATGGTCGGGGACGGAAGGCTCCCGGGGCTCATGGGATCGGGTTGTTTGCCGCCGCTGCCCCGCCGAAACGATCCGGGCTGATCT
>CAZHMM010000207.1:0-6066 GCA_964533585.1 uncultured Elioraea sp.
CCGCAAGGCCCCCCGGACCCCCCTTGAACCGCCCCTCCCGTTGGTCGGGGGCCGCGCGCCGACCAGCGGGAGGCGCGCCCAGGCGGAGGGGGGTATGGGGGGACGACCGTCGTCCCCCCATGGTATTTCTTGACCCATGTCGCTCGAAACCGACCTCCTGATCGACCGCCGCCGCCTCAAGCGCGGCCTCGCGCTCTGGCGCATCGTCGCTGTCGTCGCCGTGCTCGGCGCGATCGCCGTGACCTTGCGCGACACCGGCCCCGCCCGCACCCTGCTCGGCGGCCACGTCGCCCGCCTCTCCGTCACCGGCCTGATCACCGAGAACCGCGAGCGCGACCAAGCGCTGCTCGCCCTCGCCAAGGACGACCGCGCGCGCGCCCTGATCGTCGCGATCGACAGCCCGGGCGGCACGGTCTCCGGCGGCGAGGCGCTGTACCGCGCGCTCAGCGAGGTGGCGAAGGTGAAGCCGGTGGTCGCGGTGATGGGCGGCACCGCCGCCTCGGCCGGCTACATGGTCGCCCTGCCGGCCGAGCGCATCTTCGCGCGCGAAGCGACGGTGACGGGCTCGATCGGCGTGATCATGCAGACGACCGAGTTCTCCGGCCTGCTCGAACGCCTCGGCATCCGCGCCGAGGCGATCACCGGCGGGCGGCTCAAGGACCAGCCGAGCCCGTTCCGCCCGCTCACCGAGGAAGGCCGCGCCGCCCTTGCCGCGGTGGTGCAGGACCTGCATGCGCAGTTCATCCGGATGGTCTCGACCGGGCGCAACCTGCCCGAGACGGAGGTGCGCACCCTCGCCGACGGGCGCGTGCTTACCGGCCGCCAGGCGATCGGCGCGCGGCTGGTCGATGCGATCGGCGGCGAGGCCGAGGCGCGCGCCTGGCTCGCCGCCGAGAAGGGTGTGCCGGAGAGCCTGCCGATGCGCGACCTCACCGACACGGGCGAACGGCTGTGGCTCTCGCGGCTGCTGCGCGATGCACGAAAAGCCGTTTCAGATGAACGACTTAGCCTTGACGGGTTGTTCGCGCTCTGGCACCCTTCGCTGCATTGACGCCAGCGAAGGGCCAGGGGGGCATGACGCGTTCGGAACTGATCGCCGAGTTGGCGCGGCTGAACCCGCACCTGATGCAGCGCGACGTCGAGGCGATCGTCGCGACCGTGTTCGACGAGATCACCGCGGCACTCGCGCGTGGCGACCGGGTCGAGTTGCGCGGCTTCGGCGCGTTCAGCGTCAAGGCGCGCGACCCGCGGGTCGGCCGCAATCCCCGCACCGGCGAGCCGGTCGAGGTCAGCAGCAAGCGCATGCCGTTCTTCAAGGCCGGCAAGGAACTGCGCGAGCGGATCAACACGTCCACGCCGGGCGCGCGGTCGGCGCTGGCGGCGGCGCAGGGCTGAGCGCGTGGCCCGCAGGGGGAAGGAGGGCGGCGGATGCGGCTGACCTGGATCGTGACGCTGATCGCCGCCGTGCTGGTGGTGCTGTTCGTGGTCTCCAACACCGCGCCGGTGGCGATCGGGCTTTGGCCGTTCGATGCCCGCCTCGTGCTGCCGCTCTCGGTCGCGGTGCTGGCGATCGCGGCCCTCGCCTTCCTGTTCGGCGCCGCGATCACCTGGTTCGCCGCCATGCCGCACCGGGCGAAGGCGCGGCGGCTCGAGCGCTCGGTCGAGGTGCTCCAGGCCGAAGTCGGCACGCTGAAGGACAGCCTCGCGCGCGCCGAGGCGCGCCGTCCCGTCGTGGCGCGCGGGCCGGCATCGACCGAGCTCGCGCTGCGCTGATCGCCGAGGCCTGGGTCGCGCCTGCGATCTGGTGTATCGGCGGGGCATGATCGCGCGCCCCGCCACCGCCGCCGCCCGTATCGCCGTCGCCCTCGACACGCCCGACGCCGCGCGCGCCGCCTCCTGGGCGCGCGCGCTCGCCGGCCATGTCGGGGTGGCGAAGGTGGGGCTCGAACTGTTCGCCGCGGCCGGACCCGGGGCGGTCGCGGCGGTGCGCCAGTCCGGCCTGCCGGTGTTCCTCGACCTGAAGCTGCACGACATCCCGAACACCGCCGCCGGCGCGGTGCGCTCGGCCGCGCGGCTCGGCGTGGCGATGCTGACGGTGCACGCCGCCGGCGGGGCGGCGATGATCGAAGCGGCGCGCGAGGCCGCGGAGAGCGCCGGCGCAGACCGGCCGATGATCCTCGCCGTCACCGTGCTGACCAGCCTCGCCGCCACCGACCTCGCCGCGACAGGGGTGGATGCCGCGCCAGCCTCGCAGGCGCTGCGGCTCGCGCGGCTCGCGATCGCGTCGGGCGCCGACGGGATCGTGTGCAGCCCGCTCGAGGTCGCGCCGCTGCGCGCGGCGCTTGGCGCCTCGGTGCGGCTGGTGGTGCCCGGCATCCGCCCCGCCGGCAGCAGGGCGGACGACCAGGCGCGGGTGACGACTCCGGCCGAGGCGGTCGCTGCGGGAGCCGACTGGCTGGTGATCGGCCGGCCGATCACGGGCGCGGCCGATCCGGTGGCGGCGTCCGACGCGATCGCCGCCTCGCTCGCGTCGTAATGCGCCGATGCGGGTGAAGATCTGCGGCGTCAACGATCCGGCCGCGTTCCGGACCGCCTGCGATGCCGGTGCCGATTTCGTCGGCTTCGTGTTCTTTCCGGCCTCGCCGCGCGCGGTCTCGCCCGGCACGGCGGCGGAACTGTCGGCGCTGCACCCGGGCGGGCCGGCGCGGGTGGGGCTGTTCGTCGATCCCGACGACGAGGCGCTTGAGGCCGTGCTGCGCGCGGTGCGGCTCGACGTGCTGCAACTGCACGGGGACGAGACGCCCGAGCGCATCGCCGCGATCCGCGCGCGGTTCGGCGTGCGGGTGATGAAGGCGGTCGGTGTCGCGACGCGGGCGGAGGCCGAGGCGGCGGTTGCCGCGTTCGGCACGGTCGCGGACATGCTGATGTTCGACGCCAAGCCGCCTCCCGGCGCGACGCGGCCGGGCGGCAATGCGGTGCCGATCGACTGGGCGCTGCTGCGCGGGCTTGCGGTGCCGCTGCCCTGGCTGCTGGCCGGCGGACTGACGCCGGCCAACGTGGCCGAGGCGATCGCGGTCTCCGGCGCGCCGGGGGTGGATGTCTCCTCCGGCGTGGAGCGCGCGCGCGGCGTGAAGGACCCGGCACTGATCCGCGCCTTCATCGCCGCCGCGCGCGCGGCCTGATGCAGGACGAACGCCTCGTCGTTCCGCTGCCGCATGCGGATGGGATCGCGCTCGCCGGCACGCTGCATCCGCCCCCCGCCCCACCGCCCTGGCCGGTGATGCTGTTCGTGCACGGCTCCGGCGGGCTCCTGCGCTGGCATCGCCGCTACGCCGAACTGCTGGCGGCGGATGGTGTCGCGGTGGCGATGCTCGACCATTTCGGCCCGCGCGGCATTCGCCGCACCGTGACGGATCAGGAACAGCTCTCCTCCGAGACGATGGCACGCGATGCGCATGCCGCGCTCGCCGTACTCGCCGATGATCCGCGCATCGATGCGGGGCGCGCGGGCGTGATGGGGGTGTCGAAGGGCGGCAGCACGGCCTGGCGCGCGGCACTGCGCCGATTCGCCGGCACGCACCGCTTCGCACTGCATCTCGGGCTCTATCCCGGCTGCGAGACGCGCTACCACGACATGACGACGACCGGCGCGCCGATCGTGCTGATCGTCGGCCTCGCCGACAGCTACACCGGCCACGAGCCCTGCTTCGATCTCGGCGCGGCGCTGCGCGCGGGCGGCTCCGAGGTCGAGATGTTCGGCCTGCCCGGGGCGATGCATGGCTGGGACAGCGGTGCCGGGCGCTGGTCGCATCCCGGCGGCGTCACCTATGCCGGCTGCCGGTTCGTCGAGACCGAGCCCGGGCGCTGGCGGGAGCTTTCCAGCGGGATCGAATGGGATGCGCATGATCTCGACGGGCGGCGACGCGCGGTGGCGGGCTGCCGCTGCCTCGGGGTCGCCGGCGGCGGCTGCCCCGAGAGCCGCGCGCGTTCGGACGCGATCCTGCGCGCGCAGGTGCGGCGCCACCTGCTCGGCTGAGCGTCAGACCACCACCGCCGAGACCGTCAGCCCGCGGCCGGCGAAGGACGCGTCGGCCGTTTCGCCCACCCGCCCGACGCACCAGCGCGACGGCCAGGGCAGACGCTCGGCACCCCAGGCCGAGGCGCCGGCGAGCGACGACCACGCCTCGTGCCCCGTCTTGCGCCAGAGCAGCCCGCCAGGGCCCATGCCGGCATGGATCACCATCTCGATCTCGAACGGTTGTCCGGGCGCGATGATCGGGCCGAGCCAGTAATGCGGGCTGCGGCCGGGCTCGGGGCTGAGGATCGCCGTCAGCCGCTGCGCCGCGCCGCGGAGCCCGATCCAGAGCGCGGGCAGGGCAGCGGGCTCGCGCGCCGCGAACAGTGTCTGCGCCGGCCCCCCCTCGGACGCGGCAACGCCCGCGACCCGCAGCGCGAGGATGCGCGCTGGCGATGCCGGCCCGGAGACCAGCGCCGGCTGATCGCCCGCGGCCAGCTGCGTCCAGCGATCGGCGGCGGGCAGTTCGATCGGCCAGGAGAGCGCCTCGCGCACCCGCCCGGCATCGTCGATCACCTGGTAGCGCAGCCCCTGATCGTCGAGCGCGACCTGCACGAGATGCAGATACTCCACACCGTCCGGCATCCGGTGCGCGGTGCCCGCGCCGGCCGAGGTGATCTGCAGCACGCCGCGATGCACCTGCGCGTCGAAGGCGAGGATGTGGCTGCACAGATAGGCGCGCACGCCGGCGCCGACGAGGATGTCCCAGAACGTCTCGGCGTGCTCGGGGCCGATCTGGCGCTGATATTCGCCGGCGAAGCCGTTCACCGGGAACACCGGATGGTGGCCGACCACCAGCGTGTGGCGGGCATCGTCATGCGCGGCGAGCGTGGCACGCAGCCACTCGGTCTCGACATGGCCCTCGCCACCGAGCCCGGACCAGAGCGTGTGCACGACCACGATCAGGAGATCACCGCGGCGCACGAAATAGGCGAGGCCCTGCTGTCCCGGCGGGCCGTTGCGCGGCATCCCGGCCATCTCGCGGAACACCGCCTCGCTCATCCGGCCGTAGGTCGTGTGGTTGCCGGTGCTGTGGAAGATCGGCGTGGCGGCACGGTCGAGCCAGGCGAGCTCGACCTCGAGGAAATGCCGCCACTGCTGCCGCAGCGTCTCGGCATCGCCGGTCAGCCCGATGATCTCGTCGCCGGGAAAGATGATGAACTCGGGCGCGGGGCGGAGGCGGCGCAGTGTCGCGTTGACGCGCGCGAAGCAGCCCTCGTGCCGCGCGCCCGGCACGCCCGAACAGGCATCGCCATAGAGCACGAACTGATGCCCGTGGCCGCGCGGCAGCAGGGCGGGCAGTGGCGGTTCGGCGGAGGGCGGAGCGGGCGGCGGCATCGCCTGTCTCTACGTCGGGTTGCCGTGGGTCGGCCAGCGTGTGGGCCTGCGGGCGCGTCGTGCTTTCGCAAGATCTTGGCCCGCTCACAACGGCGTCGGCCCGATCATAAATCGGTCAGAAATATGCGATACGGCCTTTTTACATCGGTCTGGACGATATGTCGCATCCATACGACGCGTTGGCCGTCGCCGCAGGTGCTCCGCATCTTCCGCTCATCCGATGCGGCATGAGCGCCGCATCCCTCGCGGCAGAGCCCGCTGAGGTTCCTCGACGGAAAGGACGATGCCATGAAGACGACCACCCTTGCCGTGCTCTCCGCCCTCGCGATCGGCGGCGTCACGCTCCCCGCGCACGCGGCCGACCCCGCGATCGGCGGCATCGACGCGCATGCCAGCGAGGGCGTGCCGGGGCCGGCGGCGAATCCGAGCTTCGGCGGCGGCTGGGCGGGCCACGTGACCGGTGAGTCGGGCGGCAGTTTCGATGCTCGCTACGCGACCCCGCTCTACGGCCGCGGCCAGCCGATCACGGTGACCGGCGAGGCCGGCGGCGGTTTCGCGCGCGAGCTCGCCGTGCGGCTCGGCGTGCAGGACGATGCCGCGCGTGTGTTGGCGGCGCTGATCGCCGCCCAGCAGGGCTGACCCGGGCCGGAGCG
>CAZHMM010000208.1:0-6060 GCA_964533585.1 uncultured Elioraea sp.
GGGTGGGATTCGAACCCACGGAGCCTTGCGGCTCTCCGGTTTTCAAGACCGGCGCATTCGACCACTCTGCCACCCCTCCGGCCGCGGGAACCCCGCGTGGCCTGCACCGTTAGGACTGATCGCATGATCCCCCGCCCGATGCGACCCCTCCTTGTCCTGCTCCTCGCCGCGCTGGCCGCGCCCGCGCTCGCGCAGGACACACCGCCGCCCGATCCCGCCGCGACCTTCAACCTGACCATCGAGAACGACCTCTTCGGCGGCACCGACAAGTACTACACCAGCGGCTTCCAGCTCTCCTGGCGCTCCGCCTCGGCCAATCCGCCCTACTGGCTCGCCTGGCTGTCCGAGGGCGCAACCCCGTTCTTCCCGCCCGGCGGCACGCCGCGCTGGGGCCTCGCCCTCGGCCAGAACATCTTCACGCCGTCCGATACCCGGGCGCGCACCCCCGACCCGAACGATCGTCCCTATGCCGGCTGGCTCTACGGCGCCTTCACCCTGACCTCCTACACCGAACGCGCGCTCGGCACCTTCGAGGTGCAGCTCGGCGTGGTCGGGCCGTCCGCGCTCGGCGAGCAGGTGCAGAACAACGTCCACGATCTGATCAATGTCGACCGTGCGCTGGGCTGGGACCGCCAGCTCAAGGACGAGCCCGGCATCAACGTGATCCTGACGCGGCAGTGGCGGTTCAATCAGCCGCTCGACCCCGCCGATCCGCGCGGCCTGGCGCTCGGCCTGGTGCCGAGCCTGACGGGCAGCCTCGGCAACGTGCAGACCTATGCCTCGGCCGGGCTGATGCTCCGGGTCGGGTCGAACCTGTTGTCGGATTTCGGCCCGCCGCGCATCCGCCCCTCGCTCGCGGGGTCGGCCTTCTTCCAGCCGGACGGGCAGTGGGGCTGGTACGTGTTCGCCGGCGTCGAGGGCAGGGCAGTCGCGCGCGACATCTTTCTCGACGGCAACACCTGGCGCGACGGCCCCCGCGTCGATCGCATCCCGCTGGTCGGCGAGGGCGCCCTGGGCGCGGTGCTGATCATGCCCTGGGCGCGGCTCTCCTACACGCACACCTTCCGCAGCCGCGAGTTCCAGGGGCAATCGCGCAAGGCGCAGTACGGGTCGGTGACGCTGTCGTTCCGCTTCTGATTGTCACGGAACCGTGCTGGCGCGGGCCGGGGCGGCCGCTAGACTCGCGGCCCCGTCCAGGAGACCGCCATGCGCCTGACCCGCCGCCTGCTGCTCTCCGCCGGCGCCGCCGCTCTCGCCACCCCCGCGATCGTCCGTGCCCAGGCGCCGCTGCGCGTCACCCTGCTGCACACGAACGACGTGCACAGCCGGCACGAGCCGATCAACCGCCTTGGCGCTGCCTGCCGCGCCGAGGAGCAGCGTCCCGGCAGCTGCTTCGGCGGCAGTGCCCGGCTCGCCGCCGCGATGGTCGCCGAACGTGCGGCGGCGGAGGCCGAGGGGCGGATCGTGCTGACGCTGGATGCCGGCGATCAGTTCATGGGCAGCCTGTTCTACACGCACTGGCGTGGCGAGGCCGAACGCGAGGTGATGAACGCGATCGGCTACGACGCCATGGCGGTCGGCAACCACGAGTTCGACAATGGCCCGCCGGTGCTGGCGCGGTTCGGCGCGGCACTCGACTGCCCGTTGCTGTCGGCGAACATCGATGCGTCGGCGGAGCCCGCGCTCGCGCCGCTGATCCGTCCGTTCACGGTGCTCGCGCGCGGCGGCGTGCGCATCGGCATCGTCGGGCTCACCACGGCCGACACGCCGCGCGTCTCCTCGCCCGGGCCAGGCGTGCGCTTCGGCGAGGAGGTGGCCGCACTCGGCGCCGGCGTCGAGGCGGCGCGCGCGTCCGGGGCGGAGGTGGTGATCGCGCTCACCCATGTCGGGCTGGGTCTGGACCGGCGCCTGGCGGCCTCGGTGCCGGGCCTCTCCGCAGTGGTCGGCGGGCACAGCCACACGCTGCTGTCGAACTCGGCCGACGGGGCGGACGGGCGCTATCCGCTGCCCGTTGGCGGCGCCTCCGGCTTCGCGCTGCCCATCGTTCAGGCGGGGGCCAACAACCGCTGTCTCGGCCGGCTCGATCTCGATCTCGACCGTTCCGGTCGCGTGCTCGCCGCCACCGGCGATGCGCGCGAGCTCGGCTTCGCGGACCGGCGCCATCCGGGGGTTGAGGCGCTGGTGGCGCGCCTCGCCGAGCCGCTGGTCGGGCTGCGCGCGCGCGTGATCGGCGCGCTCGCCGAGGGGGTGACGAACACGGAGTGCCGGCGCGGCGAGTGCGCGCTCGGCAACCTCGTCGCCGAGGCGATGCTGGAGGCGGGGCGCGCCTCCGGCGCGACGATCGCGTTGCAGAACGGCGGCGGGCTGCGCGCGGGCCTGCCGGCCGGACCGGTCACCTGGGGCGACGTGCTGGCGGTGCTCCCGTTCGCCAACACGCTCGCGACGCTGCGGCTGACGGGGGCGGACATCAGGGCGGCGCTCGAAAACGGGCTGTCGGGCGTCGAGCAGGGCGCCGGGCGATTTCCGCAGGTGGCGGGGCTGCGCTTCACGTGGCGGGCCGAGGCACCGGCGGGCGCGCGCGTCGTCTCGGTCAGCGTCCGCACGCCGGAGGGCGGCTATGCGCCGCTCGAAGACCAGCGCATCTACGGCGTCGTCACCAACAACTTCCTCCGCCGCGGCGGCGACGCCTACGCGGTGCTGCGCGAGCGCGCGATCGACCCGTATGACAGCGGGCCGAATCTGGAGGAGGTGTTCGAGGCGTGGCTCGCGCGCCGAAGCCCCGTCGCGCCGGTGACCGACGGGCGGATCGCGCGCGCTCAGTAGCGGCGGAAGAGTGCCACCAGGCGGCCCTGCACCTTGACCCGGTCGGGGCCGAAGATGCGGGTCTCGTAGCGGGGATTGGCGGGCTCCAGCGCGATCGAGTTGCCGCGCCGGCGCAGGCGCTTCAGCGTCACCTCGTTGTCGTCGATCAGCGCAACCACGATCGCGCCGTTCTCGGCCGTCTCCGCGCGACGGATGATCGCGGTGTCGCCGTCGAGAATGCCGGCATCCACCATCGAATCGCCGGCGACCTCGAGCGCGTAGTGCTCCGAGCCGCCGCCGAGCAGGGCGGCCGGCACATCGACCGTCTCGCTCGAATCGCGCAGCGCCTCGATCGGCAGGCCGGCGGCGATGCGGCCGTAGAGCGGCAGGGATACCGCCTGGGCCTCCGCCGCCTGGCGGGCGCCGGCGAGCTGGGGGGCGAAGTTGCCGCGGATGACGTTGGGCGCGAAGGGAACCTGGGCGGCTTCGCGGGCACGCAGGCCCGTTTCCGGCAGGCGGATCACCTCGAGCGCCCGGGCCCGATGGGCACGGCGCTGGATGAAGCCCCGCTCCTCCAGCGCCGTGATCAGCCGGTGGATGCCCGACTTCGACTTCAGCCTGAGCTCCTCCTTCATCTCCTCGAACGACGGCGAGAACCCGGTCTGGCGCAGGTGCCGGTCGATGAACATCAGGAGCTCGTGCTGCTTGCGGGTCAGCATGACAGGCGGTTCTCCTTCCCAGACTGGCGGCCGGAACAAACCGGCAACCCAGCCGATGTTCTATGTCCGTGCTCCGCGTCGGGGCAAGCGGTTTCGCGCGCGACGGCAAATCCCCATCCCCCACCTGTCCGGTTTCGTTCATTGCCCCTTGAGCGCCACGAACGTTAGGTTGACTGCGATGTTGAAGGCTGCGGGAGGGTCGGCGGCCGTGCCGACGCCCGGTCGGCTTCGCCAATCAGAGGAGGGTGCGGATGACCCGTCGCTGCTCACTCGGCCTCAGGCTCTCCGTCGTTCTTCTGTCAGGCGCGGCTCTCGCGGTCGCGCCGCTTCCCAACCCTGATGCGACCGATCTCTCGGCCTTTGCCCGCGGCGGTGGCGGCGGGAATGGCGGTGGAGGCAGCAATGGCGGTGGTGGCGGCGGCCACGGCGGCGGAGGCGGCCACGGCGGTGGCGGTGGCCATGGCGGCGGAGCGGGCGGCCATGCCGGGGGGGCCGGTGGTCATGGCGGGAGCCATGCCGGCGGTCACGGCGGCCGGGGTGGCGGCGATCATGCCGGTGGCCGGGGCGGCAGCGACCACGGCGGACATGCACACGCCGGCGGTCGAGGCGGTGGCCGGGGCGACGACGACGGGCGCGGCGGCCAGGCGCGCGGTGGCGGTCGCGGCGCTCACGGCGTCGACGGGCGCGGGCGCGGTGGCGACGATTTCGGCCGCGGCTTCGCACGAGGTGGGCGCGATGGCGATCGCGATGATCGTGCCGGGCGTCACTCCGGCGATCGACGCGGCGACCGTGACGGGCGTGACTGGGGCGATCGCCACCATGGCCGGCATGACCAAGGGGGCCGCCAGGGGCCGCATCACGGCTCCCTCGCGGCTGCGCTCGGGTCGCTGAATGCGGCCCGTGCCTCGCCGACGGCGCGGGCCCATGCCGCGCCGAACTCGCAGGTCGGCCGCATTGCCGCCTACGAGCAGGCGATGCTCGCCGCCCTCGCGATGCCGACCGGCACCCGCGCGGAGGTCGCGGCGCGCAACGCTGCGATCGCGGCCGCCCGCTCGCAGGAGCTCGACGCCGCCGCGAACAAGTCGCTGAGCCCCTCGGTGGTGGCGCAGGTCGACGCGCTGCTGGGCCTGCCGCCGACCAATCCGGCGATCGGCGTGGTCGATCACCGCGGCGGCCACTGGGGCGGCCATTGGGGCGGCCACGACCATGTCGATCACCGCGGCGACGATCGCGGCGATCACTGGGGCGGCGACCGCGACGGCCGGACCGCGATGCGCTGACGCCGCGGAGGGCGGGCGCGCCGGCGGGAAGGCTCAGTGCGCCCTCGCCCGTAGCCGCTCCACCATGGCCGCCGCGTAGGGCCCGTTGGCCCTGACGCCCTCGTCGCGGGCGAAGGTCGCGAGGGCTGCGCGGGTGCGCGGCCCGTCAAGTCCATCCACCGGACCCGGATCGAGCCCGACCAGCAGCAGCGTCGACTGCGCGAAGCGGACCAGCGGGCGATCCACGGCAGGCACGCCGCCGCGCACGCGCTGGCGCTCGATGCGGGCGAGGGCGGCTGCCGCCTCCTCGGGCGGGACGCGCGGCGCCAGGGCCTCGCGGTAGCGCGCGGCCGCCTCCACCCCGCCGCGCTCGGCGATCGTGAGCCGCGCCAGCGCCTCGGCCTGGTCCGGAGCGGTGCCGGTGCCGGCGATCTGCATCAGCGCGAGCGCGTACTGCGCCTCGGCGCTGCCGCGCTCGGCGGCGCGCTGGAACCAGACTGCCGCCCAAGCGGGCTCGCGCGCGGTGCCGTCGCCCGCCTCGGTCAGTCGTGCGAGCTGGAACTGCGCCTCGGCATGGCCTTGCCGCGCGGCGCGTTCGAGCCAGGGGATCGCCGCGGCCGGATCGCGCGCGCCGCCCGGGCGGTAGAGATAGCTCGCGGCCACCAGCATCTGCGCCTCGGCATGGCCGAGTGTCGCCGCCTCCTCGATCAGCCGCGCCGCGCGGTCGGGATCGGCCGCCGTGCCGGGCGGCGGGTTCATCAGCCGGATGCCCTCGCGGTAGGCCGCATTGGCGCGCGTCCGGTCCAGTTCCGCCTGGGTCGGCTCGCGCGGGGTGGGCTCGTGCTCGATGGATGCCATGGTCCGCTCGACCCAGGCACAGCCGGGCGCGGCGAGAAGCAGGAGTCCGATGACGGCAAGGTGGCGCATGGCCCGGGAAACGCGCCTGCGGCGCGGTCGTTCCGCATCCATGGCGGTCAGATATCCCTCTCGCCGAGCAGCAGCACCTCCACCGCCTCGCCCTCGGCCGCCGCCGGCGCGTGCGGCGCGCGCAGGATCAGCGCCTCGGCGCGCGCGAGCCCGGCCATCAGCGAGCTGTCCTGCACCGGGAACGGCGTCGCGACCAGCGTGCCGTCCGCCCGCCGCGCGAGGGAGGCGCGCAGATGGTCGGCGCGGTGGTCGTTCGCCTTCAGCGCCGTGCCGGCGAGTGCCCGCACCGGGCGCCGCGCCTCGCCCGGCAGGCCGGCGAGCCGCTCGATCGCCGGAACGAGGAACAGCAGCCC
>CAZHMM010000209.1:0-6043 GCA_964533585.1 uncultured Elioraea sp.
TGCCCTGCGGCGTGCGCGGGCACGGCGTGACCAGCCTCGCGGCACTCGGCATCACAGCGTCGATGGCGGAGGTGGACTCCGCCTTGATGGCGACCTTCGGCGAGGTGTTCGGATAGCGCGTTGCTCCCTCTCGCGCCTGCGGGAGACGGTTGGGGTGAGGGTGGAATGCGCCACAGTCCTGCGGGCGGGCAGCCGTCCCGCGGTGACGCCCCCCTCACCCAGCCTCTCCCCCCAGACGGGGGAGAGGGGAACACACAGCGCGCGTGCAGGCAGCAGCCCCTCCGGCGCGCCCGATTGACGCGCCCGACGCCCGCTGCTGCGATGCCCTTCCTCTCTCCGGAGTCCCCCATGGCCACGCACCGCCTCGCCGCCTCGCCCGCGACCGTCCACTGGGGCTATTTCGACGCCGCCCTGCCGCCGGTGCTGACGGTGAACTCAGGCGACACGGTCGAGGTGACCTGCGTCTCGGGGCGCGAGGGCGTGATGCCCGGGCCGGAGTCGGGGCTGACCGTGCCGCCCGTACTCACCGAGATCGTCACCACCATGGCGCCGGAGCTCGGCGCGCACATCCTCACCGGCCCGATCGCGGTCGCCGGTGCCGAGCCGGGCGACATGCTCGAGGTGCGGATCGAGCGGATCAGCCCGGGCGCGGACTGGGGCTACAACATGGTCCGCCCGCTGGTCGGCACGCTGCCCGAGGACTTCCCCACCACCCGCGTGCTGCACATTCCGGTCGACCGCACGCGCCTCACCTGCCGGCTGCCCTGGGGCACGGAACTGCCGCTGAGCCCGTTCTTCGGCGTGATGGGTGTGGCCCCGCCGCCGGCCTATGGCCGCATCGCCTCGAACCCGCCGCGCGAGCACGCCGGCAATCTCGACAACAAGGAGCTGGTCGCCGGCACCACCCTGTTCCTCCCGGTGCACGTTCCGGGGGCGAATTTCTCGGTCGGCGACGGGCATGGCGTGCAGGGCGACGGCGAGGTCTGCATCACCGCCCTCGAAATGTGCCTCGACGGCGCGCTCACCTTCGTGCTGCACAAGAAGCGCGGCAGCGCGCCGGCGCTGTCCTTCCCGCGCGCCGAGACGCCGACGCACTACATCTCGATGGGCCTGAACGAGGATCTCGACCTCGCCATGAAGCAGGCGCTGCGCGAGATGATCGCTTTCATCTGCGCGCGCACCAATCTCAGCCCGATCGACGCCTACCAGTTCTGCTCGCTGGCAGCGGATTTCCGCGTCACGCAGACCGTGAACGGGGTGAAGGGCGTGCACGGCATGCTGCGCAAGGAGCTGATCTGAGGCTGTCCGGCACCTACGCGCTCAGGTTGTCCACAACTTTCTTGTCCACAATCTGGTCTACCCGTTGTGTATGGGCTGACGCTTCTGATACCGTATCTGGTAGACGAAGAGCCCCAGCGGGCGGGAGCAGACGGGATGGACTGGACCGAGGACGCGATCGCCACACTGCGTCAGCTGTGGTCGGAGGGGCTCTCGACCGCCGAGATTGGCCGGCGGATGGGAATCTCGAAGAACGCGGTCGTCGGCAAGGCGCATCGGCTCAATCTCGCCGCCAGGCCCTCGCCGATCCGCCGCGTGCCCGGGGCCGCGCCGTCGCCGCGCCCGCCGCGCCGCGCCGTCCGCCCGGCGATGCCGCGGCCCTCGCCGATGATGGCGGGCGCGCCGATGGCAACGCGCCCGCCGATCGAGCGGCCGGCGCCGGTCGTGGCGATGCGCCCGCCACCGCAGCCGCTGCGGCTCGGCAACAGCGCCTGCTGCTGGCCGCTCGGCGATCCGGGCACGCCCGGCTTCCGCTTCTGCGGCGCCCAGGCGCTGCTCGGCAAACCGTACTGCGCCGAGCATGCCTCGGTCGCCTATGTGCGGGTGAAGGACCGGCGCGAGGACGCCGCCTAGCCGATCGCCTGCCGACGGGGGCGACGTGACCGCCCCCGCCGACCGGCCCGCCGCCGGCATCGCCTACCAGCTCGTGGCCCTGCTGTCCTTCGTGACGATGGATTGCCTGATCAAGGCGAGCGTGCAGACCCTGCCGCTCGCCGTCGTGCTGTGGGCGCGCTTCGCCTTCCATCTCGCCTTCGTCGCGTTGCTGATCGCGCTGATGGGCCGGCGCGTGCCGCCACGCACCCGCGCGCCGAAGCTGCAGGCGATCCGCTCGCTCTGCCTCTGCGTCGCCAATCTCTGCTTCTCGGCGGCCCTGATCTACATCCCGCTCGCGGAAGCCGTGGCGATCGGCTTCGTCTCGCCGCTGATCACCACCCTGCTCGCCGCCCGCGTGCTGGGCGAGGCCGTGGGCTGGCGGCGCTGGCTCGGCATCGTGATCGGCTTCGCCGGCGTGCTGGTGATCATCCGCCCGGGCCTCGGCGTGACCCACCCCGCCGCGCTGCTGGTGCTCGGCACTGCGGCCGTATTTGCGGTCTATCAGGTGCTGACCCGGCGGCTCGCCGGCGTGGACGACGCGGTGACGACGATCTTCCACACCGGTGTCGCGTCAGGGATCGTGACCACGCTGATCGCGCCGTTCGACTGGGCCTGGCCCAGTGCGACCGAGTGGGCGATGCTGGCGCTGATCGGCGCGATCGGCGGCGGCGGACATTTCCTGCTGATCCAGGCCTTCCAGCGGGCACCTGCCTCGCTGCTCGCCCCCTTCGCCTATACCCAGATCATCTGGGCGGTGCTGGCCGGCTGGGTGTTCTTCGCCGAACTGCCCGACCTGCTGGCCGCGCTCGGCGGGCTGGTCGTCGCCGCCGGTGGACTGTTCGTGATCTGGTCCGAATCCCGCGCACGACCCGTTGCATCCGCCGGCCCCCGGCAGTAGCCAAGCGGTCATCATGCCCGCGACCGCCGACCGCTCGCCAGAGCAGGCGCGCACCCCCGCCCGGCCACTCGACGCCGAGGCGGTGCGCGCGGCCTATCGCCGCTGGGCGCGCATCTATGATGGCGCGTTCGGCATCATTTCCGGCCCGGCGCGGCGGCGCGCGATCGCCGCGCTCAACGCCCTGCCCGACGGCCGGGTGCTGGAAGTCGGCGTCGGCACGGGGCTTGCCCTGCCGCACTACCGGCGCGGGCTCGGCGTGGTCGGCATCGATCTCAGCCCGGAGATGCTGGCGCTCGCCCGCCAGAAGGTCGAGCGCGATCGGCTGGAGCACGTCGAGGCGCTGCTCGAGATGGACGCCGAGGCGATGGATCTGCCGGATGCCTCGTTCGACGCGGCGGTGGCGATGTTCGTCGCCTCGGTGGTGCCGAACCCGCGGCGCATGATGGCCGAGATCCGCCGCGTCGTCCGGCCCGGCGGCACGATCCTGCTGGTCAACCACTTCCTCGCCCCGCCCGGCATCCGCCGCGGCATCGAGCGGGCGATGGCGCCGTTCTCGCGCGCGCTGGGCTGGCACCCCGACTTCGCCATGGAGGCCGTGCTGACATCGGCCGAACGCGCGCGCGCGAGCCTCACCCCCTGCCCGCCGCTTGGCCTGTTCACGCTGGTCCGCCTGAGCAACGACTGAACGCGCGGATGCGCTGGATCCGCTTCTCCGCGCCCGGCGCGGCTCCGTGCTGGGGCATCGAGGAGGGCGGCCGTATCCGCGCGATGCGCGGCTCGCCGTTCGACGCGCACGAGCCGAGCGGAACGGTCCATCAGCTCGCGGACGTGCGGATCGAGGTGCCGTTCATCCCGCGCACCTTCTATGCCGCCGGGCTGAACTACGTCGCGCATATCCGCGAGCATGGCGGCGCGGCCGCGATCCCCGCCAAGCCCGATATCGGCTATCGCGCGGTGAACGCGCTGATCGCGCATGACGCGCCGGTGGTGATCCCGTCGGATGCGACGAAGGTGCAGTACGAGGGCGAGCTTGCCGTGGTGATCGGCCGCACGGCGCGGCGGCTGAGCGAGGCGGACGCGCTCTCCTGCGTGCTCGGCTACACGATCGGCAACGATGTCAGCGAGCGGGTGTGGCAGCAGGGCGACCGCACGCTCTGGCGGGCGAAGAACACCGACACCTTCAAGCCGATGGGACCCTGGATCGAGACCGCGTTCGATCTGGACGCCGCGCGCACGACGGTGCGGCTGAACGGCGCGGTGACGACCGCGTTCGCCACCAACGACATGCTGTTCGGCGTGCGCACCTTCATCGCGGCGATGAGCCGCTACCTGACGCTTCACCCGGGCGACGTGATCTGGATGGGCACCGACGGCACCTCGCCGGACCTCAAGCCGGGCGATGTGGTCGAGGTCGAGATCTCGGGGATCGGCACACTGCGCAATCCATTCGTCGCCGAGGGGGCGTAGCGGTCAGCGCGCGGCAAGCTGCATCGCGGCGTCGCGCGCCGCACGCGGCACGTCGGCGGCGATCTCCTCGGGCGTCCGTGCGGCCGGCGGCTGGATGAAGCCGTGCGCGGCGAACACCGTCACGCCGAGCGTGTCGGTGCGCGGATACCACACCCGCACCTCCGACCAGTCGTTGCGGCGCGACACATCGACCACGCGCTGGTTCTGGTGTACCGCGCCGCGCGCGGCGCCGGACGCCCAGTTGGCATGGCTGACCAGGATCTCGCGCGGCCCGGTCTGGCGCACCACGACGGCGAGATGGCCCTGTGGCAGACGGCGCGTGCCACGCAGCACCAGCACCGCGCCGGGGGCGGGGCGGTTGCTGCGCGTGTAGCGGCCCGCCGCAGCGCGCCACCAGGTATGCGCATCGCCCGCGAGGTCGATGCCGGAGAGCTCGCGCGCGAACGGCACGCAGGAGAGCGGCACGCTGGTGCGGAAGGTGGCGGTCTCGGGGGGCGTGGGCGGCGGCGGCCGGCTCGCGCAGCCGGCGAGCAGCCCGAACACCGTCCCGGCCAGCAGCGCACGTCGCCGCACGGAGCCCTCCTTTCGGGAAGGCACCCTGACGGACAGGTCCGCGTCGGCGCAAGCGTTGCGGCGGGGTCAGCGCCCCGCCGGGCTCACACCTTCTCGACCTGGGAGTATTCGAGCTCGACCGGGGTGGCGCGGCCGAAGATCGAGACCGAGACCTTCACCCGGCCCTTCTCCTCGTCCACCTCCTCCACCGTGCCGTTGAAGCTGGTGAACGGTCCGTCGGTGACGCGCACCTGCTCGCCGACCTCGAAGGTGATGCTGGGCCTGGGCTTCTCGACGCCCTCGGCCACCGCCTTGACGATGCGCTCGGCCTCGGCGTCAGTGATCGGGGACGGCCGCCCTTTGCCGCCGAGGAAGTTGGTCACCTTCGGCGTGTTCTTGACCAGGTGCCAGGTGTCGTCGGTCATCTCCATGCGCACCAGCACGTAGCCGGGGAAGAACTTGCGCTCCCCCTGCACCTTCTGGCCGCGCTTGACCTCGACCACCTCCTCCATCGGCACGAGCACGTCCTCGAACCGGTCGGCGAGCCCCTTCTGGGCGGCCTGTTCACGGATCGCCTGCGCGACCTTCTTCTCGAAGCCGGAATAGACGTGGATCACGTACCAGCGCTTGCGCCCGGCCGCCGACGGCGGGGCCACGGGCCGGACCGGCGCCATCCCCTCGCTCTCTGCTGCCATCATCATCCCTCCCGCCTCAGGCACCGAAGCCGAAGATGGCGCGCACGCCAAGGCCGATCACCTGGTCGACCACGAAGAAGAAGGTCGCGGCCAGGATCGACAGCACGAAGACGAGCCCCGTGGTGATCAGGGTCTCCTTGCGGGTGGGCCAGGTGACCTTGCTCACCTCCTGGCGCACCTGACGCACATAGGTCGCGGGATCGATCCTCGCCATCGTGCCCTTCATCCAAGAAACGGGACCGGGGCGGCACCGTGCCGCCCACCCGTCCGACAGCTTACCGCACCCCGGGGTGCGGGTGGCAGGGGTGGAGGGTCTCGAACCCCCAACCTCCGGTTTTGGAGACCGGCGCTCTAGCCAATTGAGCTACACCCCTATCTGGCGGCGCGCGCCGCTGGCCGCCACATCAACCCTAGCGGCGCGCGCCGGAAAAATAAACGTGGGCGCTGCTCTCAGCCAGTCACTGGACGATCTTGGTGACGACGCCGGCGCCGACGGTGC
>CAZHMM010000210.1:0-6041 GCA_964533585.1 uncultured Elioraea sp.
TCGCGGTGCCGATCGCGCTGGTGCTCGGCTACGGCCTGCTGCGCCTCGCCGCCTCGGGGTTCCAGGAGCTGCGCGACGCCGTGTTCGCCCGTGTCGCCCAGGCGGCGATCCGCGCGGTCGGGCTGAAGACCTTCCGCCACCTCCATGCGCTCTCCTTGCGCTTCCATCTCGACCGCCAGACCGGCGGGCTGTCGCGCATGGTCGAGCGCGGCACGCGCGGCATCGAGACCGTGCTGCGCTTCGCCCTGTTCAGCACGCTGCCGACGCTGGTCGAGATCGGCCTCGCCTCGATCGTGATCTGGATCGCGCTGGGCTGGGAATTCGCCGCGATCGTGTTCGCCACGCTGACGCTCTACGTCACCTTCACGCTGCTGTTCACCGAGTGGCGCGTGAAGTTCCGCCGGCAGATGAACGAGACCGACCAGGAGGCGAACACCAAGGCGGTGGACAGCCTGCTGAATTACGAGACGGTGAAGTACTTCAACAACGAGGCGCACGAGGCGCAGCGCTACGAGGCGGCGCTGCGCGCCTACGAACGGGCCGCGGTGAAGAGCCAGGTGACGCTGAACATGCTGAACCTGGGCCAGGCCGGCATCATCGCGCTCGGGCTCACCGCAGTCATGCTGCTCGCCGCCTATGGCGCGGCGGCCGGCACGATGACGGTCGGCCAGTTCGTGATGGCGAACACCTTCCTGATCCAGCTCTACGTGCCGCTCAACTTCCTCGGCTTCGCCTATCGCGAGATCAAGCAGGGGCTCGTGGACATGGAGGCGATGTTCCGGCTGCTCGCCGAGCAGCGGGAGATCGCCGACGCGCCGGACGCCAAGCCGCTCGCGGTGCGCGAGGGCGAGGTCGCGTTCGAGGACGTGCACTTCGCCTACCGGCCCGACCGCGGCATCCTGCACGGCGTGAGCTTCACCGTGCCGCCCGGGGCGACGGTGGCGATCGTCGGCTCCTCGGGCGCCGGCAAGTCGACGATCTCGCGCCTCTTGTTCCGCTTCTATGACGTGAACGCGGGCCGCATCACGATCGACGGCCAGGACATCCGCGCCGTGACGCAGGACAGCCTGCGCCGCAGCTTGGGCATCGTCCCGCAGGACACCGTGCTGTTCAACGACACGATCCGCTACAACATCCGCTACGGCCGGCCGGAGGCGACCGACGCCGAGGTCGAGCAGGCGGCGCGGCTCGCGCGCATCCACGACTTCATCGTCTCGACACCCGACGGCTACCAGACGCGTGTCGGCGAGCGCGGGCTCAAGCTCTCGGGCGGCGAGAAGCAGCGCGTGGCGATCGCGCGCACCATCCTGAAGAACCCGCCGATCCTGGTGTTCGACGAGGCGACGAGCGCGCTCGACACCCGCACCGAGCGCGAGATCCAGGCCAACCTGAAGGAGCTCGCGCGCGACCGCACCACGCTGGTGATCGCGCACCGGCTCTCGACCGTGATGGACGCCGACGAGATCCTCGTGCTGGACCAGGGCAGGGTGGTCGAGCGCGGCACGCACGCCGAGCTGCTTGCGCGCGACGGGCACTATGCCGAGATGTGGCGCCGCCAGGCCGAGCTCGCCGAGGCGGAAGCGGAGGCCGAAGCCGCGCGCGAGGCCGAGGCCACCGCCGACTGATCGCGGCTACGGCACCAGCACCAGCGCGCCGGTCACCTGCCCCCCACGCAGCCGCGTGAGCGCCACGTTGGCCTGATCGAGCGGCAGCGTCTCCACCTCGGTGCGCACCGGCACGCGCGGCGCGAGGGCGAGGAACGCCTCGCCGTCGCGCCGCGTCAGGTTGGCGACCGAGCGCACCACCCGCTCCTGCCACAGGATCTCGTAGGGGAAGGCCGGGATGTCGCTCATGTGGATGCCGGCGCAGACCACCACGCCGCCGCGATCCACGGCGCGGAGCGCGGCCGGAACCAGCGCGCCGACAGGGGCGAAGATGATCGCCGCGTCGAGCTTTTCGGGCGGGGCCTCATCCGACCCGCCGGCCCACTCGGCGCCGAGCGTGCGGGCGAAATCCTGCGCCGCGATGTCGCCGGGCCGCGTGAAGGCGAAGACGCGCCGCCCCTCATGGCGCGCCACCTGGGCGACGATGTGCGCGGCCGCGCCGAAGCCGTAGAGGCCGAGACAGTGCGCCTCCCCCGCCATGCCGAGCGCGCGATGGCCGATCAGCCCGGCACACAGCAGCGGCGCGGCCTCGATATCCGAATAGGCATCCGGGATGGGGAAGCAGAACCGCGCATCGGCCACAGCGTGCTCGGCATAGCCGCCGTCGAGCTGATAGCCGGTGAAGCGCGCCGCCTCGCAGAGGTTCTCGCGGCCCTGCCGGCAGAACCGGCAGGTCCCGCAGGTGAAGCCCAGCCAGGGCACGCCGACCCGGTCGCCTGCGCGGAACCCCTCCACCCCCGGTCCCAGCGCCTCGACCCGGCCGACGATCTCGTGACCGGGGATGACATCCGGCTTCGCCCCGGGCAGCTCGCCGTCCACCACGTGCAGGTCGGTGCGGCAGACCGCGCAGGCGGCGACGCGCAGCCGGATCTGCCCCGGCCCCGGCTCGGGGACGGCCAGGCAGCGCAGCGCGAGCGGCCGCCCGGGATGCTCCAGAACCATCGCGCGCATGTTCGCCTGCTCTCCCTCCTCGGCACCAGAATAGCGCGACGGGGGTTCCGCGGCGCCCGCCGCCCCCCCATGTCAGGTCCTGGCAGAGACGGAGAGCGCGCATGCAGGCCGACCCGATGGGCGAGGCGCCGCAGGACCTGAGCCACGCCGGCGCGGTGGTGGACAAGGCGATCGAATACATGATCGAACAGAAGATCGGCCCGCTCTCGGCGGCCTCGGCCCTGCTCGGCGGCGCGATCGGGCTCCTGTCGCGCCAGATGAGCGACGAGGCGATCGTGCAGGTGCTGCAGAACGCGATCGCCTCCGTCCGGGCGGGCGAGCTGCACGAGCCCGAGCCGCCGCAGGGGTGATGGCCGCCGCGGCGGCTTGACCTGCCGGGGGCTGCGGCGTATAGGCCCGCTCTCGATCGGGCGCCTGACGGGCGCCCGAGGCCGTTTCGTGATCCGAGGAGTACGGGTGATGGCGCGTCGCTGCAGCGTCACCGGCAAGGGCGTGCTGACGGGCAACAATGTCAGCCACGCCAACAACAAGACCCGCCGGCGCTTCCTGCCCAACCTGCAGGAGACGTCGCTGATGAGCGACGTGCTCGGCACGACCGTGCGGCTGCGCCTGACCACGCGCGGCATCAAGACGATCGAGCACAATGGCGGGCTCGATGCCTGGCTGCTCGGCACGCCTGACCGCAAGCTCACCGACGAGGCGAAGGTGCTGAAGCGCCGGATCGCCCGGGCGGCGGAGAAGAAGGCGGCCTGATCGCGTGCCGGCGCGGCGGCGCCGGCCTCAGCCGAATTCCAGCGTCACGCTCTGCGGGCGATGATCGGACGGGGCGCGCATGCGCCCCGAGGCCGAGCGGCTGATCTGCGCCTCGAACGCCTCGTGCTCGATCCGCGCGTTGCGGAACGGACCCCAGTACATCGAGGGGGCGAGCAGGATGTGATCCAGCAGCAGCGGCCGATCCCTGATCCCGTCGATGTAGTCGTCGAACCGCGCGGTCCAGTTGCGGTCCCGGAGTTCGCGATCGATGAAGGCGTGGCGCAGCATCCGGCGCGGGTTGAACGGATTGCCGGACACCACCGCGACGACGTTGTGGATCAGGTAGTGTTCCTCGAAGAAGTCCACCCCCGGCCCGTCATTCAGGTCGCCCACCACGACGATGCGCGCCTCGGGGTCGTCCTCCAGCCGCTCATCGAGCGCCATGCGCACGCGCATCAGCTCGGCGGCGATGCGCCGGCGGTTGCGCACCGCCTGGGCGATGAACTGCGGCCGCGTGGCCTCGTTGTCCCAGAGCGCCCGCCCGCCGTGGATGTATTTCGACTTGCTGTGCAGATTCACCAGCAGGACCGGGCGGCCTGACACGGTCAGCTCGACCTCCAGCGGCTCGCGCGTGAACTCATAGCCCTCGAGGATGAGGTCGCCGACGACGTCCACCGGCCAGGATTGCGCGTAGTCGATCCGGTCGGGCTGCGGCCAGACGCGGCTCGCCGCCTCGACCCGCCCCCCCTTCTTCACCAGCACGAACAGCCGCTGCGTCCCGCGGCCGGTGGGGCCGAGGATGTCGAACGCGCCGTCGAGATGATCGTTGACGAAGAGCTGCATCTCGCCCGCCCGGCTCGGGCCTTCCTGGATCGCCACGACATCCGGGGCGAGCGCCCTGATCACCTGCGCCACCCGCTCGGCGAGCGCGCGCACATCGCTGATGCCGCGGCCAGGATTGGACGCGCGCCAGCCGGGCGGGCCCGCGCTGATCGGGGTGAACCAGTCGTTCATCCACTCGATGTTCCAGTTGACGATCTTCATGACGCACCTCCGGCTGATGCTGCGCCAGCGTATCACGTCGGCCAGCGGGGCCGCACGCATGATGAGTCGTCAACGTTTCATTCTGATTCAGGAAGGCAATCCGTCACGCCATCTCGTAGCGGAACAGCAGCAGCAGCGTCCGTTGCAGGACGAAGAAGTTGTCGTCCGAGATCAGCAGCAGGTGCAGTCCCCGGTCGGCCGGCGCGACGGCGACCCCCTCGAAATTGTCGCTCAGCGGTGGGGGCGCAAGGCGCGCGATCTCCTCGCCCTCAAGCACCGGTGCGGCCAGGGCGGCTGCCCTCGCCCGCATGATCCGGCTCGCGAAGCCGGTGAGCCAGCCGAACCGCCGCTCCAGCACCAGCGCGCCGCCGTCCGGCAGTGCGGCGGCGCCGACCGGCACGAAGTGGTCGTCGGTGCGCCAGTCGCGCCGCTGCCAGCCGCGCCCGTCGGGCGGGCCGAGCCAGGCGGCGACCGTGTCGGGTTCGCGGCCGGCGAGGCGCTCGGCGATCGCGAGCACCTGCCCGTCGGCGAGCACGGTGAGCGCCTCGATGCCGCCGTTGCGCGGTGCGCCGGCAAGTCCGGGCGGCGCCGGAATCGGCCGGCCCGGCCGGTCGAGCGCGTCGTGCCGCATGATCCGGTGCTCGCGCTCGAAGGCGATCAGGATCCGCCCGTCCGGCAGCCGGGCGAGCGCCTCCGCGTCGCCCCAGGCACCGCGGCCGAGCGGCCGGCCCCGGCTGCCGAGCAGGGGAAACAGCCGAGGCTCGGCCAGCCCGATCAGCACCCCCGCCTGATCGAGTTCGAGCCGCGCCGTCAGCCCGGAGCCGCGGTCGCTCACCGCGTGCAAGGTCAGGTCAGGGTCGAGCAGCAGGCCCGAGAAGCCGCCGAAGTCGCGATGGTCCGACCGGAGATCGAGCGCACCCATGAAGCGCAGCGGGCCCAGACGGTCGGGCGGCGCCTCGGTCTCGGAGAGCGGCAGGCGTCCGGCGCGAACAGCGATCGGGGTCGCCGCACAGGGCTGCGCGAGCAGGCCAGCGAGGCCGCCGGCAATGAAGAAACGGCGGGAGAGGCTCAGGCGACCAGGGCGGCGCGCTCGGCGGCGGCGCGATGCCACGCCTCGGCCGCGTCCTCCTCGAACAGTTCGGCGAGCTTCTTCATCATCGTCCCGCCCAGCTCCTCGGCATCGACGATCGTCACCGCACGGCGGTAGTAGCGCGTCACGTCATGGCCGATGCCGATCGCGGTGACCTCGATCAGCCGCTCGCGATCAACCCGGCGGATGATGTCGCGCAGGTGCCGCTCCAGGTAGTTGCCGGGGTTGACGCTGAGCGTGGAGTCGTCGACCGGCGCACCGTCCGAGATCACCATCAGGATCTTGCGGTGCTCGGGCCGGGCGAGCAGGCGGCGATACGCCCATTCCAGCGCCTCGCCGTCGATGTTCTCCTTGAGCAGCCCCTCGCGCAGCATCAGGCCGAGATTCTTGCGCGCGCGCCGCCAGGGCGCATCCGCCGCCTTGTAGACGATGTGGCGCAGGTCGTTGAGCCGGCCGGGATTGCGCCGCTTGCCCTCCTGCACCCAGCGCTCGCGGCTCTGCCCGCCCTTCCAGGCGCGCGTGGTGAAGCCGAGGATCTC
>CAZHMM010000211.1:0-6029 GCA_964533585.1 uncultured Elioraea sp.
GGCGTTCCGGGCGCTGATCGAGGCCGCGCGCGACGACCGCAGCGTGACCGCAAGGCTCGCGGCGATGCTCGAGCGGCTGATCGCGGAGGGTGCGGATCCCGCGCTGAACGATCTCTGCAACGCGCGCGGCCTCGTGCCGGCGGTGCCCTGACGCATGCTGCCGAGCGCCCTTCTCGAAACCTTCCTGCTGGTCTATCCGGCGCTGTTCTCGATCGTGAACCCGATCGCCGGCGCCTTCATCTTCAACGAGGCATCCGCCGGGCTGGAGGATCGCGCGCTTGCCCGGCTCGCGCGCAAGGTCGCGACCTACTCGCTGATCGTGATGCTGGTGGCGATGTGGGGCGGCTCGTTCATCCTCGGCTTCTTCGGCATCAGCCTGGCCGCGGTGCGCATCGCAGGGGGCCTGGTTCTCTCGCTCTGGGCGTTCAACCTGCTGTCGGCGCCCGAGAAGCGCGAGGAGCGCAAGCGCGACGAGGCGACCTCGCGCGCGATCGGCGACGAGGCCGCGTTCTTTCCGCTGACCCTGCCGTTCACCACCGGACCCGGCACGATCGCGGTGTGCATCGCGCTCGGCGCGACGCGCCCGCCCTTCGATCGTGGCCTGCTCGCCTTCGCCACCGGGGCGAGCCTGGCTGCGCTGGCAATGGCGGCGACGATCCTCGGCGCCTATCGCTACGCGCCCCGCATCGCCGCCTGGCTCGGCCACACGGGCTCGCGCGTGCTGAGCCGGCTCGCCGCCTTCCTGCTGCTCGCGGTCGGGGTGCAGATCCTGATCGCCGGCGTGACCGACGTGCTGACGCCGATCATGGCCGCGCGCGGCTGAGCCTCACCGCCAGGTGTCGGCGATCCGTACGACGCCCGCCGCGATCAGCGCCTCGATCTCGCCCGCCGCGAGCCCGGCCTCGGCCAGCACCTCGCGCCCGTGCTCGCCCACCTTCGGCGCATCGCGCCGCAGGCCGGGCCGCTCGCCGTCGATCGCGATCGGCAGGGCCGGCAGCTTGGCCTTGCGCCCGTCCGGCAGCGAGATCGGCAGCAGCCCGCCCGAGGCGTTCAGGTGCGGATCGTCGAACAGCTGCTCGGGCCGGGCGATCGGCGCGAAGGGCAGGCCCATCGCCTCGAACCGCGCCGACAGCGTCGCCGCGTCGAACACGCCGAGCCGCGTCTGCAGTTCGGGGATCAGCCAGTCGCGGCTCTGCACCCGCCCGGTATTGGTGGCGATGCGCGGATCGGCGGCGAGATCGGCGAAGCCGAACGCGCGGCAGAACACCGCCCATTGCGTGTCGGTGACGACGCCGACGAACACGCGCTCGCCGTCGGCGGCGGTGATGATGTCATAGACGCCCCAGGCCGCGACGCGCACTGACATCGGCTTCAGCGGCTCGCCGGTGATCGCGTGCTGCGCCATGTGCTGCGCGACCAGCATCACGGTGTTCTCGAACAGCGAGGCGGCGACGTGACGACCCCGCCCGGTGCGGTGGCGCTCGTTCAGCGCGGCGAGGATGCCGATCGCGCCGAACATCCCGCCCATGATGTCGTTCACCGAGGAGCCCGCGCGCAGCGGCTGGCCGGGCGGCCCGGTCATCCAGGCGAGCCCGCCCATCATCTGCACCACCTCGTCGAGCGCGACGCGGTGCGCGTAGGGCCCGTCCTGGAACCCCTTGTGGGACACATAGATCAGCCTCGGGTTCAGCGCCGACAGCGCCTCCCAGCCGAAGCCGAGCTTGTCGAGCGCGCCGGGGCGGAAGTTCTCGCTGAACACGTCGGCGGCCGCGACCAGCTTGAGGATGGCGTCGCGGCCCCGGCTGTCCTTCAGGTCGATCGCGATCGAGCGCTTGTTGCGGTTGGAGATCGGGAAGAACCCGGCACCGGCGCCGACCAGCCGGCGCGTGTTGTCGCCCTCCAGGGGCTCGACCTTGATCACGTCGGCGCCGAGATCGGCGAGCACCAGCCCGCAGGTCGGGCCCATCACCATGTGGGTCATCTCGACGACGCGGATGCCTTCGAGCGGCAGGGGGGCGGTCATGCCGCGTGCTGCACCTGGTGCAGATGGCCGTGCAGCGCCTCGCCCGGCAGCGCCTCGGCGAGGATCGCGCGCGCCCGCAGCAGACCGTCGAGATCCACCCCCGTGCGCAGCCCCATCTCCTCGAACATCCAGACGAGATCCTCGGTCGCGGCATTGCCGGAGGCTCCTGGCGCGAAGGGGCAGCCGCCGAGGCCGGCGAGCGCGCCGTCGAAGGCGCGGATGCCGGCCTCGACGCCGGCCAGCGCATTGGCAAGCGCCCGGCCGCGCGTGTCATGCAGATGGAGCGCGCCGAGCGTGTCGCCGACCGCGGCACGGGTGCGCTCGATCAGCCGCTTCACCTGGCGCGGGTTCGCCATGCCGACGGTGTCGGACAGGCAGAGATCCTCGGCTCCCGCCGCGACCAGCGCCTCGGCGAGGCGGATCACGTCGTCCTCGGGCACCTCGCCCTGCATCGAGCAGCCGAACGCGGTGGAGATGCCGACCTCGACGGCGGGACGGTGCGGCGCGGCGCGGGCGAGCTCGATGATCCGGCGCACCTGCTCGACCGCCTGGAGCGGCTCCATGCGCACGTTCGACAGGCTGTGCGCGCGCGAGGCCGAGACCGGCACGGTCAGCTTGTGCGCGCCGGCGGCGATCGCGCGTTCCGCGCCCTTGGCGTTCGGCACCAGCGCGACGACGACGATGCCCGGGATGGTCAGCGCCTGGGCGACGACCTCGGCGGTGTCGGCGAGTTGCGGCACGAGATCGGGGCGGACGAAGGAGCCGACCTCGATCTCCGGCAGCCCGGCAGCGGCGAGGGCGGCGATCCAACGATGCTTGTCGGCCGTCGCCATGATGGTCCTGGCGTTCTGCAACCCGTCGCGGGGGCCGACCTCGCAGATGGTGATGTCGCGGTCCATGCCGCGACCCTACCCCGGTGCGGCGCGGAACGGGATAGGGGGCCGTTCAGCCGCGCGCCCCGGCGCTTACGCCCGTCCGACCGCGCGCTGCGCCCGTTCGGCCAGATCGAGCACGATCTCGGACTCCGGTGCCCGGCGGACCAGCTCGTTCAGCGTATCCATCAGCCGGGCCGCCCAGGCGAGCCGCGCCCCGGCCGGCGCGTCGGGTGCAGGGTGCGCGTCCAGCACCGCCAGCGCCTCACGCGCGCTCTGCGCCGCCACGCCGGGCAGCCGCGGCTCGACCGCCTGCAGAAGCTGGCGCACGGTCGCGAGTTCGCCGACGGGGAACTCGGTCGTGAAGGTCATGGTCGGGCCGATCTCCAGGCCGACGGTGCCCGCCTCGATGCCGATGCGCCCGCCCGTCCGTGCCGGCGCGGCCAGCAGCTCGACCCCGCCCCACACCAGCGCCACGTGCCCGCCGGCCTGCAGCTCGGCGATCAGCCCCGGCAGGGCGGCGCGATCGATGGCGATCGCATCCGCCAGGCTCTCCACCTCGGCGGTCGAGAGACGCGTCCCGTCGCGCTTGGCCTTCACCCGAAGGGCTCCGAGCAGTATCGCCGCCTGATCCATCGCCTGGTCTCCTCGCGCGGAAAGTATCGCCAGCGTAACCCGCTGCGGCTGCCGCCGCCTACGGATCGTTGTCCGAGCGCCGCGAGCCGACAACCCGGTCCGGTCATCCGGTCCCGGCCGAGCCCTGCGCCCCGGTCGCGCGACCGTCGTCGATTTTTCGTTTGCGTGTCCGAGTCCTGAGGCGCAGAACGCGCGGTCGCGACAGAACAGGACGGAGTCGCCCCGAGTCGATGCTGACGGTCCGCATCATTCCCTGCCTCGACGTCAAGGACGGACGGGTGGTCAAGGGCGTCAACTTCGTCGACCTGCGCGACGCCGGCGACCCGGTGGAGCAGGCGCGCATCTACGATGCCGCGGGCGCCGACGAGCTGACCTTCCTCGACATCACCGCCTCTTCCGACAACCGCGACACGATTCTCGATGTGGTGGCGCGTACGGCGGCGTGCGTGTTCATGCCGCTCACCGTCGGCGGCGGGGTGCGGTCGGTGGAGGATATCCGCAAGCTGCTGCTCGCCGGCGCCGACAAGGCCTCGATGAACTCGGCCGCGGTGGCCCGGCCGGAGCTGATCAGCGAGGCGGCGCAGAAATTCGGCAGCCAGTGCATCGTCGTCGCGATCGACGCCAAGCGCGCCGCGCCCGGCCACTGGGAGGTGTTCACCCATGGCGGGCGGCGCGGCACCGGGCGCGACGCGGTCGCCTGGGCGCGCGAAGCGGCCGAGCGGGGCGCCGGCGAGATCCTGCTCACCAGCATGGACCGTGACGGCACCGGCGAGGGCTTCGACCTCGAACTCACCCGCACGATCGCCGCCGCCGTGCCCGTACCGGTGATCGCCTCGGGCGGCGTCGGCCGGCTCGAGCACTTCGTCGAGGGCGCGCGCGCCGGCGCGACCGGTCTGCTGGCGGCGAGCGTGTTCCATTTCGGCACGTTCACGATCGCCGAGGCGAAGGCGGCCCTCGCGGCGGCCGGGCTGCCGGTGCGCCCGCCCCCGGCCGAGGCGGCGTGAGGCGGCGATGGGCAAGCCCGCCAAGGCCGTGAAGAGGGCCGCGCCGACGCCAGGTCCGGACGCCACGATCCTCGATCGTCTGTACGCCACGGTCGAGCAGCGCAAGAGCGCCGATCCCGCGCTCTCGCACTCGGCGCGGCTGTTGTCGCGCGGGACCGCCAAGGTGGCGCAGAAGCTCGGCGAGGAGGCGGTCGAGGCGGTGATCGAGGCGACGCGCGGCAACCGCGACGGCGTGATCGCCGAGAGTGCCGACCTGCTCTACCACCTCATGGTGGTGTGGGTGGATGCCGGCATCCGCCCCGAGACGGTCTGGGCCGAGCTGGAGCGGCGCCAGGGCGTGAGCGGCATCACCGAGAAGGCCGCGCGCGCCCAGCCCGTGCTGCGCCGGCTGCCCGGCACCAAGAAGGTGTGGTAGGCGACACTCTCCGTCAGTCCTACGGAGCCTCGCGATGCCGGTCAGCGGCCTGCCGCCCTACGATCCCTCGAACATCTTCGCGCGCATCCTGCGCGGCGAAATCCCCTGCAAGAAGGTGCACGAGGACGAGATCTCGCTCGCGTTCCACGACATCAACCCGCAGGCGCCGGTGCACGTGCTGGTCGTGCCGAAGGGGCACTACGTGTCGATGGCCGATTTCTCGGCGAACGCCTCGGACGCCGAGATCGCCGGGTTCTGGCGCGCGGTCGGCAAGGTGGCGAAGGATCTCTCGCTTGAGGTCTCGGGCTACCGCGTGCTGACCAACATGGGCGTGCACGGGCACCAGGAGGTGCCGCATTTCCACGTGCACATCTTCGGCGGACGCAATCTCGGGCGGATGGTGCCGCCGGCGCAGGACTGACGCCGCTACACGCAGGGCGTGAGGGCCAGCAGCGGCGCGAAGGTCGCGACGGTCGCCGCCAGCGCCGCGACCAGCGTCCACTGCGCCGCGGTGATCAGCGTGCCATCGCCGCGAGGGAAGCGGCGGATGAGCAGCACGATGGCGGCGAGGTGCAGCGCCAGCGCCGCGCCGAGCGCCGCCCGCATCGTGCCCTCGGGCAAGCGATAGGCGCAGCCGAGCGCGTGCAGCGCGTAGATCACGATCAGCGCGCTGCTCCAGATGCCGAAGCCGGCGATGAACCACAGCAACCGTGTGGGAGTGAGCGCGCTCATGGCCGCGGCGCGACCGCCGCCAGGTCGGGCAGCAGCAGCGCGAGCCCGAGCGCGATCAGCCCGGTCGCAGCGACATAATCCTGCCAGAGCCGCGTGAGCCGGAGGTCGAGCGTACGGCGCGGCCCGATCAGCCCGGCACGGAGCCGGAGCGCGTTGCTGATCAGGAACAGCCCGCCGATCACGACATGCAGCGCCGCATAGGCGAGCAGCGCGAAGGTGGCGGCGGCATAGGCATGCGCCGTCGGGTCGGGCAGGGCGACGGCGAGCAGCCAGAGAAGCGCGCCGAGCGCGAGCGCGCCGGCGAGCGCGCCCGTGGCGAGCCAGGGAGCGACGGCCCGGCCCGTCGC
>CAZHMM010000212.1:0-5972 GCA_964533585.1 uncultured Elioraea sp.
CGAGATACCCGGCGAGCTCGCCGTCCGGCCCGGCCCAGGTGACGCGACCGACGGTCAGGCGCGGATCATCGGCCGGCACGATCGCCGCCTTGGCCGGGTCGGCCGCCAGCAGGGGCAGCAGGGCGGCGGCCGCCGGCGCGCCGCCCGCGAGTGTGGCCAGCCGGTCGAGGAACGTCCGGCGGTCCATCCCGCCATGGGTGAACCGGTCATAGAGGTCGATGATCGGCTGGGGGAGGGTCATGGCGTCGCTCCGCGATTTGGGCCGCGCGGGGCCGGGGAGTAGACTGCGCCGCGACAGGATAGCCGACGGAGAGCCGCCATGTTCGATCTCGACCGCTTCATCGAGGAATGCCGCGCCGCCGTCGCTGAGGGACAGCCCGCCGTGCGCGACCTTGTCTCGCGGGCGGTCGCCGAGCCGGGTGAGGTGCTGCGCGCGCTCGGCGAGCCGACGCGGGCGGGGCTGAACACGCTCTACCGCTCCGACGAGCTGACGATCCTCAACCTCGTCTGGGCCCCGCACATGACGCTGATGCCGCACAATCACGGCATGTGGGCGGTGATCGGGCTCTATACGGGGCGCGAGGACAACATCTTCTGGCGCCGCATCGACGAGCCGGGGATGCCATCGCGCGTCGAGGCGGCCGGGGCGAAGGCGCTCTCGGCCGGAGAGGCCGCGCCGCTCGGCAAGGACATCATCCACAGCGTCACCAACCCGATCCCGCGCCTGACCGGCGCGCTGCACGTCTATGGCGGCGACTTCTTCCGTCCCGGCCGCAGCGAGTGGGACCCCGAGACGCTGCGCGAGGGTCCCTACGACGCCGAGCGCACCAGGGCGATGTTCGAGGCGGCGAACAAGGGCTAGCGCGCGTAGCGGGCGAGCGCCTCGCGCATCGGGTCCGGCACGGGCGTCGACTTGCCGGTCGCCTTGACGACATAGGCGTGGACGAAATGCCCCTCGGCCGAGGCTCGATCCTCGTCGTTGCGGAAGATGCCGAGCTCGTAGCGCACGGAGGTGTTGCCGATCCGCGCCACGCGCAGCCCGCCGGTGATGAGGTCGGGGAAGGCGGTCGGCGCGAAATAGCGGCACTGCGTCTCGACCACGAAGCCGACGATCTCGCTCTCCAGCGGATTGACGCGCAGCGTGTCGATCAGGAAGCGCGCCACGGTCGTGTCGAACCAGGAATAGTACACCGCGTTGTTGACATGCGCGAACACGTCGTTGTCCATCCAGCGGGTCGGGATGGTCAGGAACCAGCGGTAATCGGCGCGGCTGCCGATCGGCTTCGTCATCGCTCACCTCCATGAACGGTGCGGAGCCTCGCCGCAGCGTGCCCGGACCGCAAGAGTGGCGCGGCGCGCTGGCCGCGCGGGCGGTGGAGGTCGCGCGCGACTGGCGGCTGACGCTCGGGCCGGTGCTGCCGGGATCGACCCAGGGCCTGGTGCACGCGGCGACCTGCGCGGACGGCACGAAGGCGGTGCTGAAGCTGGAGAAGCCCGGCCAGGGCCTCCACGCGCAGGCGGAAGCGCTCGCCGCCTGGAACGGTGATGGTGCCGCGCGGTTGCTGCGCGCCGATGCCGCGCGCGGGGCGCTGCTGCTGGAGCGGCTGGTGCCCGGCGAGCCGCTCGTGCGGCTCTGCGAGGACGGGCGTGACGACGACGCGACCGAGCTGCTGGCGGCGCTGATGCTGCGGCTGCATCGGCCCGTGCCGCCGGGCGTGGTGGTGGCCGATGCGCATGGCTGGATCCGCGCGATCGAAGCCTGTCGCGACGCGCGCCTCGATCCTCGCCTGCGCGACCGCGCGCTTGGCCTCTACCGCGACCTCAACGCCTCGGCGCGGCCGCCGGTGCTGCTGCACGGCGACCTGCATCATCGCAACGTGCTGGCCGACGGCGCCGGCTGGCGCGCGATCGATCCCTTCGGGGCGACGGGGGAGCCGGATTTCGACACAGGCACGCTGCTGACCAACCCGGTGTCGTGGCTGCCGCATCAGCGCGACCTCGCCGCGATCCAGCGCCGCCGGGTGACGCTGCTCGCCGAGCGGCTCGGCGCGGAGCGCGCGCGCATCGCCGGCTGGGGCTTCGTGGTCGGCGTGCTGAAGACGGTGTGGGACCTCGAGGACGGCACCGGCGACGGGCGTCAGTGGCGCGCCGCGACCGAGCTGCTCGGCGCCATGACGCGCTGAACCCAGGCCGCGATCGTGCGGTCGGCCCAGGTGCCGTCGCGCACGCGGTCGTGGAAGCCGACATGCCCGCCGCCCGGCGCGATCAGCGGGGTCACGCGCGGGTTCGTGCGCCAGTCGATCGCGCGGTAGGTCTCGGCGGGCACCCAGGGGTCGTCCTCGGCGGTGAGGCACAGCATCGGCGCGGCGATGCGGGCGAGATGCTGCGGCAGGCTCGCGCGCGCGTAGTAGTCGTCGGCGCCGGCGAAACCGGCGAGCGGCGCGACATAGGCGTCGTCGAAGGCGTAGATGCTGCGCGCGGCGCGCGCGGCGGCGAGCAGTGGACCGGGCAGATGCGGCGCGAGCGCTTCGGCCTCGCGCTGCATCTGGCCGAGCAGCCAGCGATGATACAGCACATTGCGCGGCGCCATGATCCGGCGCGCGACCGGGGCGAGCAGCACCGGTGCGCACACGCTCGCCGCGGCGAGGATCGGCAGCGACGCGGCCTCCTCGCGGGCGAGCGCGTTCAGCAGCTGCGTGCCGCCGAGCGAGACGCCGATGCAGACCAGGCCGGGCCGTCGCGCCTCCTCGGGCAGGGCGTGGAGCGCGTGGCCGATGTCGGCGCCGGCGGCGGCGTGGTAGGGGCGTGTGCTGCGCGCGAGCGACGGCGCGGAGCCACGCAGGTTGAGCCGCACCACGCCATGGCCGCGCGCGCGCCAGAATGCGGCCGAGCGGCGCATATAGGCGCTGTCCTCGCAGCCGGTCAGCCCGTGGATCAGCACGATGGTCGGGCGACTGCCGTCGCCCGCATGCCAAGCGGCCGCCAACGCATCACCGTCGGGCAGGTCGAGCCAGAGCCGCGCGAACGGACCGGCATCGGGCGCATCGCGGCGGAGGACGTTGCGCAGCGTCTGCAGGTCGCCCGTGACCCAGGGCGGCCGCGGACGGAACGGCCCGGCGAGGTCGTCGACGGTCATGCCCCTCAGGTCAGGCCGAGTGCGCCCAGGTCCAGGATGAAGGGCAGGTCGGTATCGGCCGGCTTCACCCCGTTCTGCGTGATCAGGCAATGCGCCTGGCCGCGGTGATGCGTCTGGTGGTTGAAGAAATGCACGTAGAGGATCCAGCGCTTCTCGGTGCGCTCCCGCTTCGTTGCCCCGCTGTACCAGGTGAGGTCGCCCGCGAGTGCGGGTTCGGTGAGCGTCGCCGCCCAGGCCTCGATCCGCGCATCGGTCGCAGCGCGCGCGGCGCGCAGCGCCTCGAAGTCGTCGTAGAGCGCGGTGCTGCCGGGAATTCCCACTGCCGGCCGCTCCCAGCCCTCGGCGAACCGGCTCATCCACATCCGGTCGGCCCAGAGCAGATGATTGAGCGTGGCGTGCAGCGAGCCGAAGAAGGCGCCGGCGTCACGCTTGCGCGCCTCGTCCGGGACCTCAGCAGCGGCGGCGTAGATCCGCCGGTTCATCTCGCTGTTGTAGGCCGCCATCAGGCGGCACCAGGCGGGCGTGATCATGCGTGGTCCTCGTCGAGGAACGCGGCGATGAGGCCGATCTGCGACGGATCGAGCAGCGCCGGCGCATGACCGCAGCCGGGGATCGTCTCGACGCGCACACCCGGCTTCTCCGCCATGCGCGCAGCCGTCTCCGGCAGCAGCAGGTCGGACTCCGCGCCGCGCAGCACCAGCGTCTGCATCGCGATGTGGTCCCAGACCGGCCAGAACTCGGTGTCCTGCGGCGGCTTGCGGAACGGCTCGGCAATCGCCGGGTCGTAGTGCAGGCGGAACCCGCCGCCCGGCAGCGCGCGCACCGAGGTCTCGGTGAGGTGACGCCATTGCGCATCGGTCAGCGCACCGAACGGCGCGTAGGCCTTGCGCGTGTGCGCCTCCGCCGCGGCGAGATCAGGAAAGTGCCAATCGCGGCCGAGATACTCGCCGATCCGCGCCAGCGAGGCGGCGGGAATGAACGGCCCGACATCGTTGATGACCAGCCGGCGGATCGGCGTTGCCGGCATCGCCGCGACGATCATGCCGATGATCCCGCCCATCGACGTGCCGACCCAGTCCACCGGCGTTTCGCCGAAGGTCGCCAGCAGATGCGCACACGCGCCCGCATAGACGTCGTTGCGATAAAGCGACGGGTCCGGCAGGCGGTCCGAGGCGCCGCGCCCCGGCATGTCAGGGCAGAGCACGCGCCGTCCGCGCCCGGCCAGTGCCGCGGCGAGCGCGTCGAAGTCGCGGCCCGTGCGCGTCAGCCCGTGCACGCAGACGACCGGCGTGCCGTCCGCCGGTCCCCACTCCGTCCAGCCAAGCCGATGGAATCCGACCGGCGAGAGCCAGCGCAGGCGGCCCTCGCGCGGGCTCACACCACGCCCTTCTCGCGCAGCGCGGCGATCGCGGCGGCATCGAGCCCGAGGGCGCGAGCGAGCACCTCGTCGGTATGCGCGCCGAGCACGGGAGGGGCGATGCGGTAGTCGGGCGGCGTGGCGGAGAGCTTCACCGGATTGGCGATCAGCTTGACCGGACCCCCCGCGGCCTCGTGCGGCATCTCGATCACCATGCCGCGCGCCTGCACATGCGGATCGGCGAACACGTCCGAGAGCTTGTTGATCGGGCCGCAGCCGATCTTCAGCGCCTCAAGCTGCGTGATCCACTCATTCGTGGTGCGCGACGCCATCACCGGCGTCAGCGTGTCGGTGACCAGCGCGCGGTTCTCAACCCGCTTCGCATTGGTGGCGAAGCGCTCATCGGCCAGCAGATGCTCCAGCCCGAACGCCTTGCAGAACCGCTCGAACGTGGCGTCGTTGCCCACGCTCAGCACGATCGCGCCGTCGGCCGTCGCGAACACCTGATAGGGCACGATGTTCGGGTGCTGATTGCCGAGCCGCGCCGGGTTCTCGCCGGTCGCCAGGTAGTTCATGCCCTGGTTCGCCAGCCACGCCACGTGCGTGTCGAGCATGCCGATGTCGATGTGCTGGCCCTGGCCGGTCGCTTCCTTGTGGCGCAGCGCGGCGAGGATGCCGATCGTGCCGTAGAGTCCGGCGAACAGGTCGGCGACCGGAATGCCGACCTTCTGCGGCAGCCCGTCCGGCTCTCCCGTCAGGCTCATCACCCCGCCCATGGCCTGGATCAGGCTGTCGTAGCCGGGCCGGGGCGCGTAGGGGCCGGTCTGGCCGAAGCCAGTGATCGAGCAGTAGATCAGCCCGGGAAACGCCTCCTTCAGCGAGGCATAGTCGAGCCCGTATTTGGCGAGCCCGCCCGGCTTGAAGTTCTCCACCAGGATGTCGCACTGCGCGATCAGCTTGCGCGCGATCTCCTGCCCCTCGGGGCTGGCGATGTCGAGCGTGACCGAGAACTTGTTGCGGTTCACCCCGGCGAAATAGGCGCTCTCCTTGGTGGGCTGGCCGTCCTGGCGCGGCAGGAACGGCGGCGCGAAGCCGCGCGTGTCGTCGCCGCGGGACGGGTGCTCGATCTTGATCACCTCGGCGCCCAGATCGCCCAGCATCTGCGTGCAGGTCGGCCCCGCCAGCACGCGGGTGAGATCGAACACGCGCAGGCCCTTCAGCGGTCCGGTGGGCGGAGAGTCGGCAACGGTCATGCAGGGGTCCCTTCTCGGCTCGGCCCGTTATAGGCGGCACGGGGCACGCGGCAAGCCGAGCGGCTGTCGCAGGACCGTCGTTTGACGCGCGGCGGCCGCAGGGCTCTGCTGCGCCGACACGGGGAGGAAGGAGACCATCCATGCTCGCACGCCGCCATCTGCTCGCCGCGGGGCTCGCCCTCGCGCCGATGCCGCTCGCCGCCCAGCCGGCCGGGCGCGCGCTGAC
>CAZHMM010000213.1:0-5880 GCA_964533585.1 uncultured Elioraea sp.
GGCGCGATCACCGTCACGTCGGGCTTCAGCGCATAGTAGGCGAGCTCGAAGCGCACCTGGTCGTTGCCCTTGCCGGTCGCGCCATGCGCCACCGCGTCCGCCCCGGTCAGCTCGGCGATCTCGATCTGGCGCTTGGCGATCAGCGGCCGCGCGATCGAGGTGCCGAGCAGGTACTGCCCCTCGTAGAGCGCGTTCGCCCGGAACATCGGGAAGACGAAGTCGCGCACGAACTCCTCGCGCAGATCGTCGATGAAGATGTTCTCGTCCTTGATGCCGAGCAGGCGGGCCTTGTCGCGCGCGGGGCCGAGCTCCTCGCCCTGGCCGAGATCGGCGGTGAAGGTGACGACCTCGGAGCCATAGGTCGTCTGCAGCCACTTCAGGATCACCGAGGTGTCGAGCCCGCCCGAATAGGCGAGCACGACCTTCTTGACGCTCTTCTGCATGGGAAAACCTGTTGAAAGCCCGGAAAACGGTGGCGGACAATGGCAGCGACCCGCCCCCAGGACAAGGTGAGCGCCGTTGCCTCGACCCTCCCTTGCGGCGGCCGCGTGGCTGTGGGCGACCGCGGCTGCCGGCCAGCCGGTGCCGATCGCCGATCCGGCCGGCCCGCCCGGCGCCACCGCCGAGACGCGCACGGCTTGGGCGCGCTTCATCGGCTACAACACGCACCGCGCCTTCGCGATCGGGCCGAAGGGTGAGGGCGGGGCGGCCTGGGGCCACCGCGACGTCGAGCAGGCGAAAACGACCGCGCTCGCCAACTGCGCCCGCCGCGCCGGCACCGAATGCCGGCTCTACGCGGTCGATCTGGCGATCGTCGATCCGGCGCGCGCCTGGCAGCCGCCACCGCCGCCCGCGAGCCTCGGCATCGGCGGCTTCAACTGGGCGATCGTGCCGGATAGCCGCTATCTCTGGCACGGACCGGCGGGGGCCGGGGCGATCGTGTTCGGCCACGGGCGCGGCGCCAACAACGCCGACTATCGGGGGTCCCAGCCGCAGGGCTGGGTGCGGCACTTCAACCTCGCCGGCTACGACGTGTTCCGCTTCGACCGCCATCCCAACGCCGACGAGGCGGACCGCGCCGCCGCGTGGCTGCGCGACGGGCTCGCCCGGCTGCGCGCCGAAGGCTACCGGCACATCGTCGTCGCCGGCCAATCGCGGGGCGGCTGGAACGCGTTGCAGATGCTCGACACTCCCGGGCTCGCCGATGCGGTGATCGCGGTCGCGGCGGCCGCGCACGGCCAGGGCGGCAGCATGAACCTGAACGCGCAACTCGATCAGCTGCGCACGCTGGTCGGCCGGGCGAACGCCGCGACCGCGCGGGTCGCGTTCGTCCAGTTCGCGCTCGACCCCTTTGTCGCGGACGCGGACGGGCGCGCGGCGCTGCTGCGCGAGCGGCTGGCGCCGCGCGTCGGCGCGCTGCTGCTGATCGACCGGCCCGACGGGTTCAGCGGCCACGGCGCCGGCCAGCAATGGCAGTTCGCCGACCGCTTCGGCGCCTGTCTGGTCGCCTTCGCCACCGCGTCGGACCCGCCGCCGGCGTGCTGATCAGCCGGACGTCGGTTCGGTTCCGTAGGTGTCGGGTTCGAGCCTTGCCCAGAGCGCGCCCTTGATCGCGGCGACGAAGGCGCGGTGCGCCTCGAGCTCCGCCGCGGTGGGCGCGATCGGCCGTGGGGTGCGGGCGATGGGCGCCGCGGCGGTCACGCCGGCGCGGCGTGCCACGCGGGCAGCCGGGCCGAGCACGAGGCCGGGTTGGCGGCCGCCCAGCAGTTCGAGATAGACCTCGGCGAGCAACTGGCAGTCGAGCAGCGCGTTGTGGCTGGTGCGCATCGAGTTGTCGATGCCGAAACGACGGCAGAGCGCGTCGAGATTGGCCGGCAGGCCCGGGTGGCGCTTGCGCGCAAGTGCCACCGTGTCGATGGCGCGGCCGGGGTCGAGCGGCGGCAGGTCGAGACGGGCGAGCTCGGCATTGATGAAGCCGATATCGAAGGGGGCGTTGTGCGCGACGATCGGGTCGGCGCCGAGGAAGCCGAGCAGCTCCTCGGCGATCTCGCCGAAGCCCGGCTTGCCGAGCAGGCTCGCCCGCGTGATGCCGTGGATGCGTTCCGCCTCCGGGTCGATGTCGCGGCCGGGATCGACCAGGCGATGCAGCACGCGGCCCGTGGGCACGTGGTTCTTCAGCTCCAGGCAGCAGATCTCGATGATGCGATGTCCCAGGCTGGTCTCCAGCCCGGTGGTTTCGGTGTCGAGCAGCACCTCGCGGTCGCTCATCGGCCTGCCTCCCTGAGCCGCGCGACCAGGCGGCGGATCGCGCGCTGGGCGTGATGGCGCGACAGCCCGGTGCGGATGACGGTGTGCGCGCGGCGGCGCTTCTCGGCGTCGGGCATCTGCCGCGCCAGGATCGCGGCGAGCCGGGCCTCGGTCATGCCGGGACGGCCGAGCACCCGCGTGCGCTGCGTCGCCGCCGGGGCGCTGACGACGACGACGTGATCGACGCGACGATCGCCGCCCGTTTCGAACAGCAGCGGGATGTCGAGCACGGCGAGCGGCGATCGCCGCCGGCGGCAGCGTGCGAGGAAGCGGCGCTCCTCGCGTCGGACGAGCGGGTGGATCGCCGCCTCCAGGCGGGCGAGGAAGGCCGGATCGGTCAGCGCCCGCCGCCGCAGGGCCTCGCGCGAGACGGCGCCGTCGACGATCGCGTCGGGGGCGATGGCGCCGATCGTGCGCACCCCGGCACCGCCGCGGCCATAGAGTCGGTGCACGGTGGCATCCGCGTCGTGCACGGGGATGCCGAGCCGACGGAAGGCCCGCGCGGCGGTCGACTTGCCCATGCCGATGCCGCCCGTCAGCCCGATCACGATCATGCCGCCTCGGCGGTCTCCGGCACGTCGCCGGCGACGAAACGGGCGAGGTCGTCATCCACCTGCGGGTCGATGCCGAACCAGGCGCGGAAGCCGGGCCGTGCCTGGTGCAGCAGCATCGGCAGGCCGCCGACGGTGCGAAGCCCGCGCGCGGCCGCGGCGGCGAGCAGGCCGGTGATGCGCGGCACATAGACGATATCGGCGACGATCGCCTCCGCTGGCAGGCGGTCAAGCGGCAGGTCGGGCGAGGGCGTGCCCTTCATGCCGAGCGAGGTGGTGTTGATCAGCAGGCGCGTGGCGGGGAGCAGGTCCCGCACCTCGTCCCAGCCGGCGGCCTGCACCGGCCCGCCGAGCGCGGCGCAGAGCGCCTCGGCCCGGCCGCGGGTCCGGTTGACGAAGGCGAGGCGTGGGCAGCCGGCATCGAGCAGGGCGGCGGCGATGGCGCGGGCGGAGCCGCCGGCGCCGAGCACGCTGACGGGCGTCTCGGCGAGCGCAAGGTCCGGCACGGCCTGGTGCAGCCCTTCGAGGAAGCCCCAGCCATCGGTGTTCGAGCCCGCGATCGCGCCATCGGCACGAAACATCAGCGTGTTGACCGCGCCGGCGCGGTGCGCGGTGGCGTCGACCTCGTCGCAGACGGCGAAGGCGGCTTCCTTGTGCGGGATGGTCACATTGGCGCCCTGGAAGCCAAGGTCGCGCAACGCTCGCACGGCTTCGGCGAAGCGCTCGGGCCGGACGGGCAGCGGCAGGTAGGCGCCGTCGATGCGGTGGCGTTCGAGCCAGAACCCGTGCAGGCGCGGCGAGCGCGAATGCGCGACGGGCCAGCCCAGCACGCCGGCGAGGCGCGATGTCCCCGAGAGAATCATGGCTCGAAGCATAGCGAAGCGCCGCGGCTTCGGTAGTGCAGGGGGGTATGGGGGGACCAGCGTGGTCCCCCCACGCTTTCCTGCCGCTGGCCGCAGGGGGTTGCAGGGCCGCCCCGGCCGTGCCTAGGCTGATGCATCAGGCGTGTCGAAACGCTGCCACAACGGAGGGGACGGCGCGGTGAAGGTCGGCCAGGCGATCGCCGAGATCATGAAGCGCGAGGGGATCGAGATCCTCTGCGGCTATCCGGTCAATCATCTGATCGAGTTCGCCGCCGCGATCGACATCCGCCCGATCATGGTGCGCCAGGAGCGGATCGGGCTGCACATGGCGGACGCGATGTCGCGGCTGTCGTCGGGCCGCCGGATCGGTGCGTTCTGCATGCAGCACGGGCCGGGCGCGGAGAACGCCTATGGCGGCGTCGCGCAGTGCTTCGGCGAGTCGGTGCCGGTGCTGGTGCTGCCGATGGGCTATCAGCGGCGGCTTGCGCAGCTTGAGCCGAATTTCAACGCGACCCAGGCGATGCGCAGCGTGACGAAGTCGGCCGAGGCGATCTGGCTGCCGGCCGAGGTGCCGAACGTGATGCGCCGCGCCTTCACGCGGCTGCGCAATGGCCGCGGCGGCCCCTGCCTGGTCGAGATCCCGGCGGACATCTTCAACGAGGAGATCCCCGAGCCGCTCGCCTACACGCCGGTGGTGTCCACCCGCTACGGCCCCGATCCGGCGGACGTGGAGCGCGCGGCGGCGATGCTCGCCGAGGCGAAGCGGCCGGTGATCTATGCCGGCACGGGCGTGCACTGGGCGCGGGCCTGGCCGCAGCTGCGCGCGCTGGCCGAGTTGCTGGCCGCGCCGGTGACGACCAGCCTCGGCGGCAAGAGCGCCTTCCCCGAGAGCCATCCGCTTTCGGCCGGGTCGGGCGGCGTGGCCACGCCGGCCACCATGCCGCATGTGCTGCGAGCGGCCGACGTGATCCTCGGTGTCGGCTGCAGCTTCACCGAGTCGAGCTTCGCGGTGCCGATGCCCAAGGGCAAGCGCATCATCCACGCCACGCTCGATCCGAACCACCTGAACAAGGATGTGGCCGTAGAGCTCGGCCTGATCGGCGACGCCGCCCTGACGCTCGAGGCGCTGACCGCGGCGCTGAAGGACCGGATCAGAGAGGCGCGCGACAGCGCCGGCATCGCCGCCGAGCTCGCCTCGGTGCGCGCGCCGTGGATGGAGAAGTGGTCGGCCAAGCTGAACAGCGACGCCGCCCCGCTCTCGCCGTATCGCGTGATCCGGGATCTCATGCGCACGGTGGACGTCGCGAACACCATCATCACGCATGACGCCGGCAGCCCGCGCGATCAGCTCTCGCCGTTCTGGGTGGCGACCGAGCCGCTGTCCTATCTCGGCTGGGGCAAGACGACGCAGCTCGGCTATGGGCTGGGGCTCGCGATGGGGGCGAAGCTCGCGCAACCCGAGAAGCTCTGCATCAATGTCTGGGGTGACGCGGCGATCGGCTTCACGGGCATGGATTTCGAGACCGCCGTCCGTGAGCGGATTCCGATCCTGTCGATCCTGCTGAACAACTTCTCGATGGCGATCGAGCTGAAGATCATGCAGGTCTCGACCGAGAAGTACCGTTCGACCGATATTTCCGGCGACTACGCGGCGATGGCGCGCGCCTTCGGCGGCTACGGCGAGCGGGTCGAGCGGCCGGAGGACATCGTGCCGGCGATCCGGCGCGGGATCGAGCAGACCCGCAACGGCGTGCCGGCGCTCTTGGAGTTCATCACGGCGAAGGAGACGGAAGTCTCGCGTCCGGGCTAGCAAACATGCATGATGCGGCCGCCGCACGCTGAAGGCCGAAGGCCACGCGGCGCGACCAGGGAGGACGAATGGCGTCGGTCGATATCCGCAATGTCAGGAAGTCCTTCGGGTCGACCGAGGTGCTGCACGGCGTGTCGGTGGACATCGCCGATGGCGAGTTCGTCGTGCTGGTCGGGCCTTCGGGCTGCGGCAAGTCCACGCTGCTCAGGATGCTCGCGGGGCTCGAGAACATCACCTCGGGCGAGATCGTGATCGGCGGGCGGGTCGTGAACAACGTTCCGCCCAAGGACCGCGACATCGCCATGGTGTTCCAGAACTACGCGCTCTACCCGCACATGACCGTGTTCGA
>CAZHMM010000214.1:0-5874 GCA_964533585.1 uncultured Elioraea sp.
CCAGCGTGGTCCCCCGGTTCTTCTATTCCTCGTTCTCGCGCAGCACGATCGCATCGCCGACAGCGACCCGGCCGCCCTCCTCGACACGCCCGTACACACCGAGATCGACGTGCCCAAACGCGTCGCGCAGCCCAGCGACGGGATTGCAGTCGCGTATCGCGGTCACCGGATTGACCTGCGTGGCCGCGCAGCGGTCAATCCGCTTGGTGATGGTCAGCGTCGCGCCGCCGAGCTCGATCCGCCGCCCGACCCAGCCGAACTCGGCCCAGGCAGGCGCCCCGGAGAAATAGACATTGGCGCGGAACCGCAGCGGGTCGAGGCTGCGGCCCATCGTCCGCTCCAGGTCGGCGAGCGAGGCGAGATTGATCAGGCTCACCACCTTGTTGCGGTGATCGGAGAAGCTGTGCCCGTCGGCGACGACGAAGCGCGGCACCCCACGCGCCTCCGTGCCGAGAAAGGTCGCCAAGGTCGTCGCGATCGCCGCCCGGCCCTCGGCGCTGGTCGTGTCGCCGGCGAAGGGCGGCGTCCCGGGCGCGTGGATCAGCAGCACGCCCCTGCGCTCGTCCCACGAGGCATGCAGCGCGGCGATCCGCTCGTTCACCATCAGGCAGGCGAAATGCCGCTTCTGCAGCCACTGGGGCGAGGCCTCGTCGAACGGCGCGTCGCCATGCGCGAGCGCGAACCGGCGGTCCCCGGGCACGGTCTCGCCCCGATCGAGATGGGTCTCGGCAAGGGATTCGGCCGTCAGTCCCTTCACCGGATAGCGGTAGATGTGCTCGACGCGCACGCGCCCCTCCCGAGATGGCCTTGAGACCGATCAAGGCACGACCCATGTGCTGAGAGCAACGGTTGTGCTGGTCGCCTGCAGGGGCCAGCGGCGACCGGTCGCCTCACAGTAGGGACAGGCAGATGGACATCGAGAAATTCACCGAGCGCGCCAGGGGCTTCATCCAGGCCGCGCAGACGATCGCGATCCGCGAGTATCACCAGAGGATCGCCCCCGAGCACCTGCTCAAGGCGCTGCTGGACGACCCCGAGGGGGCCGCGTCCGGGCTGATCCGTGCCGCCGGCGGCGATCCGGCGCGGGCCAAGAGCGCCGTGGATGCCGCTGTGCAGCGGCTGCCGAAGGTGTCGGGCTCCGGCGCCGGCCAGCCGATGCTGACGCCCGAGCTGGTGCGCGTGCTCGACGCAGCACAGCAGGCCGCGATCAAGGCCGGCGACGAGTTCGTCGCGCAGGACCGCCTGCTGGTCGGCCTCGCCGCCGATCCGGGGCCTGCCGGCGCGGCGCTCAAGGCGGCCGGTGTCACCGCGCAGGCACTGGACAAGGCCGTGGCCGACATCCGCAAGGGCCGCAAGGTGACGACGCAGGGCGCCGAGGACACCTTCGATGCGCTGAAGAAGTACGCCCGCGACATCACCGAGGCGGCGCGCGAGGGCAAGCTCGACCCGGTGATCGGGCGCGACGAGGAAATCCGCCGCGTGGTCCAGGTGCTGGCGCGCCGGACCAAGAACAACCCGGTGCTGATCGGCGAGCCCGGCGTGGGCAAGACCGCCATCGTCGAGGGGCTTGCGCTGCGCATCGTCAACGGCGACGTGCCCGAGGCCCTGAAAGGCAAGCGGGTGCTGGCACTCGATCTCGGCGCGCTGGTTGCGGGGGCGAAGTTCCGCGGCGAGTTCGAGGAGCGGCTGAAGGCCGTGCTGGCCGAGATCGAGGCGGCCTCGGGTGAGGTGATCCTGTTCATCGACGAGATGCACACCCTGGTCGGCGCGGGCAAGGCCGAGGGCGCGATGGACGCCTCGAACCTGCTCAAGCCCGCGCTGGCGCGCGGCGAGCTGCACTGCATCGGCGCGACGACGCTCGACGAGTACCGCAAGCACGTGGAGAAGGACGCGGCGCTGGCGCGGCGCTTCCAGCCGGTGTTCGTGGGCGAGCCCTCGGTCGAGGACACGATCTCGATCCTGCGCGGCATCAAGGACAAGTACGAGACGCATCACGGCGTGCGCATCGCCGATGCCGCGCTCGTTGCCGCCGCGACACTGTCGAATCGTTACATCACGGATCGTTTCCTGCCCGACAAGGCGATCGACCTCGTCGACGAGGCGGCCTCGCGGCTGCGCATGCAGGTGGACAGCAAGCCCGAGGAGCTCGACGAGCTCGACCGGCGGCTGATCCAGCTCAAGATCGAGCGCGAGGCGCTGAAGAAGGAGGAGGATCCGGCGTCGAAGGACCGGCTCGCGCGGCTGGAGAAGGAGATCGCCGAGCTCGAGGAGAAGTCGAACGCGCTGACGGCCGACTGGCAGGCCGAGAAGTCGCGCGTGACCGAGACGAAGGAGCTGAAGGAGAAGCTCGACCGGGCGCATGCCGAGATGGAGATCGCGCAGCGCAAGGGCGATCTCGGCCGCGCCTCGGAGCTGCGCTACGGGATCATTCCGGATCTCGAGAAGCGCATCGCCGCCGCCGGCGAGCAGGGCACGCTGGTCAACGAGGCGGTGACCGAGGAGCAGATCGCCGGCGTCGTCAGCCGCTGGACCGGCATTCCGGTCGACAAGATGCTGGAGGGCGAGCGTGCGAAGCTGCTGGCGATGGAGGAGAAGCTCCGCCAGCGTGTCGTGGGCCAGGAGGAGGCGCTGGTTTCGGTCGCGAATGCGGTGCGCCGCGCGCGCGCGGGCTTGCAGGACCCGAACCGGCCGATCGGCTCGTTCCTGTTCCTCGGCCCCACCGGTGTCGGCAAGACCGAGCTCTGCAAGGCGCTGGCCGAGTTCCTGTTCGACGACGAGCGCGCGATGGTGCGCATCGACATGTCGGAGTACATGGAGAAGCACGCCGTCAGTCGCCTGATCGGCGCGCCGCCGGGCTATGTCGGCTACGAGGAGGGGGGCGCGCTGACGGAAGCGGTGCGACGTCGGCCCTACCAGGTGATCCTGTTCGACGAGGTCGAGAAGGCGCACGAGGATGTCTTCAACGTGCTGCTGCAGGTGCTCGACGACGGGCGGCTGACCGACGGGCAGGGCCGCACGGTCGATTTCCGCAACACCATCATCGTGCTCACCTCGAACCTGGGTTCGGACGTGCTCGCCGCGCAGCGCGAGGACGAGGATGTCGATCTGGTGCGCGGCCAGGTGATGGCGGTGGTGCGCAGCCGCTTCCGGCCCGAGTTCCTGAACCGGCTGGACGAGATCATCCTGTTCCGCCGGCTCGGCCGGGCGCAGATGGGCGCGATCGTCGAGATCCAGCTCCGCCGGCTGCGGGCGCTGCTTGCCGAGCGCAAGATCGCGCTCGAACTCGACGACAGCGCCAAGGCGTGGCTCGCCGAGGCGGGCTACGATCCGACCTACGGCGCGCGGCCGCTCAAGCGGGTGATCCAGCGGTCGTTGCAGAACCCTCTGGCGACCATGCTGCTCGAGGGCACGATCCGCGAGGGCGAGACGGTGCGTGTCTCGGCGATGGGCGACGGGCTCGCGATCAACGGGCGGCTCGCCGAAGCGGCCTGATCCTCAGGGCGGAAGGGCGCGGCGGATCGCGTCGATCGCCTTGGCGGTATCGGCGCCGATCAGCACCTGGCCGGCATCCGCGCGTGCCTTCAAGGCGTCCAGGTTGGTGCGGAGGTCGCTTGTTTCCGCCGGCGTCCTCCGCCACTGGGCCGTGCTGACGGCGCCGAGCACGACCAGGGTGTTGAGGCGCCCGGTCGCCGACAGACCACGTATCTGGGTGTCCGAAAGCTGATCCACGAGGTTGGCGATCAGCGGCCCGGTTGTCGTCAGGTCCGGATCGGCGCGGATGGCGTTGACAAGTCGCTGTGCGGTTGAGCGCCGCACCGCCGCATCGCTGCCGGCGAGCGCCTCGACCTGGGCAAGCCAGTCGGGGCCCGAGGGAGCGCCGGCGCTCTGGTCGGCTGGCTGGCCATGCGTCGCCGGCGGCTGCGTGGCCGGCTGTGCGGACGCCGGCACTCTCGCCGTGACGCGTGTCGCGGTCGTGATCACGGCGAGATCGATCTGATCATGATCCTGGCCGAAATGCCGCTTGATCTCGCGCTTGAGGTGGCCTTGGCGGTCGGGAAGGAAGCCGGTCCGTACCAGCAACGTCATCGTCCGGAACACGTCATCGAGATCATTGGGATTGGTGATGAAACGCTTCACCAGCTCGATCTGCGTTTCGCGCTCCGACTGGACCTGTGCCGCTTGGACCAGCCTGTCACTGGCCTGCCGGCCTTCCTCGATCAGGCGATCGAGCGCGAGATAGCCGCCGATCCAGATGCCGCCGATCGTTCCGGCACCCTTCAGGAGTTCGATGGGGATCGACATCGGCCTCTCCTCGCGACGGCACGCTCCGTCAATGACGGGCGCCGCCACCCAGACAAGGCGAGCGGGACGCCTGCGACGATGCCTAAAGCCGTTTTCGACCTGTCGGAAACGGCTCCACGGCTCTGTTGCGCGCATCTTCACCCGATCAGGTGAGCCCACCTGATCGGGAACTGCGCGAGCACGTGCCGACGGTCGGCGCGCGGGACATGGGCGATGCGCGCTTGCGCGCGCCGATGGTCAGCCGCCCCAGCGTTCGCGCATCGCCTTGTCGATATCGGCGAGGCTCAGGCCGGCCGACAGCGGAGATGCGTCCTTCCGCTTCTGGACATGCGGGAAGTCCTTGAAGCTTTTCCAGAACATGCCGGCTTCGAGTCCGGCACGGCGCGCCGCCTCGCCATACGCCTTCCAGCCTGGATGCTTGGTGTCCCAGACGGCCTTGCCGTTCTCGATCACCACGCAGTCAACCGCTTCGCCCCACTGGTGCCAGGAGAGCCCCGGGAGCGCATTGGTCACATGGCGACCCGCCTGCGGCCCGACCCGCTCGATGCAGGCCGCGAGGAACGTCGCGCCGCCGTTTCTGAGCCGGTCGATCTCGGCCCGGATTTCCTCGAGCGCCCGGCTCTGGCGCCAGAGCCGGGCCTGCTCGTCCGGGGAGCGCAGCGTCATGTACGGACGGAGTTCGAATCCCGCGTTCCGGCATTCGGCGAGCATGTCGCGGACGGCCTTCTGGAACTGCGCTTCGAGGTTGAGCAGGATATCGGCCATCGGCGGCTCCTACCGTTGCCGATGTCATATATACCGATATCGAAATTACGTCAATCGGGCCCGCATGTGGCCCGGGCAGCGACCCTTTTTCGGCTCAGTCCGCGGCGGCGAGTTCCGCCACGCCCGCGAGGGCGGTGAACTGGCGGTCGATCCGCGCACGCTCGTTCCGGAATGACGCGAGCTCGTGCCCTTGCAGGTTGCGGCCCGCCAGCATCCGGATCGAGGCGGGGTTCACGGCGGCGTTGTTGCGGTGGACCTCGTAGTGCAGGTGCGGCCCCGTGCTCATCCCGGTGGTGCCGACCCGGCCGATCACCTGGCCCTGGCGCACGCGCGCCCCGGCGCGGATGCCGCCGGGGATGGTCGAGAGATGCGCATAGAGTGTCGAGATCCCGCCCGAGTGGCGCAGGATGACGGTGCGCCCGTAGTCGCCGCGCCAGCCGGCGAAGGCGACCGAGCCCTCGCCCGCGGCATAGACCGGCGTGCCGGTCGGCGCGGCGAAATCCACCCCGCGATGCATCCGGCCGTAGCCGAGGATCGGGTGGCGGCGCATGCCGAAGCCGGAGCTGATGCGCGCCGCATCGAGCGGCGTGCGCAACAGCGCGCGGCGGACCGATTCCCCCTTCTCGTCGTACCAGTCGGGCGAGCCACCGGCCGGCGCGTGGCGCCAGATCCGCACCGCGCGATCACGCAGGCGGAGCTCGGCGTAGATCCCCTGGCCGTGCTGGATCAGCGCGCCGTCCGGGTCGCGGAAGCGCTCGAACATCACCGCGAAGCGGTCGCCGGGCTGGAGGTCGCGCTGGAAGTCGA
>CAZHMM010000215.1:0-5862 GCA_964533585.1 uncultured Elioraea sp.
CGGTGTCGAGCATGCGCTGGTACCAGAACGCGCGGGCGAGTGCCTTCAGCAGCGTCGGATCGGCACGGGTGGTGGTGTGCGCCGGCAACCCGTCCACGACCGGCGTGACCACGGTCTTGCGTCCGGGCCGGCGCCGGATCCTGAGCGGCACCCGGACGGTGATGTGCGTGGGTCCGGTCACGCAGCCGCCCTCTCGCCTACCAGCCCCAGGTCGCGCACCAGGCTGGCGAGCCCTTCGACGCGGAGGCGGATATCTGCGCCATCCAGCCCGACCGTTACCCGCTCGACCAGCGATCGGACGATGCGCTGCTGCTCGGCGGGGAACAGCTCGTCCCACAGCGGCTCGAGGCGATCGAGTGCCGCGCGCACGTCAGCTTCCGTCAGGTCCGGATCCTCCGCCTTCGCCGCGATCCACGTCCCGACCACCACCTCCGGCTGGTGCAGCAGGGCGCGGAGCTGGGCCATCACCACCGCCTCGATCTCCCCGGCCGAGACCCGACGGACGATGGCGTCATCCGCCTCGCCCTTCAGGGCGCGCTGGGCGACGTAGTAGCGATAGAGCCGGCCGCGCTTGCGGCTATGCGCGGGCGAGAGCGCGCGTCCGTCCGTGCCGAAGATCAGCCCCTTGAGCAGCGCCGGCGACTGCGGCCGGTTCGCCTGCGTCCGGGCACGGGGACTCACCTGCAGGATCGCATGCACGCGGTCCCAGAGCGCGCGCGAGACGATCGCCGCGTGCTCGCCGGGGTAGACGTTGCCGCGGTGCGCGACCTCGCCGATGTAGGTGCGGAGGTTCAGGATCTTGTAGACGTCGCCCTTGTCGATCGGCCGGCCGCTCTTGGTGGTGATTCCCTCGGCGCGGCAGCGGCGCACGGTCTCGACCCCGGAGCCGGTCTCGGCGAACAGGTCGAACACGCGGCGGACGCGCGCGGCCTCGGACTCGTCGACGACCAGCTTGCGGTTCTCGACCCGATACCCGAGCGGCACCTTGCCGCCCATCCACATCCCCCTGGCCTTCGAGGCGGCGACCTTGTCGCGGATGCGCTCGCCGATCACCTCGCGCTCGAACTGGGCGAAGGAGAGCAGGATGTTCAGCGTCAGGCGCCCCATGCTCGTCGTGGTGTTGAACGACTGCGTCACCGAGACGAAGGTGACCTCGTGGGCGTCGAACACCTCGACCAGCCTGGCGAAGTCCATCAGGGAGCGGGACAGGCGGTCGATCTTGTAGACCACCACCACGTCCACGAGGCCGCGCTCGATATCGGCGAGCAGGCGTTTCAGCGCGGGGCGGTCCAGGCTCCCTCCCGAGAACCCGCCATCGTCGTAGCGGTCGTGCACCAGGGTCCAGCCTTCGGCGCGCTGGCTGGCGATGTAGGCCTCGCAGGCCTCGCGCTGGGCGTCGAGGGTGTTGAACTCGCGGTCGAGACCTTCCTCGGTGCTCTTGCGCGTGTACACCGCGCAGCGCTTGCGGGTGACCGAGGCGGGCAGGTCGGGGAGCGCGCGGCGGCTCATGACTTACCCCGCGGGTTGCGAATGCCAAAGAAGGACCAGCCGTTCCACCGCGTACCGGTGATGTGCCGCGCGATGGCGGAGAGCGAACGGTAGGGCCGGCCCTCGTACTCGAAGTCATCCGGCCGCACGGTCACAACGTGCTCGATGCCCTGCCACTCGCGCACGAGCCGCGTGCCGGGCAGCGGGCGGCTGTCGGCGCGGATCCGGCGCAGCACCACGTTGCCGCCGTCGAGCTGCTCACCGAGCGCCTCGAGACGGGCCCGCGTCTCCGGCTTCAGCCCGCCATAGGCGAGTTCCTGGATGCGGTAGGCGAGCCGGCTCTGCAGGTAGGCGCGGTTGAACGACGGCGGCTCCTTGCCGAACAATTCGCGCCACTGCTGCTTGAGCTCCTCGATCGGCGCGGTCTGCAAGGCAGCCAGCCGCGGCAGCACCTGCGCCGGCGGGATGGTGGGGAACACCGGTGCCGCGTCTGGTTGCGGCGCCGGCGTCTTCGATCGTCGTGTCATGCGTCCTCCGTGTCTCTGGGGTTCGCATGACGGCGCTGGCGGGGAGTCGGGTGTAGCGAACTCTCTCCGCGGTCCCGAGGCCCAGCGTCGATCGCGGCGATGCTGCGGCTCCTGAGCCGCACGATCCCGCGCGCGAGGATCTGGCAGACCTCGCGCAGGTGGGGTGGGAGGTGGTGATTGAGTGTCGTGGCGCGATCGATCGGCCCGGGACAGGGAGACGTTCCCCTAAACCAGCCTGCCCAGCGGAAATGTCCTGCCGTCCGATTTGGCGCGGCGACGCAACGGCTGCCATCGGCACATGGGGCAGCAAGGAGACCGCTCCGAGGGGCGACGGAACGGCAGTCTTCCGTTTCTCCACAATGGGTGAGGTGCGCCAGTGTGATCATGGGAGAGACGATGACGAGGCGCGGTGCCTTTGGGGAGCGCGATCTTGTCGTGCGCGAAGCGGAGCGACAACGAAAGTAGCCCTGCGTGGCGCATCGGGAACGAATCTGCGGCGCGTTCCCGCGCGACTCGACGCTGTGCGTCGGCACGATGTGAGACGGCGGTGATCGCCAGACAGCGGGCATGTGAGCTCCGGCGCGTGGTCTCCTGATTCCTATCTACGGATTGGCGTCAGATTTCTCTCACGCCCCCAGCCTCGGCCATGGCCGGCTGCGCGTTGCCCGCGGCAAGCCTTGTGACCGGAGAGATGCGGTTCGGCGTCCCGATCGCTCCCCCAATCACGTTTTCGGAATTTCTCTGACTGCAGTCACAGGGATTTCGCGTCCGGTTGCTTTTGCTTGCCAGTGCAAGTTTCAAACTCACGTTCTCCACTACACAAGCTCGATTGTACTTGTGTGGGAATCACAAGCGCCCTACTTTTGGGAACCTCGGATCACTGGGTGGTGAACACCGCCCGCCTGATCGAGCACCCAGCTAATCGAACGGGACGATCCCTGCATGCGCGCATCGCTGCACGCCGCAATCGTCGGCCCACAGAACGATCTGCGCGAGCTGCGGCTTGCGCTGATCAGCCACTGGCCTGCGCTTCTGCGCGATCTGCTCGGCGAGCCGACACGACGCACTGCGCGGCAGTGGCGGTGGAACCGTCGTGGCAGCCTCTCAGCCGTCGTCAGCGGTCCGAAGGCGGGGACCTGGTTCGACCATGAAGCCGGCACCGGCGGTGGCCCGCTTGAGCTGATCGCGCGCGTGCGAGGCGCCGACTGGCGTGAGGCCGCTGACTGGGCGCGTCGCTGGCTGGGCATGCCAGCGTGGGAGCGGGCGCAGCGTGGAGCGAGGTGGAGTGGCGCGACGAGCGAGCGCACGATCGCTGCGGACAACGATGCGAGTGCCACCGAGTCATGGGAGGCAAGGCGTCGGCACCTCGCCCAGCGTGCCGCCACAGCAGCCTGGGAGCGCGCGACGCCCGCGGATCCGTCGCATGCCTATCTGCAGCGCAAGGGCGTCCGCCCGCATGGCATCCGCGTCGAGACCGGGGATGTGCTGATCGTGCCGCTGATGGATCTCGATGGAACCATCCACACGCTGCAGCGGATCTACGAGGATGGCACCAAGCGATTCCTGTCCGGCGGCGCCAAGGCCGGGCACTTCGCAACGATCGGTGGCCCGCTCACCGATGCCGAGACGATCCTCGTCTGCGAGGGCTGGGCGACCGGCGTGACGGCCCATGAGGCGACCGGGTTGCCGGTCGTCGCGGCGATGGATGCCGGCAACCTGAGGCGCGTCGCCCCCATCCTGCGCGAACGCTTTGCAGATGCGCGTCTCATCATCCTCGCGGACAACGATGCGAAGCCAGGCCGCGTGACGAACCCTGGCGTGCAGGCAGCGATGGCGGCGGCCCGCGCCAGCGATGCGCTCGTTGCTGTTCCACCCGAGCCCGGCGACTTCAACGACTTCGCCGACGTGCATGGTCTGGAGGCCGTGCGCGTCGCGATCTCTGCCGCAGAGCCGCCGCCAGAGCCACGGCCGAGCTACCCGCGGGCGACGCTGGACGTAGCGCTGGCGCGGACGCGCCTCGAGGACCGTATCGGCGAGTTCATGGCCGAGGTCGCGGCATTCTGGAGCATCGATCCCCTCGACGCCGAGCTTGCGCCAGATCCTGGGCCGCCCGCCTGGGCGGCGCTGATCGGCGCGGAGGCCGCGCTTGAGGCGGCATGCTGCTAGACTTCAATGCTGCCCCGCTTCCCCCGCGTCTTGCCCTGCCGGTTGGCGTCGGCCTCGGCAAGACCACCGCCATGCAGCGCGGCCTTGTGGCGCTGCTGCACAGCGGCGCCCTGCGCGGCAGGACGGTGGTGATCGGCGTGCCGCGGCACGATCTCGCCGAGGAGCAGCGCGCAGCCTTCGAGCTGCTCGGCATCGAGGCCTGTGTCTGGAAGGGGCGCAACGCGCCGGACCCCCGGCCGGATGAGCCGGATCGGCTGATGTGCCTCGATCCGTCAGCGCCATTCGATGCGATGGAGGTCGAGCGCGTCGTCGAGACCACCAGCTGCAAGGTGACGCGCAACGGCGAGACGCGAAAATGCGCGTTCTTCCATCAGTGCGGATACCAGGCCCAGAAGGGGCCGCTGCGCCGTGCCGACGTCGTCATCACCGCCCACGATTCGCTGTTCCACCAGGCGCCGAGGGAGCTCGGCGGCGTGGGGCTGCTGGTGCTCGACGAGAGCTTCTGGGCAGCCGGGCTGCGCGGCATGGACGGCAAGGCCCTGCTGACGCTCGATGGACTTCGTCCGAATCTCGGCACGGTGCTGTGCTGGACACCACGCAACACGGAGGACTGGGACGCCACCTCAGATCTCTACGCGGCCCGCGAGAAGCTCTGGAGCGTGTTGGTCACGGCGGCAAACGGTCCGCTCTCGGTCGAGGCGCTGCGGGCGGCGGGCCTGACGCCGACGATCTGCCGTGACGCCGCGGGCAACGAGCATCGTCGCTTGCGGAATCCAGGCCTGCTGCCCGGGATGGATCCGGCCGAGCGCCGACGCCGGATCGCCGCCGTGCTGCCAAAGGAGGACGAGCCCTGGGCGCCGCCGGGCCGCGCCGCGGCGATGTGGGCGCTGATCGCCGAGGCGCTGGAGAACGATCACGACGTGGCCGGCGCGGTGCTGTGCGACGCGATGACCGAGAACGGCACGGTGCGGTCGCTTCGGCTGAGATGGCGGGCAGGCTTGCGCAAGTCCTGGGGCGCCGAGGGGCCGGTTCTGCATCTCGATGCAACCCTGCGGCCGGAGCTGGTCACGCCCTTCCTGCCGGACATCGCGATCGCGGATGCTGTTCGTGCGCGAGAGCCGCATGTGCGGGTGCGCCAGGTGCTCGGTGCCCCGACCAGTGCGAAGGCGCTGACGCCCGATGACAGCGCGCCGGAGCGCGACCGGACAGCCGCCGCGCTGCGCCTGCGGGAGCTTAAGGCCCTGATCGCGCTCCGCGCAGGCGCGCTGCGCGGCCAGGGTCGATCCGAAACGGATCTGCTCGTGATCGGACAGAAGGCCGCACTGGATGCCCTGCGGGCCGGGGGCCTGCCGGGCAATGCCGCGGCGGTGCACTTCAACGCGTTGAGCGGCCTCGATCGCTGGCGTGACGTTGCCGGGATGATGGTGCTCGGCCGCACGCTGCCGGCACCTGTGACGGTCGAGGCGCTGGCGGCGGCGTTGACCAACCGCCCCCCTGTGACCTGCGGCGGCCATGGCACGTGGTGGTACGTCAGGGTCGAACGGCGCATCGCACTCACCGAGGGCGGTGTGCACGCCGTCGCCTGTGAGCAACATCCGGATCCCACGGCTGAGGCCGCACGCTGGGCCATCTGCGAGGGCGAGCTGGTGCAGGCGATCGGGCGCGGCCGCGGCGTCAACCG
>CAZHMM010000216.1:0-5862 GCA_964533585.1 uncultured Elioraea sp.
CTGCCGAAGCCGCGCCTGCCCGGCATCAAGGGCATGCGGATCGCCATCATGGCGAACGATCCGATCGCGCCGGTGGACGAGGAATACGCCGGCAAGCTCGAGGCGCTGGCCCGGCCGCTGAAGAAGGAGGGGGCGCGGGTCGATCTCGCCGCGCGGCCCGATCTCGACATGGCCGAGCTCTGGAAGGTGTATGTGCTGCTGCTGCGCGCGGCGACCTCGGCGCGGCTCTCGCCCGAGCAGATCGCGCGCTGGACCGAGGAGGCGGCGAGGCGCGGCGAGGACGCGACCGACTACATCGCGCTGATGGCGCGCGGCAACACGCTGCCGCACCGGGTCTGGCTGCAGTTGAACGAGGTCCGCCACCGGATGCGCCAGGCCTGGGCGGCGTTCTTCAAGGAGTGGGACGTGCTGCTCTGCCCGGTGGCCGCCGGGACCGCCTTCCCGCATGACCACGAGGGCGAGCGCCAGGACCGCATGATCGTGGTGAACGGCGAGAAGCAGCCGACCACCACCCAGCTGTTCTGGGCCGGCATCTCCGGCGTCTGCTACCTGCCGGCGGCGGTGGCGCCCATCGGCCTCGCCAAGGGCGGGCTGCCGCTTGGCGTGCAGATCATCGCCGGGCCGTACCAGGACCGCACCGCGATCCATCTCGCGACGCTGATGGAGAAGGCGGTGCGCGGCTTCCGCCCGCCGCCCGGCTATGAGGCGGATGCGCCGGAGGAGAAGGCCGAGGCCGAGGAGCCGGTCGCGGCCTGACGCGCCCGGCCGGTTTCGGCCGCGCACGACACGGAACGGGGGAGGCGGCCGACGGCCCCTCCCCCGTTGCTCATCCGGCCGTCAGCGGGCGAGCGCGTCCGCACGCAGCGCCTGCGGCGCCGAGGCCGTGGCCTCGCGCGCGAAGGCGAGGCCGAGCAGGCGTGCCTGGAACAACACCACGCCGGCGAACCACGCCAGCGAGGCGGCGATCGCGAGGCCCGGCGCGTCCTGCGTCACCGCGACGGAGATGCCGGCCGGGAAGACCACCGCCGAGCCGGCCGACAGGCCGTACTGCGCCCAGGCCGCCGCGCGGTGGCGCAGGAGCTCCGGATAGGCGCGCAAGGTCAGCCCGATCAGCGCGAGCGACGTCCAGCCGAGCAGGTTGAGATGCGCATGCACGGGGCTGAGCGAGACGTCGTGGGTGATCCCCATCGCGATCCCCAGGCCGATGCCGGCCAGCAGGCAGGCGGCAGCCGTCGAGAGGAACAGCAGGGGCAGCTTGGACACGGGCGCGGACTCCGAAGATGGCGGGGGCGCCCGATCTGCGTGCGCCCCGTTTCAGGCCGCTGTCCGCCCGCCCGCCACCGCCCCGACCGGCAGGCGGTCCCGCCCCGCTTCGGGCGCAACGCTGGTCGCGCGCCGCCGCGCCACCTCCGCCCCGCGGCCGTGCCGCGGCGCCTCGCCGGCGCCGAGCCGCAGCACCGCGCGCAGGCCGGGCCCGCCATCCGGGTCGCCCGCGAACTCGAGCGTGCCGGCGTGCAGATGCGCCACCGCCTCGACCAGCGTCAGGCCCAGGCCCGAGCCGGGCGTGCCGCGGCTCAGCTCGGCGCGATAGAACCGTTCGGTCACGCGCGGCCGTTCGGCCTCGGGGATCCCTGGGCCCGTGTCCGAGACGACGATCTCGACCGACTCGCCGCGGCGCGCGGCGGCCAGCCGCACCGCCCCGCCCGGCGGCGTGAACTTGATCGCGTTGTCGAGCAGATTGGCCACCGCCTGCAGCACGAGATCGCGGTCGCCGACCATGACGAGCCCGGCGGTCGGCGCCGCCTCGAGCCGGACCTCCTTCTCCTCCGCCACGGCCTCGTAGAGCTCGGCCGCATCGGCGAGCAGCGCCGACAGATCGAACGGCGCGAAGGCCGAGCGGCGCGCGCCTGCCTCGATCTCGGCGATGCGCAGGATCGCCTGGAAGACGGCGATGATGCCGTCGAGCTCGGCGATGCCGCGCTCCATCGCCGCACGCAGTTCGCCCTCGCCCGCCGCCTCGCGCAGCGATTCCTCAAGGCGCGCGCGCGTGCGCGCGATCGGCGTGCGCAGATCATGCGCGATCGCGTTCGAGACCTGGCGCACGCCGTCCATCAGCCCGCCGATCCGGTCGAGCATGCCGTTGAAGATGCGCGCAAGCTCGTCGAACTCGTCGTCGGCGCCGGTCAGCGGCACGCGGCGCGACAGGTCGCCGTGGCCGATCGCCACCGCCGTCACGGCCACCTGGTCGATCCGCCGCTGGAGCACGCGCTGCACCAGCACGCCGCCGAGCGCGGCCAGCACCACCGCCAGCGCCGAGCCGTACAGCACCGCATCGGCGACCAATTCGCGCAGGCGCAGCCGGTTGGCGACATCGCGGCCGATGATCAGGCGGTAGCCGCCGCCGAGTTCCATGCCGTAGAGCCGCCCGGTGGAGGTGATGCCGTCGTGCCTGATCGGCGTCTCGATCCACTGGGCGTCGAGCGGCACGCCGGCCGGCCAGGCGTCGAGATTGCCGGCGATCGAGCCTCCGTCAGGTCCGACGAGAAGGAAGATCTCCTCCTCGTCCGAATCCTCGGCCAGCCGTTGCTCGATCGTGCGGATGATCGCCTCGATCCCGCCGTCGTCGAACCGCGCGCTCATCAGCGCCACATCGTTGCGGAGCGACTGGTCCACCTGGCGGTTCAGGTAGCCGGCCGTGTTCCACCAGAAGAACCCGCCGAGCGCTGCGCCCGAGCAGATCAGCAGCACCGCGTGCAGCGCGGCGATCCGGAAGCCGAGCGAGCGCACCAGCCGAAGCAGGGGACCATCGCCCCCGGGCTTCGGCGGATGCGCGCTCATGGTCACTGGTCGGCGCGCAGCATGTAGCCGGCGTTGCGCACGGTGTGGATCAGCGGGAAGGCGAAGCCGCGATCGATCTTCTGGCGCAGCCGCGAGACATGCACATCGATCACGTTCGTCTGTGGGTCGAAATGATAATCCCACACCGCCTCGAGCAGCATGGTCCGCGTCACCACCTGGCCGGCGTTGCGCAGCAGGAACTCGAGCAGGCGGAACTCGCGCGGCTGCAGCTCGATCGTCCGCCCCGCCCGCTTCACGCTGCGCGCCAGCAGGTCCATCTCGAGATCGGCGATCGCGAGCCGCGTGACCGGCCCCTCGCCGCGCGAGCGGCGGCCGAGCGCCTCGATCCGGGCGAGCAGTTCGGTGAAGGCGAAGGGCTTGGTGAGGTAGTCGTCCCCGCCCGCCTTCAGCCCCTTCACGCGGTCATCGACCTGGGCGAGGGCCGAGAGGAACAGCACCGGCACCTTCGAGCCGGTTGCGCGCAGGGTTTCGAGCAGCCTCAGCCCGTCCATGCCGCCGGGCAGCATCCGGTCCAGCACGATCAGGTCGTAGTTCTCGGAGGCGGCGAGAAAGAGGCCGTCGCGGCCGTTGTCGGCCTGGTCGATCACATGGCCGCTTTCCTTCAGGCCCTTCGTGACGAAACGCGAGACGTCCTTGTCGTCTTCAACAAGCAGGATGCGCATCAGGCGCTCCACGGTGGGTGGTCAGAAGGCGGCGGCGCCGCCGGGCGCAGTATATCCGGCCCGCGCGGTGCGCCCCAACGTCATCTCGGACACGTCGGTATTGCGCTGCCGGAGTGTCGCCCGAGCGCGGGGTTGCACCGCGGCATGGCGGGCTTAGGGTAAGGCGGACCCGTCCGCCGAGGCTGATCGTTTGTCGCTCGCCCTCACCGCCACGCTGGCCATGCTGGTGCAGCAGGCCTTCGCGACCTTCACCCGCGGAATCGTGCCGGTGCTGGCGCCGCCGATCGGCGCCGAGCTCGGCATCGATCCCTCGCATGCCGGCAGCTACACCGCCCTCGCCGCCGCCGCGGCGATGGTGGGCACCGTCGGCGTCGGTGGATTCCTCAGGCGCTATGGCGGGTTCCGCGTCAGCCAGGTGTCGCTCGCGATCGCCGGCATCGGCGTCGCCTTCGGCGCCCCGGCGGGCGTGGTCGCGATCGCGGTCGGCGGGTTCCTGGTCGGGCTCGGCTCGACCGTCTCGACGCCGGCCTCCTCGCACGTGCTCGCCCGCGTGGTGCCGCGTCGGCAGCAGCCGCTCTACTTCAGCATCAAGCAGACCGGGGTGCCGCTCGGCGTGGCGATGACCGGGGCACTCGCGCCGGCCTTCGCCGCGTTCGCCGGCTGGCGCGGCTCGCTCGGGCTCTGCGCGCTGCTCTGCATCGTCTTCGCGGGCGTGCTGGAGCCGTGGCGCGCGCGCTGCGACACCGACCGCGATCCGGGCGCGGCGCTCGGGCTGGCCGCGATCGGCGAGACCATCCGCTCCGCCTGGGGCCCGGGCGTGGGCACCATCACCGCGATGGCGATGTGCTATGTCGGGTTGCAGTTCGTGCACACGACCTTCGTCGTGGTGTTCCTGGTCGAGACCCAGGGCCAGAGCCTCGGCGCCGCCGGCGGGCTGTTCAGCATCGCCACACTGGTCGCGATCCCCGGCCGCATCCTGTGGGGCTGGCTCGGCGGGCGCTTCGTTGCTCCGCGACGGCTGCTGGCGGGGATCGGGCTCGGCACGGCGGCGGCGTTCGGCGCGATGGCGGCGCTGCCGGCTGCGGCCTCAGACCTGCTCGTGCTCGGCGCGCTGGTGCTCAACTCGGCCACCGTGATGGCCTTCCACGGGCTGATGCTCGCCGAGGTCGCGCGCCTCTCGCCGCCCGGCCGCGCCGGGTCGGTGACGGGCGGGGTGCTGTTCTTCGCGCAGATCGGCCAGATCGTGCTGCCGCCGCTGTTCGGGCTGGCCGCCCTCGCCGCCGGCTACCGCCTCGCCTGGGCGGTGTTCGCGGTCCCGGCCGTGCTCATGGGGCTCTGGCTCTGGCGGGAGCCGCGCTAGGGTTTCTTCGCGCGCATCTTCGCCCGATCCGGTGAACCCACCGGATCGGGATCTGCGCTGGGGTCCTCGGGCCAGGCGTGCTTGGGGTAGCGCCCGCGCATCGCCTTGCGCACCTCGGCCCAGCCGCCGCGCCAGAACGCGGCGAGATCGCCGGTGACCGCGATCGGCCGCCCGGCCGGCGAGAGCAGCTCGACCTGCACCGCCACGCGCCCGCCGGCGAGGCGCGGGGTCTCCGCCAGCCCGAACAGCGCCTGCGCGCGCGCCGAGACCGTCGGCGGGTCGCGCGCGTAGTCGATCGCCGCGCGCCCGTGCGGCAGCGCGAGGGTGGCCGGCAGCGCGGCATCGAGCGCGGCCGCACGCGCCCAGCCGAGCATCCCGCGCAGGATCGCGGCGAGGTCGAGCCGGGCGAGCTCGGCGAGGCTGCGCTGGCCCGCGAGATGCGGCGCGAGCCAATCCTCCAGCGTGGCGGCGAGCGCGGCATCGGCGAGATCGGGCCAGCCGGGCTCCAGCGCCGCCATCCGCACCGCGCGCGCCTGGAGATTGCGCGCCGCCTGCGTCCACGGCAGGGCGGCGAGCCCGCGCGCGCGCACCCCGGCGCAGAGCCCGCGCGCGAGCAGCGCGGCGTCGGGATCGGCGATCGGCGTCTCATCCAGCACCAGCGCGTCGAGAGCGCGCCGCCGCCGTGCGCGCACCGCGCCGGCCTGGTCGTCCCAGGCGACGTCCTCGGCCGTGACGATGCGCGCGGCGCCGATCGTCTCGACCTCGGCGCGCGTCAGCGGCGCGGCGAGGCGGATGCGCGCGTCGGTGCCGGAGAGATCGAGCGCGGCGACGGCAAGGAACGGCGCGCGCGCGAGCGGATCGGCCGGCGAGAGCCGCGCGCCCCGGCCGCTCGCCAGCAGGAAGGCGCCTGGCGCGCCGCGCGCCATCGCGATGCGGTCGGGGAACGCGGCGGCGAGCAGCACGCCGGCGCGGTCGGGATCG
>CAZHMM010000217.1:0-5775 GCA_964533585.1 uncultured Elioraea sp.
CTCACGGATCGCCAGCCAGGTCCCATCGCGGTGATCGCTTCGGGCGGAGTTGCATCCGCGATGGCGCTGCTGTCACTCTCGCTTTGGGGCGGGTTCTGGGCGATCGGGGCCGCCGTCACCGGGCTCGGGGTTGCACACACTGATACGTGCGCCGCAATACGCCCTCGGCGTCCGCATGGCCGCAGAAGGCGCGCCGGGGCTCCGCTGGCTCGGGCTGTTCGAGCGGCTCGGGGCGATCCCTGGTCTTGTCACAACCGCCGTGGTCCTTGACGATATCGGCGCGGATCGCAGCATCCGCATCCTGGGCTTCGTCATTCTGTCCGGTGCGGTGCTGTTCGCCGGGGTTCAGGCCGCCACCCGTGCCGAGGCACGTGCTTCGAAGGGCTGTCGGGCTTATCGGCCTGGTTCTCGCCGCCTGCGCGGGAACGTCGAGCGTCGCTGCCCAGTACAAGGCCATGATCGTGACGTGGCGCGGCTGCGAGGAGGCCTGCACGGGCTTGCGAGACTACCTCGCGAGCAGGCCGATCGACGTCGAGATCGTGCTCAGGGACGCCGACGGCGATCGCGAGCGCCTGCCCCGGTTCCTTGCGGAGGCGCGGGCGCAGGGCGTGGACCTGATCGTCAGCTGGGGCACGACGGTGTCGGTCGGGATCGCGGGCACGCTGAAGGACCGTGACGACCCGGCGTTCAACAACGAGATCCCGCAGATCTTCATGATCGTCGCGGACCCCGTCGCGCCGATCTGATCGAAGGCCTGGAGCGGACCGGGCGGCGGAACATCACGGGGACCCAAAATCGCGTGCCGGAGGCCGTCAACCTCGACACGATCCGGATCTATCGACCGGGCTTCCGGCGGCTTGGGCTCATCTATAACCGGGACGAACCCAATGCGGTGTTAAAACGTAACGAGCTGGCCGAGCTCGCGGTGCCGCTGAGCTTCGAGCTGGTCGCGCTCGATCTGCCGATCTATGCGGACGGCAGGCCGCGCGCGGCCGACATCCCGCCGAGGATGGCCCGTCTCCGGCAGGCCGGTGTCGACTTCGTCTATCTCGGTTCGTCATCGTTTCTGCGCAGCCATGGCGACATCCTAACCAGGGCGGCGCTCGACAACGGGCTGCCGCTGCTCAGTCCGTATGAGGAACTCGTTCACACTTCCGAGGCACTGATCTCGGTCGCGGCGCGCTATTACGATGTCGGCCGGCTGGCGGGCACTCAGGCCGAGAAGATTCTGGTGCGGGGCGTGATCCCGGGGGAGCTGCCGGTGGCGCCGATGACCGAGTTCGCGGTGGTGATCAACATGCGGGTCGCAAGGGCACTGCGGATCTTCCCGCCGATGCGCCTGCTTCAGATCGCTGAGACGGTCGAGTAGGACGGGGGCTGGCCAGTCCGGCCCGGCGCCGGCGCTACGGGCCGAAGGTCACGAGTCCACGCTCGTCGATCCGCCAGGCGGGGTTCCACGCGATCTCCCAGGCATGATCGTCAGGGTCCGCGACATAGCCCCGCACGCCCCCGTGGGGCGGCGCGTCGGCCGCGCGCAGCAGCAATCCGCCGGCGCGCACCAGGCGGTCGATCGTGGGCTGGACCTCCTCCGCCGTCTTCACGTTGTGGGCCAACGCGAAACCGCCGGATTGCCGCGCATCGTCCCGTCTCATGTCTGCCGCGAGGGCGGAATGCAGCCAGGTGCCGAGCACCAGCCCGTTCATCTGGTAGAACACGATCTCTGTGGTCTCGAACACCGGCCGCCAGCCGAACCCTTCGACATAGAAGCGACGCGAGCGCGCAAGGTCGCTCACGCCGAGCGTGATCACGGCAATCTGCTGCTGCACGGGTGCATCCCTCGATTCCTTGCGTGCGCCGTGGCTGCCGGTCACGGCCGCACGACCCTGCTTCGCGGCAGGACCCGGAACGAGAATGCCGCGAGGGCACCCGCCCTCGCGGCGCTGGAACGTCAGGTCAGTTCCACTTCGAGCGGTACCAACGAGGCATCTCGTCCGGATACGGCGTGAACTCGAGATCCCGCGTGTGCGCGTAGTACGAGACGTAGGTGAACAGCGGCAGCCAGTACGCCTGCTCAGTTGCGCGCCTGATCACGTTGCGGTAGGCGGCGAGCCGCTTCTCGGCATCGTTGGTCGAGCCGGCCTCTTCGAGCCACCGATGGATGTCAGGGTCGCGCGAGTAGTCGTCGTTCGACCCGCGACCCATCCAGTTGGGGATGATCGCCGAGACGTCGTTGATCGAGTAGCTGCCCCAGCTGCCCATATAGAGCGGCGTGGTGCCGGCCCAGGAGCGCTGGATTACCGCCTGCACCTGAAGCTGGCTAACCCGTGCGCGCACACCCACCGCCTGTAGATAGCCCTGCACCGCCGCCGTCCACTGCGTCGGCTGGATGTAGCTCACAAGCTCGGTCTCGAAGCCGTCGGGGTAGCCTGCCTCGGCGAGCAGCTGCCTCGCTCGGTCGGGGTTGTAGTCGTACACGACAGCGGCTTCCTGATCGCAGCCGAACTGCGTCGGGAAGCACGGCGCGTCCGGCACGCGCGAGCCGCCGCGTACCAGCCGCTCGGCCATCTCCTTACGATTGACGGCATGCCAGATCGCCTGACGCACCTTCTGCTTGGTCAGTGGGTTATCTGCGCCGGTGCGGCCGGCAGCGTCCAGCATCAGAAAGGCGACGCGCATCGTCTCCTGCTGCTGCGCGGTAAGGCGTGGGTGCTGGCGGATACGGTCGAACTGGTCCGGGTTGAAGTTCCAGATGTAGTCGGCACGGCCGGCGAGCAACTCGGTCATCTCGGTCGCCGCGTCGGGCACGTAGCGGATCTGGATCTTGCCGATTGCCGGCCGCGGCTTGGGCGCGCCTTCGTAGTAGTCCTCGAACCGCTCGAGGTCCACCTGCCGTGCCTGGTCCACCCTTACGATGCGATAGGGCCCGGTGCCGACAGGGGCACGGCTAAAGCCCTCCGGCCCAACGCGCTCGCGATACGCCTTCGGGTAGATCGGCGTGACGAAGGCGAGATACTGCAGGGCGGCCGGGAAGGGCGCCTTAAGGTGCAGTCGCACCGTGAAGTCGTCGATCTTCTCGGCTTCCTTGATCCAGTTGTAGTTCGCAGGCGTGGCGACACGGCTGTCCGGGTTGGAGACGAGGTTCAGCGTATAGACCACGTCGTCGGCCGTGAAAGGGTCGCCATTGTGGAACCGCACGCCGCGACGCAGGTCGAATTCGATCGTCACGTCGTCGATTAAGCGCCAAGCGGTCGCCAGCGCCGGCTTCAGCACGAACCCGTCCGGATCGCGGTAGATCAGCCCGTCGAAGGTCTGGTGCGTCAGGATCAGTCCCGAGCGCAGCGAGTTGTAGTACGGATCAACGTTCGTGACGGTGCTGCGTTCGACCACGCGAAGCGTGTCGGCCGACTTCTGCGCGACCGCAGGCAGCGCGAAGCCCGCCAGCAGCGTCGCGGCAAGCAGGGTACGTCGTAGGGTCATTGCCTTATCCTCTCCCAGCGTTGCGTGAGCGCGGATGCTAGCCCCCGCTGGCCCGCGGGAACAAGGGATGGGGGCGTCGAGCGACAGGCCTGATCCGGACCCGCGCCTCCGCCCCTCCCCATCACCTATGCCAGCGCATCCATCGCCGCCTGCACGCCGCCCCGTCCATGCGGGATGCCCAGATCGCGCAGGGTCATCTCCACCGCGCCGAGCGTGCCCAGCACCATCGGCTCGTTAAGGTCGCCGAGATGGCCGATGCGGAACACCTTGCCGCCCAGGGCGCCGAGCCCGCCGCCGAGCGAGACGTTGTAGCGCCCCGCCGCGTGCCGGCGCAGCGCCTCGGCATCGTGTCCGCCGGGCATCAGGATGGCCGTGACGCTGTTCGACTGGCGCGCGGGATCGACGCAGTAGATCTGCGGCCCGTCATTCCCCGCCCAAGTGCGCACGGCCGCGCGAACCGCCGCCCCGAGCCGCGCATGGCGTGCGAACACCGCCTCAAGCCCCTCGTCCTCGATCAGCCGCAGGGCCTCGGCGAGGCCATGGAACATCTGCGTCGGCACCGTGCCGACGAAGCTGCGATGCGGCCGGTTCAGCATGACCGACCAGTCCATGTAGTGCCGCGGCAGCGTCGCCTTGCGATGCGCCTCCATCCCCTTGGCGCTGACGGCGGTGAACGCCATGCCCGTGGGCAGCATCAGCCCCTTCTGGCTGCCACCCACCGCGAGATCGATGCCCCACTCGTCCATCCGGAACGGCATCGAGCCGAGCGAGGAGATCGTGTCGGAGAGCAGCAGCGCCGGATGCTTCGCCGCATCGATCGCAGCGCGGATCGTAACCTGCGGCACCGTCACGCCGGTGCTCGTCTCGTTGTGCACCGAGCAGACCGCCTTGATCGCGTGATCGGCATCGGCCCGGAGCGCTGCCTCGACCGCGGCCGGATCGATGCCGCGCCGGCGATCGGCCGCGACCGTCTCGACCTTGAGGCCGAACTTGCGCGCCATCTCGGTCCAGGACTCCGAGAAGTAGCCGGATTCCAGCATCAGCAGGGTGTCGCCCGGGCTGAACAGGTTCACCAGGCTGGCTTCCCACGCCCCATGGCCCGACGAGGCCATCATGAACACCTCGCCCGACGTACCGAGCACACGCTTCAGCCGCGCCGTGCAGTCGCGCACCAGCGCGACGAACGGCTCCTCCATGAAATCCTGCGCCGGACGGTCGATCGCGCGGAGGATGCTGTCGGGAATGTTCGTCGGGCCGGGATTGGCGAAGAACTGGCGGCCGCGAGGCTTCGGCATGGGGGACTCCTGAAAGCGGGTTTGCTACGGCACCGCTGTGACCCTCACCGAGACGGGGCGCCGGTGCAAGCGGGTGGCCGCGACGCCGCGCTTGGCCGCCGGACAGTCCGCCGCTACCTTCGGTCGCAGGATGAAGACGGTACTGGCGATTGTCCTGCTTGCGGTCGGCGCCGCGCCCGCGCTCGCACAGTCTGGCTGGCCTGCGCCGGCAGGGGCCGGACCGCAGCGACTGGTCATTCCGCCGGCGGCCCAGGCGACCGCGCCGGCCGAGCCGTCACAGCGCAAGGCGGAGATTCCACGCCCGCCGGAGAAGCTCGCCCTGGCCCCGGCCGGCGCGGCCGGCGCCGCCGCCGCCGGACTGGCCTCGGGCGGGCTCGCGCTGGGCGCCCCGCTTGGGCTGCTGGCGGTCGGCGCCGCTGCCGTTGCCGTCACCGGCGGTGGCAGTTCGGCGACCGTGACGACACGCTGATCGCTACGCCGCCATCGCGGTGAGGATCGGCGTCGCGACCGCGAGCGCCACGACTTCAAGCGGCAGCCCGACCCGCCAATAGTCGCCGAACTGATAGCCGCCCGGGCCCATCACCAGCAGATTATTCTGATGCCCGATCGGCGTCAGGAAGGCCGAGGAGGCGCCGAGGGCGGTGGCCAGCAGGAACGGATCGACCGGAGCATCCAGGGCGCGCGCGAGCCCAACCGCCACCGGCGACATCACGGCGGCGGTGGCCGCGTTGTTCATCACGTCCGAGAGCGTCATGGTCAGCGCCATCAGCACCGCAAGCACGACGGACAGCGCCGGCGTGCCGATCGTGTCGAAGGTCAGCTTCACAACGGCATCGGCTGCCCCCGTGGTCTCCATCGCCTGCGCGACCGGCATCATCCCGCCGAGCACCACCAGCACCGGCCAGTCGATCGCACCGTAGGCCGCGCGCGCGGTCACTGCACCGAGCGCGACCGCCGCGGCCGCTGCCGCGGCCAGCGCCACCGCCGCCGGGGCGATCCCGGC
>CAZHMM010000218.1:0-5756 GCA_964533585.1 uncultured Elioraea sp.
CGCCGTGCTGCCGCTCGCGGCAGCACGGCGCGCAGCGTGCGCTCGGAGGCCATCGCCAGGCTGCGCGGCGCCAGCGGCAGCAGGCCGGTCGCGTTCTGGAACGCCCCGAGCGTCTCCTCGCGGCCCTGCAGCAGCAGCACGTCGCCCGGCTCGATCCGGAGCCGCGCGAGCGACTGCCGGCGCACGGTGCCGTGACGCGACAACCCGACCAGGTTGACGCCCCAGATGTCGCGCAGCCGGATCGAGGCGGCATTGCGACCCACCAGCCGGGAATCCGCGGTCACCACCGCCTCGGCCACCAGCAGCCCGCTGCCCTTGGTCGCTTTCTCGGCTAGCACGAGGCCGAGCGCTTCGAGACCAGGGCCGAGCGCCTCGGCCTCGGCCTCCAGCAGCAGCCGGTCGCCGGCGCGCAGCACGGTCGAGCCGTGCGGCACGCGCGTCCGGTCGCCCGCGCCGATCAGCGCGAGGACTTGGCCGTCGTGGCCGGTGAGCGCCTCGTCGAGCTCCTGCACCGTCATCCCGTCGGCCTTGCCCTCCTCCTGCACGGACACCTCGACCACATAGGGGGCGATGTCGCGCACATCGTCGGCCGAGCCCTTCCGCTTGGGCGCAAGCCGCCAGCCGATCAGCGCGAGATAGGCGAGTCCGGCGAGCGCAACCGGAAGCCCCGCGGTCGAGAAGGCGAAGAAGGTGAAGGGGCCAAGCTCGGAACTGGCCCGCGCATCCGAGACGATGACGTTCGGAGGCGTGCCGATCAGCGTGGTCATGCCGCCGAGGATGGTGGCGAAGGAAAGCGGCATCAGCAGCGCCCCGGGTGCGATCCCGTCGCGCCGGCAGACGCGCAGCGCCGCCGGGATCAGCAGGCTGAGTGCCGCGACGTTGTTGATGAAGGCCGAGGCCGCCGCGCCGATTCCGCCCAGCACCAGGATCGCCATCATCGCCCCGCTGCCTGCCGGCAGCAGCCGGTCGGCGAGGCCCTGCACGAGGCCCGTCTCCTCGATCGCGCGAGACAGCACCAGGGCCGCGGCCACCGTCACGACGGCGGGCGCGCCGAAGCCCGCGAAGGCATCGACGGCCGGCACGAGGTCGAGCGCGACCGCGATCAGAAGCGCGGCGAGCGCGGCGAGGTCCGGGCGCACGCGGCCCGAGGCCATCGCCGCGATCACGCCCGCGAGCAGACCCAGGATGATCAGTTGCGGCGTGGTCATGACCGCCCAGTCCAGAGCCCGTCGAAGAACGCCGCCGCGTTGGTGCCCAGCGTGCGCGTGCGGTAGCCGCCCTCCTGCACCACCAGCGTCGGCAGGTTCAGGCCCGCGAGCCGCGCGCCGATGCGCCGGAAATCGGCGGGCCGGTGCCGCCAGGAGCCGGTGGGATCGCCGGCGGCGGTGTCGAAGCCGGCGGCAACGACCAGGAAACGCGGATCGTGGCGGATGATGCGACGGCAGGCGATCTCCAGCGCCTCGGCGAACTGCGCGGGGCTCGCTGCCTCGGGCAGCGGCAGGTTCAGGTTGAAGCCCGCACCTTCCCTCTCGCCGCGTTCGTCGCGGAACCCCGAGAAGTACGGGTAGGCGATCGCCGGATCGCCGTGGATCGAGATCGTCAGCACGTCCGAGCGCGCATAGAAGATGTCCTGTGTGCCGTTGCCGTGGTGGTAATCGATGTCGAGCACCACAGAACGCCCGAACCGGCTGAGCAGTTCCGCCGCGATCGCGGCATTGTTGAGGTAGCAGAATCCGCCGAATGCGCGCCGCTCGGCGTGGTGGCCGGGCGGGCGGACCAGCGCATAGGCGAGCCGTTCGCCGGCCAGTACCGCCTCTGCCGCGGTGAGCGCGCAATCGACCGCGTGGCGCGCGGCCTTCCATGCGTTGCCGGTGATCGGCGTGAAAGTGTCGATGCAGTAATAACCTGCGCGCAGCGCGAGGTCCTTCGGCGGGCGCGTGGCGTTGCGGATCGGGAACACATACGGATAGACCGCTCTGCCCTCGCCCACCTCGGCACAGGCCGCGCGCAGATAGGCAACGAGGCCGCGGTCATGCACTGCCGTGATCGCGGCGTCGGGGAAGGCGCGGGCCGGCAGGCTGCGCAGCGGCACCGCGCGCGGCAGGTGTTCGAGGATTTCGCGCACGCGCACCGGCGCCTCGACATAGCCGCGCTCGCGCACATGATGGATGTCGTGGCGGTCGTTGACGACCAGCGTCATCGCCGGGCCGGGCGACAGGCGCGGTGCCGGCAACGCGCGTGCGGGCCGAGGAACCTCACGCAGCAGCACCGGATCGTTGCGCACACTCTCGATTACGCGCTCGATGTAGGCGGGCGAGCAGACGCGTCCGTATTTGCGTGTCAGCACTGCCCGGATCGCCTCCCGCGCCTCGTCGCGCGGCCACGCATCGCGCCGGTCGAGCAGATCGACGACCAACAGCGGCGGCATCGGCCCAGTCTCGCCCGGGATCGGCAGCTCGTACTCGGTGCCGGCGAGCGGGCGCGCGCCGAACCGGGCATAGAAGCGCAACCGCCGCGCATTCGCCGCGCGCAGGGCCGGATCGGTGACCACCTTCGGGTCGTCGGGCAGGCACTCGCAGAGCAGCACCGAGGCGTTGAGTCCAGCGGCAAGCTCCCGCGCACGCTGATAGAGCGCGCCCCCCACCCCGGCCCCCCGCGCGCCCTCGGCGCCGGCGATGTAGTCAAGCCAAAGCACGCGCACATCCGGCATGTGCCAGAGGATCGCCGCTCCCCGAACGCGCCCCATACCGTCCTCGGCGGCCAGCAGGAAGGGGCGGACCTTCTCTGGCCCGCCGCGGCGGAGCAGGGCGGCGAGCGTCTCGAACTCGCCCTCGCGCGCCGCCGGGAAGGCCGCACGGAGGAGCTTGATTGCCGCCTCGATGGCGTCCCGGTCGATACGCGTGGCGTCGTCGGCGATGCGGCGGATGCGGATCATCGGCGCTGTGGTAGCACGTCAGGGGACGCCGCGCTGCGGCGGCTACTCGGTGATGCCGAGGCTCCGCACCAAGGGTACCCAGGTCGCGTTCTCGGTGCGCACGAACTCGGCGAAGCGTTCGGGCGTGTAGCCGCGCATCGCCGGCGTGCCCATCTGCTCGAAGCGCGCCTGAATCGCGGGATCGGCCAGCGCCTGCTCCACCGCGGCGGCCATCCGCGCGACGATCTCGCGCGGCAATCCCGCCGGGCCGAACACGCCATACCAGGAATAGGCCTTGTAGTCGGGCAGGCCGATCTCCCGCGCCGTCGGCACCGCTGGCACAAGCGAAGAGCGCTCATCCGTCGCCATGAACAGGATCTTCGCGGTGCCCGCCTCCTCGTGCGGTTTCAGCAGGCTTGCGATGTCGAAGGTGTAGTGGACCTCGCCGGCGGAAAGGGCTGCGAACACCGGCCCGGAACCGCGATAGGGCACATGCACGACCTCCGCGCCGATCGCACGCGCGAAGGTGGCGCAGGCGATGTGGCCCGAGGTACCGACGCCCGCCGAGCCATACTGGTATTTTCCCGGATTGTTGCGAAGAAGCGCAATGAACTCGGGCGCTGTGCTCACCGCGAGCCCACGCCGCGTGACGCCGAGGCCCACAGGAACGAACACAGTGGGCGCGATCGGCGTGAGGTCGCGCACGGGATCGAATGGCAGCGGCTGGGGCAGGCCCGGCGCCAGGCCAACCTGCGAGAGCGTGGCCATGCCGAGCACGTCACCGGTCGGTGCCTGCTTGGAGACGAAATCGACCCCGATCACGCCGCCCGCCCCGGCGCGGTTCTCCACCACCACCGGCTGGCCGAGGATCTCCGAGACCTTCGGCGCCCAGAGCCGTGTCGTCACGTCGGTGCCGCCGCCGGGCGCAAAGGGCACGATCAGCCGCACCGGCCGGGTCGGCCAGGTCTGCGCGCGGGCGGACATCGTGAACGCGAGTGCGGGGGCGGCGAGGAGCGTGCGGCGGCGAAGGGGCTGTGTCGGCATTTGGTCTCTCTCCGGTGCGGGGCGGCGCAACTTAGGTCGCCGGCGTGGCACCTGCCAGGGGCTTTGGTGCCGCCGTGCGCAATGCGAGACACTGGGGCAAGCCGCCCACTGCAAGGTCAAGGTGAGTAGCACGATGCAGGACGACGCACGCGACACCGAGGTGCTCTGTCGGGTCCGCCCCGAACGGGTAGACCACTACGGCCACATGAACCTCGCCTACTATCTGGTTGCCTTCGATCTCGCGACCGACGGGCTCTGGCCGGTGCTGAACCTCGGTGCGTCCTTTCGCGCACGCGGGCTCGGCACCTTCGCCGTGGAGTCCTGGCAGGCCTATGTGCGCGAGGTGGTGCTCGACGCGCCGCTCTCCGCCGACAGCGCAGTCCTGGCGTTCGATGCCAAGCGGCTGCTGATCCGCCATCGCCTGTACCACGCGGAGGAAGGATGGCTCTCAGCGGAGAACGAGGTGCTGTATCTCTGTGTCGATCTCGCAACGCGGCGCGTCGCGGCATGGCCGGACGATGTGCTGTCCGAATTGGCCACGCATCGGACGGCTGATGTGCCAAGGCGTCTCGCGCTGACGCGCCGCAGACGTTGACGCGGGCACGGTGCGACGGGGATGATCCATCCAACAAACCGTATGGGAGAGCGTCCGATGCCTGTCTCACGCCGCGCCCTGATAGGGGCCAGTTTGGTCACACCGTTCGCCGCACCCGCGCTGGCCCAGGCGCGTTACCCCGATCGGCCGGTCGTGCTGGTCGCTCCATTCGGTGCGGGCGGCGCCTCCGATGTCGCCGCACGCACCTTCGCCGCGCATGCCGACAGGCATCTCGGCCAGCCCATCGTGGTGGAGAACCGCACCGGCGCCTCGGGCATGATCGGCACGCTGCATGTGCGTCGTGCGGCGTCTGATGGACATACACTACTGATGGCGCGCATCGCTTCCTCGGCGATCGTGCCGGCGATCGATCCGGCCGCGCAATACGCCTGGGATGAGTTCACCTTCCTCGGAATGGTGGACATCAATCCCTTCGTGTTCGTCGTCCGCGCGGATGCGCCGTGGCGGACGCTCGGCGAGCTGGTCGAGGAGATCGGCCGCCGTCCAGGCGCACTGAACCACGGCAGCTCGGGGCCAAGCACGATCCTCAATCTCGGCGTGCGATACCTGCTCCTGCAGGCGGGACTGGCGCCGGACGCGACGGTCGAGGTGCCGTTCCGCGGCGGCGGCGAGGTCGCGGCCGCGCTGCTCGGCGGGCAGGTGCAGCTGGTCGGACAAAACCTAAGCGAGACCGCCGGCGCGATCGCGGGCGGACGAGTGCGTGCGCTTGCGGTGACGACGCCCGAACGCTTTTCCTCCATCCCGGATGTGCCGACGGTCCGCGAGGCCGGCTTCGCGCAACTCGAGGCCATCGTCGGCTGGGATGCGCTCGCGGGTCCGCCAAGCCTGCCGGCGACGGTGACGCGACGTTGGGGCGAGGTGATGGGCGCCCTCAGCAAGGACGAGGGCTGGATCGCCGCGACGCGACGCGTGGGCTCCGTTCCGTACATCACCGACGGTGCGGCAGCGAAGGCCTATATCGGCGAGCAGGTGCGGCTCTATCGCGATCTTGGGCGCAGGCTCGGGATCGTGACCTGACGGGGGTGACCTGACGGGGGGGGAACGGATGCCGCTCTTTGCGCGCCGCACATCGGTATCTGTGAGCTGCCCCCCGTTGGTTTCCGGGCGGTCGATTCGTATCCTTCGCTTCGCGGACGATGATGCGGCGACGCCTGTCTCGGCACCTTCCACCTCGCCGCCATC
>CAZHMM010000219.1:0-5743 GCA_964533585.1 uncultured Elioraea sp.
GTGAAGCGGAGCTGGTCCCAGAGCCCGAGCAGCTCTTCCTGCATCTTGCGGCGGGTCAGCGCGTCGAGCGCGGCGAAGGGCTCGTCCATCAGCAGGATGTCTGGCTCCATCGCCATGGCGCGCGCGATCGCCACGCGCATCTTCATCCCGCCCGAGAGCATGTGCGGATAGACATCCGTGAACCTGCCAAGGCCAACCCGGTCCAGGATGTCGCGCGCGCGGTCCATCGCTTCGCGGCCGCGGAAGCGGCCCGTCGCGCGCATCGGGAACAGCACATTGCCCAGCACGGTGCGCCAGGGGAGGAGCTGCTCGAACTCCTGGAACACCATCATCCGATCCGGTCCTGGCCTGACGATCGGCCGGCCGTTGATGGTGAGCGTGCCCTCGACCGGAGGGAGGAAACCGCCGACCGACTTCAGGATCGAGGACTTGCCGCAGCCGGAGGGGCCGAGCAGGACGAAGCGATCGGACGGCAGCACGTCGAAATCGACGCGCCAGGTGGCGGTGACGATGTGCTGCGGCGTGCGGTATTGCAGCGTGACGCCGCGCGCGGAGAGCAAGGGGGCGGGCATGTGCTGCCCGCCCGGCGCCCTCCGCGTCTCGGCGATCGTGCCTGCCTCCATCCGCTCAGGAGCCCGCGAGCCCGGCGATGTCCTCGACGTAGACGTCCTGCCACTTGTCCGGCTTGGCGCGGATGCCGCCCGTGCGGTGCATGAACTCGGCGAACGCCATGATCTTCTGCGGCGTCGTCGTCCAGATGTTCTCCGGATCGCGGATGAGCTTCAGCACCTCGTCCTTCGGCAGGCGTGAGCGCTGATCCTCGATCCAAAGATCCGCCATGGCCTCGGGATCGTCCTTGATCATGCTCATGGCGCGATCGAGGGCGGCGATGAAGGCAGCCATGATCTGGGGGTTCTGCGTGCGGTAGCGGCCCATGGCCCAGACGCTGTTGAAGGTATGGGGCCCGCCGAACACGTCGTAGCTGCTCAGCACGCGCCGGACGCGGGAATCTGCAAGCTGCTGGTATTGGAACGGCGCGGACGAGAAGTGCGCTGTGATCTCACTCTGCCCGGACATCATCGCCGTCATGCCGTCCGGGTGGGACATCGAGACGGTAAGGTGGTCGAGCCTGGTGTGGTTGCCGGCGCCGAACGCCTTCTCGGCCGCCATCTGCAGGATCACCGCCTGGATCGAGACCTTCACCGCCGGCAGGGCGATGCGGTCGCGCTCGGTGAAATCGGCGATCGTGCGCACGTTCGGGTTGATCGTGTTCAGGTAGAGCGGCATCGCGTTCAGCGCGGCCACACCCTTCACGTCGAGATTGCCGCGCGTGCGCGCCCAGATCGTCAGCAGCGGCCCGACGCCGCCCGAGGCGAAGTCAAGGTTGTTGCTGATCAGCGCCTCGTTCATGGCGGTGCCGGAGGCGAAGCGTACCCAGGAGCTGGTGATATCGAGCCCGCGCGTCTTCGCCTCCTCCTCGAGCAGCTTGCGCACCTTCATGATGCTGAGCGGCAGGTAGCCGATGCCGAACTGCTCGGCGAGGCGCACCTCGCGCGGCTGCGCGCGCAGGCCCGGCGCGCCGAGGCCGAGCGCGGACACGCCGGCGAGCCCTGCGATGAGTGTCCTTCTGCGCATCCCAGTTCCTCCCTGTGCTGGCGGCGGGGCTCTGGCGTCCCCTCGATTCCGCGATGGCGGGGCGCCGTGGCGCCCCTCCAGGAAACTAAGCGCTCTGATAGAGCCGTGTCAGCGAGTACTCGCGGTGCTTCAGCGCCTCGGCGCACGTCATGCGGCCGTTGCAGACCCGGAGCGTCAGCTCGATCAGCCTGTCACCCGCCTCCTCGATGTTCATCTCGCGCCGCAGCAGGCCGGAGACGTCGAGGTCGATGTGCTCCGGCATGGTGCGCACGGTGCGCGGGTTCGCGGTGATCTTGATCACCGGCTCGATCGGATTGCCGATCACGTTGCCCTGGCCGGTCGGGAACAGGTGGACAACGAAGCCGGCGGCGGCCTGGAGCGTGACGCACTCGGCGGCAGCCGAGGAGGTGTCCATGAAATAGAGGCCCGGACCCTTCGCCGGCTCCTCCGCCGGCGTCAGCACGTCGATGTAGCGCGCCTTCTTGCCGATCTTCTGGAGATTGCCGAACGCCTTCTCCTCGATCGTCGTGAGCCCGCCGGCGATGTTGCCCGCGGTGGGCTGGCTCTCGGACAGATCGTTCGTCTTGTGGCGGTTGATCATGTCGTTGTAGGCGTTCCAGGTCGCCATGAACTTGGCACGCACCTCGGCGGAGGCGGCGCGGCCGGCGCACACCTCCTCAGCGCCGGTGAGTTCGCTCGTCTCGCCGAAGCAGGAGGTGACGCCGAGCGGATCGAGCTTGTCGATCAGGTTGCCCACGGTGGGGCAGGAGCCGAGCCCGGTCGTGGTGTCGCTCTCGCCGCACTTGGTCGAGACCCAGAGCTCGTCGATCGAGCACGTCTCCCGTTGCAGTTCGGTGGCGTCCTTCACCAGCTGGGCGGCCACCCGGCTCGCGCGCTCGACCGTCTTCAGATCGCCATAGGTCTCGATGTAGAAGCCCTCGACCGGCTTGCCGGTGGCGGCGATGCCGTCCACGACGCGCTGGGTCCATTTCGGCTCGATGCCGATCACCACCACCGCAGCGACGTTCGGGTTGCGCCCGGTACCGATCAGCGTACGGAAGTGCAGGTCGAGGTCGGCGCCGAACTGCAGCCTGCCGTAGGCGTGCGGGATCGCGAGCGTGCCGGCGATGTTGTTCGCCGCCGCCTCGGCAGCGGCGTTGGAGATGTCGTCCACCGGCAGGATCACGACATGGTTGCGGATGCCCACACGGCCGTTCTGGCGGCGGTAGCCCATGAAGGAGAGGTTCGAGGCGTTCATCATGGCTCTCCGCTCACCAGCGCTTGGTCTTCATGTTCTGGGTATGCACGTGCCCGCCCTTCTTCACCGGCGCGACGATCCTGCCGACATCGTGGTCATACTTGATCACCGTGTCGCCGGCGGCGAGGTCCTTCAGCGCGATCTTGTGGCCGAGCGGGATCGCGTCGAGCGCGGTCATCTCCAGTGTCTCGTCGGTGTCCATCACCCAGAGTGTGACCTTCTGCCCTGCGGAGATGCCCTCCTGCACGGCGACGGCGACGTTGTCGGTATGCTCATGGACGAGAAAGTGCGGCGCGCTCATGCGTGATCCTGGATGTTTCCCCGCTCCACCCGGCCGATGCCGGGCGATCCCAGCCGGCGCATCCGCCGGCAGGCGCATCCTGCGCGCGGTGACATTCCTCTGTCAATGCAGGTCATAGGTCATTTATAAGACCAATGATGCCCGACGAGCTCCAGCCTGCCGCCGTCGCCGCACGGCCGCTCTACCAGCAGGTGCACGACCATCTGCTCGGTCGCATCGTCGCGGGCGAATGGCCGCCGGGCGACTACCTGCCCTCCGAACAGCGCCTTGCCGCGAGCCTCGGCGTCGCGCTCGGCACGGTGCGCCGCGCGCTCGATGATCTCGTGCAGGCCGGAGTGGTCGAGCGCCGCCAGGGCCGCGGCACCGCGGTGCTGCGCCACAGCTCGGACCGCGCCCGCTTCCGCTTCCTCCGCCTCGTCGCGCCCGACGGGTCGCGCATCGTGCCCTCCGGGCGCGTGCTCACCGCAAAGCAACGCCCGGCGCGAGGCGACGAGGTGCGGGGACTCGGGCTCTCATCCGGAGCGACGGTGCTGGCGCTGACGCGCGAACGCCGGGTCGGGTCGCGCGCGCTCGTGCATGAGACGATCGCGCTGCCGTTGCCGCTGTTCGCGCGGCTTCAGGTTCCCGTCGGCCAGGACCTCGCCGAGGAGCTCTACGTGCTCTATCAGCGTGACTGCGGCGTGACGGTCGCGCGCGCCGAGGACCGGATCTCGCCCGAAGCCGCCTCCGTCCCGGTCGCCCGTTGCCTCGGCGTCGCGCCGGGGGCGCCGATCCTGCGCGTCCTGCGCATCGCCTTCGGGCTTGACGGCGGCGCGGTGGAGCACCGGGTGAGCCGCACCGCGCGGCTCGATTATGCGGTGGCGATCGAGTAGCGCGATGGACGACGCGGCATTGCGGACGGCGTCGGTGACGCAAGGGGCTGCGCGGCTGTTCGTCGCGCTTGGCCATGCGGTGCTGCGCGAGGTCGCTTTGCCGCATGGGCGGCGGGCTGATCTGCTGGTGCTCGCTCCCGACGACCGTTTCGTGATCGTCGAGGTGAAGTCCTGCGCGCGCGACTTTCAGTCGGATGCGAAGTGGCACGAGTACCGCGCATACTGCGATCGTCTGTTCTTCGCCGTCGATCCCGAGTTCCCGCAGACGCTGCTGCCCGAGGATGCCGGGCTGCTCGTGGCCGACCCCTTCGGCGGGGCCATCCTGCGCGAGGCGCCGTCGCATCCGCTGGCGCCGGCGCGGCGGCGGGCGCTGCTCGCCCGGTTCGCCCGCCTCGCGGCGCGTCGCCTCGAAGGCCTGGTCGATCCGGCCGGGGCGGCATCACGAACTGCTGAGGACTAGCCCAGCCGAGGTTGGCATGGCGGTTGCTGCTGTGTGCGTCGCTGCCTGCGGGGCAACTCGCCGGCAGCACGTAAGCCTTCCTCAACCTTGCCTTGAGGGGTCGCACCTTGGTGCGGCCCCTTCTTTTTTCGCCTGTCGCATTTGCAGATTGCAAGGCGTACCGCGAAACGCGGCAGCCCATCGCAACCGCGCGATCGGCCATCTTCGCGACACGCAGCCGGTCTAGACTATCAAGATGTTGCGCCTGCGGTCTCTTGTGATCCCGCTGCTCGCCGTGGTCGCGCTTGCCGCCTGCGCGGGTCGCCCCCAGGGCTGGCAGCGTGAGGCTGACGGTGCCTGGGCCAGTGACGAGGTGCTGCGCCGCTGCCATGAGCAGGCGGTCATGGAGGTGAACCGCTCACCGAGCTTCGCCTTCGGCTTCGGCTATGGCGGCTGGGGCTGGCCGGGGCCGCGGCCGTACTGGCCCGGCTGGGGGCTTGGCTTTGGCTACGCGCCCGGCTGGGGCGTCTCGCGGCTTGAGGCGATCCAGGACATGACCGCGTTCTGCATGCGCGTGCAGGGTTATCGGCTGGCCCCGCTGCCCGAGGACTCGCCGCCTGCGGTCGAGGACAAGCCGCCGCCGGCGCGGCCGTAGGCCGGCTCAAGTCCTTGTGAGGATACCTCGGGCGCGGTCGCAGCGATATCGCATGGTGTCGTTCAGGAGAGGACCGCAATGCCGATCCGTCGTCGCCGGGACTGGAACCTGCCCGCGCGGGCGCTCACGCCCGAGACAGTAGCGTTTGACCGCCGGCGCGCGCTCGCGGCACTCGGCCTCGGCGCGGGCACGATCGCGGCCGGGGGGCTGGGGCTGCGCGCCGCATTCGGCCAGGGGCGTGACCCGAGCGGCTGGTGGGATGCCCAGGTCGGCAACGATCCGACCCGCGATCTGTATCCGGCGACGCGCGTGGAGAGATACACGCTCGATCGCCCGCTGACGGAGGCGCGCGAGGCGATCACCTACAACAACTTCTACGAGTTCGGCAGCCACAAGGGCATCTGGCAGGCCGCCCAGCGCCTGCCGCTGCGGCCCTGGACCGTCACCATCGACGGCATGGTCGCGACCCCGCGCACGGTCGACATCGACGCGCTGATCCGACGCTTCCCGCTCGAGGAGCGCAGCTACCGCTTCCGCTGCGTCGAGGCCTGGGCGATGGCGGTGCCGTGGACCGGCTTCCCGC